>NZ_JBNGGC010000045.1:0-53299 GCF_049974565.1 Streptomyces sp. WG5 | reverse complement strand
TCCGGTTGCAGGACCACGGCAACAAGGTGCGGTTCCGCAACATCCGCGTGGAGCCGCTGAGCTGACCCGCGGCCGTGGGGGGGGGGGGGGGGGGGGGGCCCCCCCCCCCCCCCCCCCCCCCCCCCCCCCCCGCCAGACCTTCACGCCGCCGGGGCCACCGCCCCGACCGCCGGCGTCCGCAGCACCCGCCGGGCCGTGCCCAGACCGGTCCCCAGCGTCACCGCCGCCGACACGGCCACCATCGCGAGCCATACGCCGAGGAACCGGTCCGGCAGCACCGCGTCCGTCCGCACGACCGCGAACGGCACGACCCCGGCCAGCGCCGCCACCGTGCCGAAGAACACCCCCGTGACCGTCAGGATCACGCCTTCGGCGCCGACCACGCCCAGCACCTGCCCGGGCGTCGCCCCCGCCAGCCGCTGCTGCCCGAACTCCCGGGAGCGGTACGTCGTCGCCGCGTACAGCGAATTGACCAGCATCACGCAGACGAACACCGCGATGATGCCGACCACCGTGAGGTTGAGCGTCTCCAGGTTCTTGGCGTCGACCGACTTGACCAGGCCGGAGGCCTTCACCGCGTCGCTCTCCACCGCCTGCATGGTGAGCGTCGCCGTCGACACCGCCGTGAACAGGATCAGCGACACCAGGATCCCCGCGAGGTGATCGGCCCGCGCACGCAGGTTGCGCACGGCCAGCCAGCCGCTCGCCCCGCTCAGCGGCAGCCGGGTGAGCACGCCCCGCAGCAGCCGCGGCGACAGCAGCGCGAAGCCCACCGACAGCAGGATCGCCCCATAGGCCGGCGGCGCCATCAGCGCCTCGTCCGTCGCCGAGAACAGGAAGGTGGCACCGGCCCCCGCGGCGCCGGTGACCAGCGCGGCGTACGCCAGGAACCGCTTGGCCCCGGCCCGTTCCCGGCTGCCCCGCGCCACCCGCCGCACCGCCAGGAACGCGGCGCCCGCCGACGCGAGCAGCGTGATCCCCATGCCGCTCGTCAGCGCGATCGGACCGAAGGAGTACTCGACCGGCCGCGCCACCTGACCGCCGTCCTGGAACATCCCCAGCAGCGCCCGCCCGCCGAGCATCGCCGGACCGGTCGCCGACGCCGCGCCCACCAGCGCCACGACCACCGCCTCACCCACGACCATCCGCCCGATCTGCGCCGGGGTCGCCCCCGAGCAGCGCAGCAGCTCCAACTCGGCGGTCCGCTGACGCACGTTGACCGTCAGCGTCGAGGCCACCGCGAAGAACACCAGCAGGGTTCCGTAACCGCCCACGACCCCCGCCGCCGTACCCAGCGTCTCGGAGCTGACCGGGTCCACCCCGTCCTGCCCGGCCGTGTCGTGCAGGGAGTGGAACATCATGACGACCGCCGCCCCCAGGAAGGCGGACAGCAGCGTCGCGAGGAACCGTCCGGGGCGGCGCCGGACCGACCGCAGGGCCAGTACGAACATCGCTCACACCCCGGCCGGCACGTCGTCGCCCAGGTGCGCCAGCCGCTCCGCGACGGCGTCCGGGGTCGGGGCGTCCAACCGCCCCGCCAGCCGTCCGTCGGCGAGGAAGACGACCGACTCGGCGTACGAGGCGGCGACCGGGTCGTGCGTCACCATCACCACGGTCCGCCCGTGCACCCGCACCGCCTCCTGCAGCAGCAGCATCACCTGCCGCGCGCTGCGCGTGTCCAGCGCGCCCGTCGGCTCGTCCGCGAAGATCACCCGGGGTTCGGTGACCAGGGCACGGGCGATCGCCACCCGCTGGCGCTGACCGCCGGAGAGCCGGCCGGGACGGTGCCCGAGCCGGTCCCCGAGGCCGACCGCGGTCAGGATCTCCCGGGCCCGCCCCCGGTCGACGCGGCGTCCGGCGAGCTTGAGCGGCAGCACCGTGTTCTGCGCGACCGTCAGCGTCTCCAGCAGGTTGTACTGCTGGAACACGAACCCGACCCGACCGCGCCGGAACCTCGTCAGCTCCGCCTCGCCGCCCCCCGTCAGCTCGGTGCCGTCCACGCACACGACGCCGCTGTCCGGCCGGTCGAGACCCGCCGCGCACTGCAGCAGCGTGGACTTGCCCGAGCCCGACGGGCCCATCACCGCGGTGAACGTGCCCCGGCCCAGGCTCAGGGTGACCCCGTCCAGCGCGGTCACCGCGTTCTCGGCGGTGCCGTAGGTCCTGGTCACCTCGACGAGCCGGAGCGCCTCGGGTGCGGGGCCCTGGTCGTGGCCGCCTCGTGCGCCGGTGCGAAACATCGTCATCACCTTCCGTCGGCACGCCCTGTGCGGTGCCTCGCCGACGACGCTACGGAGCCCGGGGCCGGGCCACACTGGGCGCAGAACCCGTCCGGGGGGTGTACTCAGTGACACCCCGGCCCCGCATGCGTCACGGTGTCCGCCACGGCCGGACCGCTCGTGGGTCACGAGGGCGTCGACTGCTACCCCGGCCGGTCGCGCCGGACCGAGACGATGCTCGCGGCCGCCGGACTCCCGGAGGAGGACGCCGACGACCCGAAGGCCGTGGACCGTTCCTCGCCGGACGTCCTCGGCCAGGTCCTCGGCTCGTCGCTGCGGCGGCGTCGGATCGTGGCGGGCACGCGCGACCGGGTGGCCCTGGACGAGGCCGGCCGGCCCCTTCGCTCACCCGCCCACCAGCACCACCTCCAGGGTGCGCGGACCGTGCACCCCCTCGACCCGGTCCAGCTCGATGTCACTGGTCGCCGAGGGACCCGAGATCCAGGTCAACGGGCGTGCCGGATCGAGGCGTTCCAGGGCCTCGGGCACGGCGGAGACCACCTGGTCCGGCACCCGGACGACACAGATGTGGTGGTCGGGGACGAGGGTGATGCGGCGGCGGCCCTGGTCGGGTGAGCCGTCCAGGACGATCGTGCCGGTCTCGGCGACGGCGACGGCACACCCCGTGACCACGCTGTCGACCCGGTCGAGTTCGTGCGGGGTGTGCGCCGCCCTGTCATGGACGAGGGTCACGTCGACGGCCCCCAGCCAGCCCGGCGGCAACCCGGGCGGTACCACCACGCTCCGCGAGCCGTGGGCGGCCAGGAGCCGCGTCAGCAGCTCCGGCAACTGCTCGTCCGTGCACCGGTGCACGACCGCCCGGTAGTCCGCCAGGTTCTCGGCGAGCAACTCCACCGTCCCGGCGACGGTCCGCTGCCCGTGCTCGCGCAGGTAGTCCCGCGGTACGGCCAGCTCGTAGGCCGGGTCGTCGTCCGGTACGTCCGCGAGGGCGCGTCGCACGCGGCCCAGGATGCGTTCCCTGCTGCTCACTTCGCCCCGTCCCTTCCGCCGTGCGTGCGCTGCCACCAGTCGCGGAACGGCTCCGCGGGCACCTCCGGAAGGTCCCGGCTGCCGGTCCACGCCCGGCCCGGTCCCGGAAGGGTGCGCGGGTGGAGGCGGCGGGTGCGCGACGCCAGCCGCTGACCGGCCCGCAGCGCGCCCGGACGCGTGAACGCCCACTGCGCCGCGCGCATCGCCGCCCGCTCCGCGGCGTGTCCCTTCGCCGGTTTCAGGACGACCCTGTTGCCCTGCCGGACGGCCGGCCCGCCCTGCACCACCCGCTCCCGCAGGTGCACCAGCACCTCGGGGATGTCGATGGCGACCGGGCACACCTCGTAGCAGGCGCCGCACAACGACGACGCGTACGGCAGGGAGGCGTCGATCTCGCTTCCCGTGCCCCGCAGCTGAGGGCTGAGGATGGCGCCGATCGGACCCGGGTACACCGAGCCGTAGGCGTGGCCGCCCGCCCGCTCGTACACCGGGCAGACGTTCAGGCACGCCGAGCAGCGGATGCAGCGCAGGGCCTGGCGGCCGACCTCGTCGGCCAGGGTGTCGGTGCGGCCGTTGTCCAGCAGCACCAGGTGGAAGGTCCGCGGACCGTCCTCGTCGGTGGTGCCCGTCCACATGGACGTGTACGGGTTCATGCGCTCGGCCGTCGAGGAGCGGGGGAGGGTCTGCAGGAAGACCTCCAGGTCCCGCCAGGTCGGCACGATCTTCTCGATGCCGACGACCGAGATCAGCGTCTCGGGCAGGGTCAGGCACATCCGTCCGTTGCCCTCGGACTCCACGACCACGAGCGTGCCGGTCTCGGCGACCACGAAGTTGGCGCCGGAGATGCCGACCTCGGCCCGCAGGAACTTCTCCCGCAGGTGGAGCCGGGCCGCCTCGGCGAGTTCGGCGGGTGTGTCGGTGAGGCCCTCGGGCGCCGGGCGGCCCCACTCGCTCATCTCGGAACGGAAGATGTCCCGGATCTCACCGCGGTTGCGGTGGATCGCCGGCACCAGGATGTGCGAGGGCCGGTCCTTGCCCAACTGCACGATCAGTTCGGCGAGATCCGTCTCGTAGGCGTGGATGCCCTCCGCCTCGAGGGCCTCGTTGAGACCGATCTCCTGCGTCGCCATCGACTTGACCTTGACGACCTCACGCCTTCCGACGTCACTGCCGGCGCTCTCCTTGACCAGCCGGACGACGATCTCGTTGGCCTCGTCGGCGTCGGCGGCCCAGTGCACGGTCCCGCCGGCCGCCGTGACCGCCTCCTCCACCTGCACCAGGTACCGGTCGAGATGACGCAGCGTGTGGTCCTTGATCCGCTTCCCGGCCTCGCGCAGCGCCGCCCAGTCGTCCAGCTCCGCGACCGCGCGGGCCCGCTTGTCCCGGATGGTGTGCGTGGCGTGACGCAGATTCCCGCGCAGCGTCGGATTGCGCACGGCCGCACGCGCCGCCTCCGGAAAGGCCGGCATCCCCAGATACGTCCCGCTCATACGGCCGCCTCCCGCTCCGTGCCCGCCAGGATCTCCGCGATGTGCACCGGCCGCATGCCCGTCCGCAGCCGCGTCATGGTCCCCCCGATGTGCATCAGGCAGGAGTTGTCGGCCGCGCACAGCACATCGGCCCCGGTGGACTCGGCGTTGCGCACCTTGTCCGCGCCCATCGCCGCCGACACGTCGGAGTTCTTCACGGCGAAGGTGCCGCCGAAGCCGCAGCACTCCTCGGCGCCCGGCAACTCGACCAGCTCCAGCCCCTTCACCGCCTCCAGCAGCCGCCGGGGCCGGTCGCCGAGCCCCAGGCCGCGCAGCCCGTGGCAGGTCGGGTGGTAGGTGACGGTGTGCGGGTAGTACGCCCCCACGTCCGTCACCCCCAGCACGTCCACCAGGAACTCCGTCAGCTCGTACGTCTTCGGCACCACCGGCGCCAGGGTGGCCGCGAGCGTGTCCCCGCGCCCCTCCGCCCGCGCCCGCTCGCCCATGCGCGGATACAGCTCCCGCACCATCGCGCCGCACGAGCCGGAGGGCGTCACGATCGCCTCGTACTCCTCGAAGACCTCCGAGAAGTGCCGCGCCAGCGGCTCCGCCTCGTGCCGGTAGCCGGTGTTGTAGTGCGCCTGCCCGCAGCAGGTCTGGGCCATCGGGAAGTCGACCTCGACGCCCAGTCTGGTCAGCAGCTTCACCACGGCACGGCCGGTCTCCGGATAGAGCGTGTCGTTGACGCAGGTCAGGAACAGGGCGACACGCATCGCGGCTCCTTGTGATCGGTCGGCTCGAACATCTTGATCATCGGATGAAACGCAGGGTAGTCGGCATGCCGGGGCCGGGGGGAGATGCCGTTCACCGGTCGGCGAGTCGGGCCTCGGCCGCCCGCCAGCGCGCCGTGCCGCCGCGCGGCTCGTACCGGGTCAACGACTGGGTGCGCACCAGCAGTCGGCGCATCCCGGTGAGGTCGCCGACCAGCCCGTCGGCGCGCGCCTGCACGAGGACGTTGCCGAGGGCCGCGGCCTCCGTCGGCCCCGCGACCACCGGCAGCCCGCAGGCGTCCGCGGTCAGCTGGCACAGCAGCGCGTTGCGGGTGCCGCCGCCGACGACGTGCACGACGTCGACCGGGTGCCCGGCGAGCCGCTGGGCGTCCTCGACGGCCCTGCGGTGGGCCAGTGCCAGCGAGTCGAGGATGCAGCGGGTCACCTCGGCGGGCGTCCCGGGCACCGGCTGCCCCGAGGCACGGCACGCCTCGGCGATCCGCTCCGGCATCCGGCCCGGCGCCAGGAACGCCGCGTCCCCCGCGTCCACCACCGACCGCAGCGCCGGCACCCGGGCCGCCGCGAGCAGCAGCCCGCCCAGATCCGGCTCGCCCCAGGCCCGTACGCACTCCTGGAGCAGCCACAGCCCCATGATGTTGCGCAGGTAACGGACCGTGCCGTCCAGCCCGAGCTCGTTGGTGAAGTTGGCGGCGCGGCTCTCCTCGGTCAGCACCGGAGCGGTCAGCTCCAGACCGGCCAGCGACCAGGTGCCGGTGCAGATGTAGGCGAACCGTTCGCCCGAGGCCGGGACGGCGGCCACCGCGGAGGCGGTGTCGTGCGAACCGACCGCCGTCACCGGCACGGGCCCCGCCAGCCCCGTCTCCTCCAGCACGGCCGGGCGCAGCACACCCGCCGGGTCACCGGGCCGGCGCAGCGGCGCGAACAGGCCGAGGTCGATCCCGAGCCGGTCCGCGACGTCGTGCGACCAGTCGCGGGTGCGGGGGTCGACGAGCTGGGTGGTGGAGGCGTTGGTCAGCTCCGTGCCCTGCTCGCCGGTCAGCCAGTAGGTCAGCAGGTCCGGTATCAGCAACAGCCGCCGCGCCTGGGCGAACTGGGCCGTACCACGGGCGGCGACGAGCTGGTAAAGGGTGTTGAAGGGGGCGTACTGCAACCCGGTCGCCGCGTACAGCTCCGCGGCGGGCAGCGTGGCCCACACCTTCTCCGCGACGCCCTCGGTGCGGGCGTCGCGGTAGTGCACGGGGTTGCCGAGCAGTGCCCCGTCGGCGTCCAGCAGGCCGTGGTCGACGGCCCAGCTGTCGATGCCGACCGAGTCCACCGGGCCCGCCGCGCGAAGCCCGTCCAGGACACCGGCGTACAGCGCCAGGACGTCCCAGCGCAGCCCCTCGGGCGTCCGGACCGGCCGGTTGGGGAAGCGGTGCGCCTCGGCCAGCTCCAGGCGGTCCGGGTCGACGCGGCCGACCATGACGCGCCCGCTGGACGCGCCGAGATCGACCGCGGCGTACGACTTGACGTCCACGGCTGCGCTCATCGCAGGAACGCGGCGGCGACGCCGGCGTCGACCGGGACGTGCAGGCCGGTGGTGTGGGTCAGGTCGCCGCCGGTCAGCGCGAACACGGCGTTCGCGACGTGCTCGGGCAGCACCTCGCGCTTGAGCAGCGTCCGCTGCGCGTAGAACTCGCCCAGCTTCTCCTCCGGAACCCCGTACACCGCCGCCCGCTTGGCACCCCAGCCGCCCGCGAAGATGCCCGAACCGCGCACCACACCGTCCGGGTTGACTCCGTTCACACGGATGCCGTGCTCACCCAGCTCGGCGGCGAGGAGGCGCACCTGGTGGGCCTGGTCGGCCTTGGTGGCGGAGTAGGCGATGTTGTTCGGGCCGGCGAACACGGCGTTCTTCGAGGCGATGTAGACGATGTCGCCGCCCATCTCCTGCGCCGTCATCACCCGGGCCGCCTCGCGTGAGACGAGGAAGGAGCCGCGGGCCATGATGTCGTGCTGGAGGTCCCAGTCCTCGACGGAAGTCTCCAGCAGCGGCTTGGAGATGGAGATACCCGCGTTGTTGACCACCAGGTCGACGCCGCCGAAGGCGAGGACGGCCGCCCGGAAGGCCTCCGCGATCTGCTCCTCGGAGGTGACGTCGACGGTCACGGCGACGGCCTGGTCCGCCCCGCCCAGCTCCTCGGCCACCCGCGCCGCGTTCTCGGCGTTCAGGTCGGCCACGACCACGCACGCGCCCTCGGCGGCCAGCCGCCGCGCGATGGCCTTCCCGATGCCGCTGCCCGCGCCGGTGACGAGCGCGACGCGCGTCGCCAGCGGCTTGGGCTTCGGCATCCGCTGGAGTTTGGCCTCCTCCAGCGCCCAGTACTCGATGCGGAACTTCTCCGACTCCTCGATCGGCGCGTACGACGAGACCGCCTCCGCCCCGCGCATCACGTTGACCGCGTTGACGTAGAACTCGCCGGCGACCCGGGCGGTCTGCTTGTCCTTGCCGAAGCTGAACATGCCGACGCCCGGCACCAGCACGACCGCCGGATCGGCGCCGCGCATCGCGGGGGAGCCGGGCTCGGCGTGCCGGTGGTAGTAGGCGGCGTACTCCTCGCGGTAGGCGGCGTGCAGCTCCTTCAGCCGGGTGACCGCCTCGTCCAGGGGCGCGGTCGGCGGCAGGTCCAGGACCAGGGGCCGCACCTTGGTGCGCAGGAAGTGGTCGGGGCAGGAGGTGCCGAGCGCGGCGAGCCGCGGGTGCTCGGCACGCGCGAGGAAGTCGAGCACCACGTCGGTGTCGGTGAAGTGCCCGACCTGCGGCCGGTCCTGCGAGGCGAGGCCACGGACGTACGGTGCCAGCGCCGCGGCCCGCTCCCGCCGCTCGGCCTCGGGGAGCGCCTCGTACCCGTCCAGGACCGCGCCGAACGGCTCCGGCCGCCCGCGCTCGGCGAGGAAGGCCTCGGCGGTGCGGATGATGTGCAGCGAGTTGCGCTCGCACTCCTCGGAGGTGTCGCCCCACGCGGTGATGCCGTGCCCGCCGAGCACGCACCCGATCGCCTGCGGGTTGGCCTCCTTCACGGCCGCGATGTCCAGCCCCAGCTGGAAACCGGGCCGCCGCCACGGCACCCACACCACCGTGTCGCCGAAGCACTCGGCGGTCAGCTTCTCGCCGTCGGCCGCACAGGCCAGCGCGATCCCGGAGTCGGGGTGGAGGTGGTCGACGTGCGCCGCCTCGACGAGCCCGTGCATCGCCGTGTCGATCGAGGGCGCCGCGCCGCCCTTGCCGTGCAGGCAGTAGTCGAAGGCGGGGACCATCTCGTCCTCGCGCTCGACGCCCGGGTAGACGTCCTTGAGCGCCCGCATCCGGTCCAGCCGCAACACGGCCAGCCCCGCCTCGGTGAGGGTGCCCAGGTCGCCGCCGGAGCCCTTGACCCACATCAGCTCGACGTCACCACCGGTGACGGGGTCGGTGGCGGTGCCCTTGGCGGACGCGTTGCCGCCGGCGTAGTTGGTGTTGCGGGGATCGGAGCCGAGCCGGTGGGAACGGGCGAGGAGGGCGGCGGCTTCGGGGTGGGATGCCATGTCTTGTCAGTCCTTTTTCGACGGAGGGCGAGGACAGCGCCCCTGCAAGGGGCGCGGGGCTGTACGGGACATGCGGCTTTGCCGCGTGGGCGCGGTCAGCCACATACGGCCCGCAGACCGTGACCGGTCGGAACCCGGCAGGTGCGTACGGCCTAGGCGCCCCACCCCGCCTGCTGCCCGCCGACCCGCTCGGCGACGACCTTCTCCGCCCAGCCGCACGCGCGGTACGCCGCCATGGGATCCGGGGAGAGCCCCATCTCCTCACGCACCTCACGAAGCAACGGACGCACGTCCGTGTCGTACGCGTCCATCAGCACGGCGTTGGCCTCCAGCACGTCCCCCGAAGCCTGCGCGGCGGACAGCGCCTCCGCGTCGACCAGCAACGCCTTGGCCGTGGCCTCCTGCACGTTCATCACCGACCGGATGATCGCGGGGATCTTCGCCTCGATGTTGTGGCACTGGTCGAGCATGAACGCCACGTCGGAGGTGAACCCGCCCCCGCGCACCACCTCGTACATGATCCGGAACAACTGGAACGGGTCGGCGGCCCCGACCATCAGGTCGTCGTCCGCGTAGAACCGCGAGTTGAAGTCGAACCCGCCGAGCTTCCCCTCCCGCAGCAGCGTCGCCACGATGAACTCGATGTTCGTGCCCGGCGCGTGATGTCCCGTGTCCACCACGACCTGCGCCTTCTCACCCAGCTTCAGACAGTGGGCGTACGCCGTGCCCCAGTCCGGCACGTCCGTCGTGTAGAACGCCGGCTCGAAGAGCTTGTACTCCAGCAGCATCCGCTGCCCCTCACCGAGCCGCCCGTACACCTCCGCCAGCCCTTCGGCAAGCCGGTCCTGCCGGGACCGTACGTCGTCCTGCCCGGGATAGTTCGTGCCGTCGGCGAACCACAGCTTCAGGTCCCGCGACCCGGTGGCGTCCATGATGTCGACGCACTCCACCAGGTGGTCGACGGCCTTCCTGCGCACCGCCGCGTCGGGGTGGCAGATGCTGCCCAGCCTGTAGTCGTCGTCCTGGAAGGTGTTGGAGTTGATCGCGCCGATCCGTACGCCCCGGTCCTCGGCGTGCGCCGCCAGCGCGGCGTAGTCGTCGACCTTGTCCCACGGAATGTGCAGGGCGACGGTCGGGGCCACGCCGGTGAACTCGTGCACCTTCGCCGCGTCGTCCAGTTTCTCGAACGGGTCGCGCGGCACGCCCGGTTGGGCGAACACCTTGAACCGGGTGCCCGAGTTCCCGTACGCCCACGACGGAGTCTCGACTGCCTGGGTCTTGAGCGCGGCCTTCACCGCGGCGAGCTCGGTCACTTCGGCGCTCCTGTGGCATCGGGTCGCAACCCACCTTGAGTACGACCATGTGTGAAACGATTCAGAACGCGAAGTTATGAGTCGCCCGAAGGGGTGTCAACCCTTCTGCTCGAGCCGCCCCTTCGTGACTCGGTCGTGACCTTCGATTATCGAAACTTTTTCGATGCCGCCCCATTGACGTGACATGCCCTGCCTGCCTAACGTCCCGGCAACCCAGTTGAAACCTTTCACGACGCCGTGAGGGCCGTCCCGCCCGGCGTCGTCGAGGAGCCCTCATGACCCACCCGTCCGACACGGGTACGGCCCCGGTTCTGGCGCTCAGGGACGTCTCCAAGTCCTTCGGCGCGGTCCGCGCCCTGCGGGACGTCTCCCTGGAACTGTTCCCCGGCGAGGTGCACGCCCTCGCCGGCGAGAACGGTGCCGGCAAGTCGACCCTCATCAAGACGCTCGCCGGAGTGCACCGGCCGGACGCCGGCCAGGTGCTCCTCGACGGTGCGCCGGTGGTCTTCCACGGTCCCGGTGACGCCCGCGACGCGGGCATCGCCGTGATCTACCAGGAGCCGACCCTCTTCCCGGACCTGTCGATCGCCGAGAACATCTTCATGGGCCGGCAGCCCCGGCGCGCCCTCGGCCGCATCGACCACAAGGCGACCCACGCCGCCACCGCCGGCCTGATGCGGCGGCTCGGCGTCGAACTCGACCCCGACCGTCCCGCGCGCGGCCTGTCCATCGCGGACCAGCAGATCGTGGAGATCGCCAAGGCCCTCTCCTTCGACGCCCGCGTCCTGATCATGGACGAGCCGACCGCCGCCCTCACCGGCAGCGAGGTGGCCCGCCTGTTCGGCGTCGTGCGCACCCTGCGCGACCAGGGCGCCGCCGTGCTGTTCATCTCGCACCGCCTGGAGGAGATCTTCGAGATCTGCCGACGGGTCACCACCCTGCGCGACGGCGCCCGGATCGCCGCCGAGCCGCTGGACGGCATGACCGAGGACGACCTGGTCCGCCGCATGGTCGGCCGCGACCTCGACGAGCTCTACCCCAAGCAGGAGGTCCGTCCCGGCGAGGTCGCCCTCAGCGTGCGCCGGCTGACCCGGGAGGGCGTCTTCACCGACGTCTCCTTCGACGTACGGCGCGGTGAGATCGTCGGCCTCGCCGGACTGGTCGGCGCCGGACGCACCGAGGTCGCCCGCGCCGTGTTCGGCGTCGACCGGTGGGACGCCGGGGAGGTGGAGGTCGACGGCAAGCTCCTCGTCAACGGCGCCCCGTCCACGGCGATGGCCGCCGGACTCGCCCTCGTCCCCGAGGACCGGCGCGCCCAGGGCCTGGTGATGGACATGTCCATCGAACGCAACATCGGCCTCACCGGGCTGCGCACGACCGTGAAGGCCGGACTGATGGACCGTGGCGCCGAACGCAGCCGCTCCCTCGACTGGGCCGTCAGACTCCAGGTGAAGTACGCCCGCATCGCCGACACCGTCTCCACCCTCTCCGGCGGCAACCAGCAGAAGGTCGTCCTGGCCAAGTGGCTGGCCACCGGCCCCAAGGTGCTGATCGTCGACGAGCCGACCCGCGGCATCGACGTCGGCACCAAGGCCGAGGTGCACCGGCTGCTGAGCGCGCTGGCCGCCGACGGCGTGGCCGTCCTGATGATCTCCTCCGACCTGCCGGAGGTCCTCGGGATGGCCGACCGCGTCCTGGTGATGCACGAGGGCCGTCTGACCGCCGAGATCCCCCGTACCGACGCCACCGAGGAGACCGTGATGGCCGCAGCCACGGGGAGGGCCGCCGCGTGACCGCCGCCGGGAGTGCCTCCGTCGTGCCCTGGGCACGTCATGGGGAGGGCCGTCGTGTGACCGCCGCCGGGAGTGCCTCCGCCGTGACCTCCGCGCCTCACGGAGGAGGCCGCCGCACGACCGCCGGGAGTGCCTCCCTCGTGACCCCGCACGCCACCGGGAGGGCCGCCGCATGACGGTCACCGCACCCGACCAGGCCCCCGTCGCCGACGCGCCCGGGGCCGGCGCCACCCGGCTCGTCGACCGCGTCTTCAAGATGCGGGAACTGGCCATCCTGCTCGTCTTCCTGGTGATGATCGCCGTCACCCAGGCCGGGAACAGCGAGTTCCTGTCCGAGCAGGGCATCAAGGACCTGCTGCTGAACGCGACCATCCTGGTCCTGGTCGCCACCGGCCAGTCCCTGGTCGTCATCACCCGCAACGTCGACCTCTCGGTCGGCTCCACCCTCGGCATCAGCGCCTTCGCCGCCGGTACGTACCTCCAGGGCGGCGGAAACCCCGTCGTGGCCGTGTTCCTCGCGGTGCTGATGGGCGTCGGCTTCGGCCTGCTCAACGGTCTGCTGGTCAGCCTCGGTCAGGTGCCCGCGCTGGTCGTCACCCTCGGCACCCTCTACATCATCCGCGGCATCGACTCCATCTGGGTCGGCTCCCGCCAGATCACCGCGGCCGACCTGCCCGGCGGCTTCGTCGAGTTCGGCTCCGGCGGCCTGAGCGCGGTGCCGTGGCCGGCGATGATCGCCCTCGCCGTGCTCGTCGCCACCGCGTACTACCTCAAGCACTTCGGCAGCGGACGCGAGCTGTACGCGCTGGGCTCCAACCCGGAGGCCGCCCGGCTGGCCGGCATCCCGGTCCGCGGGCGCATCCTCACCGCGTACACCTTCTGCGGCGCCCTCGCCGGTCTCGCCGGAGCCCTGTACCTGGCCCGGTTCGGCAACGTCGACTCCGGCACCGGCACCGGCTACGAACTGACCGTCGTCAGCGCCGTCGTCGTGGGCGGCGTCGTCTTCACCGGCGGCTCCGGCAGCGTCTACGGCGCCGCCCTCGGCGCGCTGCTGCTGACCTCGGTCAACAGCGTGCTGCCCGCCCTCGGCGTCAGCTCCGTGTGGGTGCTGGCCATCAACGGCATCCTGCTCATCCTCGCCATCGCCGTCGACCGGATCGTCGCGCTGCGGGTGGCCACCGCCCTGAAGAAGAGGAACGCCCGCCATGGCTGACCGCTCCCTGACGCGCGCCGTCCGCCGGTCCGCCTCCTTGAGGTGGGACGGAGCCGTGGGCGCGCTCCTCGTCGTCGTCCTCCTCCTCTCCTTCGGCTTCGTCGACGGCTTCGGCAACTCCCTGAACCTGTCCTTCCTGATCGGCAACACCCTCCCCATCGCGCTCATCGCCCTCCCGATGACCCTGCTGGTCGTCTCCGGCGAGATCGACCTGTCGGTCGCCTCCACCGCGGGCCTGTCCGGCGCGGTGATGGGCGCCCTGTGGAACCAGGGCATGGCCATCGAGACGATCATCCCGGTCTGCCTGCTGCTCGGTGTCGTGTGCGGCCTGGTCAACGGCTTGCTGGTCACCCGGCTCGGCCTGCCCTCCCTCGCCGTCACCATCGGCACGATGGCCGCCTACCGGGGCATCGCCCAGATCGTGCTCGGCTCCGACGCGGTGACCGACTTCCCCTCCCCGTACCTGGACTTCGCGGCCGGACGCATCGGCGGCACCTTCGTCCCGTACGCCTTCCTGCCGTTCCTGGTGCTGCTCGCCATCGCCGTGGTCGCCCTGCACGCCACGCCGTTCGGCCGGTCGCTGTTCGCCATCGGCGCCGGCGAGGAGGCGGCGCGCTTCGCCGGCATCCGGGTCAGGCGGCAGAAGCTGATCCTGTTCACCCTGACCGGCCTGATGTCCGCCCTCACCGGCGTCTTCTGGGCCCTGCACTACGCCAGCGCCCGCTACGACAACGCCACCGGCCTCGAACTCTCCGTCGTCGCCGCGGTACTCCTCGGCGGCATCGACTTCGACGGCGGCAAGGGCACGCTCGGCGGCGCGATCGCCGGGGTGTTCCTGCTCGGGGCGTTGCAGAACGTGATGAGCCTCCAGGACGTCTCAGCCCAGTCGCAGATCGTCGTCACCGGCGTCCTGCTCGTCGTCTCCGTGCTCGGCCCCCGCGTCGCACGGCAGATCTCCGTCGCCAGGGCCGGACGCAGGGCGGCATCGGCGCCCCCGCCCAAGGCGCCCGCCCCCACCCCGTGACCGGCTCCGCCCACCCTCGTAAGGACCCCACCATGCGCAAGCCGTCGATCCGCCGCACCTGCGCGGCCCTCGCCGCCGTCACCTCCCTCGCCCTGGCCGCCACCGCCTGCGGCGGCACCACCAAGGAGGACGTCGAGAACGAGGGCGGCGCGGCCGCCACCGCGGGCAAGGCCGACCCGAACGCCGAGACCAAGAAGGGCCTGACCGTCGGCTTCCTGCCCAAGCAGGTCAACAACCCCTACTTCACCGTCGCCGACAAGGGCGGCGAGAAGGCCCTGGAGGAACTCGGCTCCACCTACAAGGAGGTCGGCCCCTCCAGCGCCACCGACACCGCCGGCCAGGTCTCCTACGTCAACACCCTCACCCAGCAGCAGGTCGACGCGATGGCCGTCTCCGCGCAGGACCCGGGCGCCCTGTGCACCGCGCTCAAGCAGGCCATGAAGAACGGCATCAAGGTCGTCACCTACGACTCCGACACCAAGCCGGAGTGCCGCAACGCCTTCATCTCCCAGGCGTCCGCCGACGACCTCGGCCGTACCGAGGTGCAGTTGCTCGCCGAGCAGATCGGCTACAAGGGCGAGATCGCGATCCTGTCCGCCGCGCAGACCGCGACGAACCAGAACGCCTGGATCGAGATCATGAAGGACGAGCTGAAGGACCCGAAGTACAAGGACATCGAGCTGGTCAAGGTGGCCTACGGGAACGACGACGCCCAGCAGTCCTTCCAGCAGACCCAGGGCCTGCTCCAGGAGCACCCGGACCTGAAGGGGATCATCTCCCCGACCACCGTCGGCATCAAGGCCGCCGCCCAGTACCTGTCCGGCTCCAAGTACAAGGGCAAGGTCAAGCTGACCGGCCTCGGCACCCCCAACGACATGCGCAAGTACGTCAAGAACGGCACCGTCGAGGCGTTCGAGCTGTGGGACCCGGCCAGGCTCGGCGAACTGGCCGCGCGCACCGCCGTCGCGCTGGCCTCCGGACAGATCACCGGCAAGGAGGGCGAGACCTTCCAGGCCGGCGCCATGGGCGAGTACACCATCGGCGAGGACGGCGTGATCAACCTCGGCAAGCCGACCGTGTTCAACGCGAAGAACATCGACCAGTTCGACTTCTAGTCAGGGAGTGGTACTTCATGCAGCGCGTCTGTTTCCTGCTCAAGGTCCGCAAGGACCGGATCGCCGATTACCGCGAGCGCCACGCGGCCGTGTGGCCGGAGATGTGCGAGGCACTCACCGCCACCGGCTGGCACAACTACTCGCTCTTCCTGCGCGACGACGGCCTGCTCGTCGGCTACCTGGAGACGGAGGACTTCGAGGCGGCCCGGGCCGGCATGGAGGCCACCGAGGTCAACGCCCGCTGGCAGGCGGAGATGGGGCCCCTCTTCGAGTCCCTCGACGGGGCCCGCCCCGACGAGGCGATGAAACCGCTCACCGAAGTGTTCCACCTCGCCTGAGACCCACCCGAGGCTCGTCCGAGAACGGAGTCCCCCTCGTGATGCGACGACGTACCTTCCTCACCGGCGCCCTCGCCGTCCCCGTGCTGACGACCGCCGGCACCGCGCGCGCTGCCACCGCCCCCGGCCCCTCGGTCACCCCCGCCGGCCGTACCACGCTCGACAGCCGGGCGATCTACTTCGTCTCGTACGACGGCCTGGTCAACAACAACTCCTTCCAGAAGAACGGACTCCTCACCCACAAGGGCCACCAGTACGCCGCCTGGTACACCGCAGACCGCAACGCCGTCGTCGCCCGCCGCGCCCTCGGGTCGGGCACCTGGCGGACCGTGAAGGTGGGCCACACCCTGCGGTACGACGACTCCCACAACGTGATCTCCATGGGCGTCTCCCGGACCGACGGGCGCCTGCACCTCACCATGGACTCCCACAGCGACGGCTTCACCTACGTCAAGTCCGTCGCCGGACTCCTCGACGACCCCGCCGGGCTGAGCTGGACCGCGGACCGCTTCGGCGCCCCGCAGTCCACGCTCGACGGGCTCACCCTCACCCCGCGGTTCACCTACCCCCAGTTCGTCGCCACCCCCGAGGGACGGCTCCAGCTGAGCTACCGTGCCGGTGTCTCCGGCAACGGCCGCAACGGGCTGGCCGAGTACGACGGCCACCGGTGGACCGCGCTGGGGGAGTGGTCGAGCTCCACCGGCACCTACCGCGGCGAGCACGGCTCCTCGGACGCCCGCAACATGTACCTGCACGGCATCGACTACGACCGCAGGGGCCGCCTGCACGCCTTCTTCACCTGGCGCGAGCAGAACAGCGCCGTGATGTGCTCCGGCGGCGGCATCACCAACCACGACACCGGCTACGTCCACTCCGACGACCGGGGCCGCACCTGGCGCAACGACGCCGGCCGGGTCGTCGGCACCACCGGCGGCACCGACAAGGTCTCCGTCACCGACCGCGGCCTGGTGGTGGACCCGCTGAACCCCGACCACTCCCTGATGAACCAGGAGAGCCAGTACACCGACTCCGCCGGCCGGCCGCACGCGATCATCTCCTACGTCCCCGGCCGCTTCGGCCGGTGCACCACCGACTACGTCGCCGACCGCACCGCGCACGGCCGCGCCTTCCACCTCCGCAAGGACACCTCCGGCACCTGGCGCAAGACCGAGATACCGGTACCGCTGAACTCCAGCCAGCGCACCCGGTTGGTCCTGGACCGGCACGACAACGCCTACGCGGTCCTCCCGTACGGCAGGATCGCCGGTGCCTCCCAGGAGTCCGGGTACACCGACTGGCGGCTCCTGTACGACGGCGCCGGACTGAACGCCTTCGGCGAGGTCCTGATCGACGAGACGCGCATCGCGCAGGACGGCGTGCTGTCGGTGATGTACCAGGAGAGGTCCCGTGGCACCACGCCCTCGGCGCTCCACGTCGCCGACTTCCGGCTGCCCGCCTGACGGACGTCCTCCCCGGGCGGCGCGGGTAATGTGAAGGTCTCCCCGCCGCCCCGCGTCCCTGGCGCACGCTTCCCAGCCCGACCCTGGAGGTCCCTGCCCGATGGCCCATTCGGTGGGTATCAAGGACGTCGCCCGCGCCGCCGGAGTATCCGTGGGCACGGTCTCCAACGTCATCAACCGCCCCGACACCGTCGCGACCGAGACCCGCGCACGCGTGCTGTCCGCGATCGACCGGCTCGGCTACGTCCGCAGCGAGTCCGCGCGCCAGCTGCGCGCGGGCCGCAGCCGGATAATGGGGCTGCTCGTCCTGGACATGGGCAACCCCTTCTTCGTCGACGTCGCCCGCGGCGCCGAGCGGGCCGCGCGCGACGCAGGGCTCGGTGTGATGGTCTGCAACAGCGCCCAGAACCCGGGGGAGGAGGCCGAGTACCTCTCCCTCTTCGCCGAGCAGCGGGTCCGGGGCGTCCTGCTGACCCCGGCCGATGCCACCGGCCGCAACATCGAGGGCTTCCGGCGCCACCACATCCCCTTCGTGCTGGTCGACCGCGTCGCCGAGGGCACCACCGAGTGCTCGGTCTCCGTCGACGACGTCGCCGGCGGCGCCCTGGCCGTGCGCCACCTGGTGGACGCCGGGCACCGCTCCATCGCCTACGTCAGCGGCCCGCCCGGCCTCAACCAGGTGCACGACCGCCGTACCGGCGCCCTGCAGGCGCTCGCCGAGGCCGGACTCGGCCCCGGCGCGCTGCGCGAACTGCCCACCGAGCGGCTCGACGTCGCCGCGGGCCGGGACGCCGGCGCCCGCCTCCTCGGCCTCGCGGACCGGCCCACCGCCGTCTTCTGCGCCAACGACCTGCTCGCCCTCGGCGTCCTGCAGGCCATGTACGCCGCCGGGGTCGGCGTTCCCGACGACCTGGCGATCGTCGGCTACGACGACATCGAGTTCGCCGCCGCCGCGGCCGTCCCGCTCACCTCCGTGCGCCAGCCCGCCGTCACCATGGGCGCCATGGCCGCCGAGCTGCTCCTGGAGGAGACGGAACTGGCGGGTTCGGACCGGGTCCACCCGCACCGGCGGGTCGTGCTCCAGCCGGAACTGGTGGTGCGGCGCTCCAGCCTCGCCGCCCGCTGACCCGTCATTCAGTACGAATTCGTGATCCCGCGGGTCGGCGGCCGCAGAACCATGTGCTGAACTGGGACACGGCCGAAAGATCCACCCGTACGATCCGTCCGTACGGTCCCTCCGTCCCGGGAGCCCCGTTGAGCGTCAGCTACCGCCAGCCCGGCGTCGTCCTCACCGACCGCCGCTTCACCGTGCCCCTCGACCACGCGAATCCCTCCGGGGAGACGATCGAGCTGTACGCGCGTGAGGTCGTCGCGAGCGACAAGGCACACCAGGACCTGCCGTGGCTGGTCTACCTCCAGGGCGGCCCGGGCTTCGGGGCGAACCGTTTCATCGGACGTCCCGCCTGGCTCGGCCGCGCCCTGAAGGAGTACCGCGTCCTCCTCCTCGACCAGCGCGGCACCGGCGCCTCCACGCCCGCCAACCGCCAGACGCTCCCGCTGCGCGGCGGCCCCGCCGAGCAGGCCGACCACCTCACCCACTTCCGTGCCGACGCCATCGTCCGCGACTGCGAGGCCATCCGACCCCGGGTCACCGGCGGCGCCCCCTGGACCGTCCTCGGCCAGAGCTTCGGCGGCTTCTGCACCGTCGCCTACCTGTCGCTCGCTCCGGAGGGCCTGAACACCGCCCTGATCACCGGGGGCCTGCCCTCCCTGGACGCCCACGCCGACGACGTCTACCGGGCCGCCTACCCCCGCATCGAGCGCAAGGTCGCCGCGCACTACGCCCGCTACCCGCAGGACGTCGAGCGCGCCCGCCGTATCGCCGACCACCTGCTCGCCCACGACGTGGTCCTGCCGAACGGCTACCGGCTCACCGTCGAGGCCTTCCAGTCGCTCGGCATCCTCCTCGGCGGCGGCGAGGGCAGCCACCGCCTGCACTTCCTCCTGGAGGACGCCTTCGTCCGCACCCCGCGGGGCCACGAGCTGTCCGACGCGTTCCAGGAGCAGGCGCAGGGCCTGCTGTCGTACGCCGGCCACCCGCTCTACGCCCTTGTCCACGAGGCCATCTACGCCCAGGACGCGCGTCCCACCGGCTGGTCGGCCGAGCGGGTCCGTGCCGAGTTCCCGCGCTTCGACGCCGCCAAGGCCCTCGCCGGCGACGAACCGCTGATGTTCACCGGTGAGTCGATCCACCCGTGGATGTTCGACTGCGACCCGGCCCTGCGCCCGCTGCGCGAGACCGCCGAGCTGCTCGCCGCCCGCACCGACTGGACCCCCCTGTACGACCCCGCCCGGCTCGCCGCCAACGAGGTGCCGGCCGCCGCGGCCGTCTACCACGACGACATGTACGTCGACACCGGCCACGCGCTGACCACCGCCCGCGCGATCCGCGGCCTGCGCACCTGGGTCACCGACGAGTTCGAGCACGACGGCGTACGGGCCGGGGGCCCGCGCGTCCTGGACCGGCTGCTCGCGCTCGCCCGCGACGAGGCCTGAACGGCGACGCTCGAAACACGCGGCGGGATGTCGGCGGCTCGCGTTAGTGTGCGGACATGACCGAGCCGACGATCACGCAGCTGGAGCCCATGCCCGGCGACTGGCGGCGCGCCCTGGCCGTCGTCGCCCACCCGGACGACCTGGAGTACGGCTGCTCGGCGGCTGTCGCGGCCTGGACCGACGAGGGCCGCGAGGTCGCCTATGTCCTCGCCACCCGGGGCGAGGCGGGCATCGACACGCTGGCGCCCGCCGAGTGCGGCCCGCTGCGGGAGCGGGAACAGCGGGCGAGCGCGGCCGTCGTCGGGGTGAGCGAGGTGGAGTTCCTCGACCACCGGGACGGCGTCATCGAGTACGGCACCGCCCTGCGCCGCGACATCGCCGCCGCGATCCGCCGGCACCGGCCCGAGCTGGTCGTCACGCTCAACCACCGGGACACCTGGGGCGGCGTCGCCTGGAACACCCCGGACCACGTTGCCGTCGGCCGCGCCACGCTCGACGCGGCGGGCGACGCGGGCAACCGGTGGATCTTCCCGGAGCTGACCGAGCGGGGCCTCGAACCCTGGGACGGCGTGCGCTGGGTCGCCGTCGCCGGTTCCGCCTCGCCCACGCACGCCGTGGACGCCACACCGGGGCTGGAGCGTGCCGTCCGCTCCCTGCTCGCCCACCGCACGTACATCGAGGGGCTGACCGACGAGGACCCGGAGACGTATGTGCGCGGATTCCTCGTCGGGTTCGCCGAGGCCGCCGGGGAGCGGTTCGGCGGGAAACCGGCGGTGACCTTCGAAGTCTTCGGGCGGTAGCGACATGGCGGGGGAGCGGGACGTGCAGGGGCGGCAGCGTCTGGCGGAGCGGTTCGAGGAGCACCGCGGGCAGCTCGAGGCGGTGGCCTACCGCATGCTCGGCTCGCTCGCCGAGGCGGAGGACGCCGTGCAGGAGGCCTGGCTGCGGCTCGATCGCTCCGGCGGGGACGGCATCGACAACCTGGGCGCCTGGCTGACCACGGTGACCGGCCGGATCTGCCTGGACCTGCTGCGCTCACGCACCGCGCGCCGCGAGGAACCGATGACCGAGGGCTTCGACACCTTCGTGCCGGATCCCGTGGTGCGGGCCCTGCCGCAGGCCGACCCCGAGCAGGAGGTGCTGCACACCGACTCGGTGGGCATCGCGTTGCTCGTGGTACTGGAGACCCTGGAGCCGGCCGAGCGGCTGGCGTTCGTCCTGCACGACATGTTCGCCGTGCCCTTCGACGACATCGCGCGGGTCGTCGAGCGCAGCCCGGCAGCCACCCGGCAACTGGCCAGCCGGGCCCGGCGCCGGGTGCGCGACGCCACCCCCGCCGCCGAACCCGACCTCGGCCGGCAGCGCCGGGCGGTCGAGGCCTTTCTGGCCGCGAGCCGCGCCGGCGACTTCGAGGCGCTGGTGTCCGTCCTCCACCCGGACGTGGTGCTGCGAGCCGACGCGGGCGCGGCGGCGAGCGGCGTGGCGGCGTCGAAGGTGGTGCGGGGGGCGCGGACGGTCGCCACCGGGGCGTTCCACTTCCGTCATCTTGCCGGGCTCGCCCGCGTCGTGCTGGTCAACGGCGCGGTCGGCACCGTCGCCGTGTCCGGGGGACGCCCGCAGTCCGTCACCTACGTCACCGTCGCCGACGGACTCATCACCGGCCTGTACATCCTGTCCGACCCCGAGCGTCTGGCCCGCCTGGACCTTTCCGCACTGGAGGCCTGACCGGCGACCACCGCTGCGGCATCCACGCGCGGCTGCGGGGCTGCGGACCCGCGCGGCCCGCAGCCCCGCAGCCGCGCCGCGGACCTGACCTGCGGGACCCTGAGGCGATGTCCTCGGAGTCGAAGCGGTCCGGGTCGAACCGCTCGGCGTCCGGCCCCCCACACCTCCGGGTCGCGGTGCAGTGGCTGCCGGATCCCGAGCCGGGCCGGGAGCAGGCGCGCGACCCGTGCGCACGGACCCTGCTGGGCGCCCTCGCGCCGTGAAGCACCCCCGTTGCACTCCGGAACGCGCGCACAAGCCGCTGAAATGCGCCCCCGGGCGCGCTGAAAGGTCTCGCAAAGAATCACGCGTCCCGGTTGGCGCACACCTCGATCTCCTATAAGTTAGGTGAGCCTTACCTAATGAATTGCCCACCGAATTGACGACGGAGGTTGGGGATGGGCGACAGCCACACCTGGACGGCCGCGCCTGCCGCGGCGGAGCAGGCCCGCTCCGTACTCGCCGCCGCCTGGTCCTGCGCGGTGACCGCGGAAGGCGGCCGCGAGGAGTTCGTCGGCGCGCACACCGTGTCCGACGACGGACGGGTGCTCCTGCACGTGCCCGAGGACAGCGCCCTGCTCGCGGCGGCGATCTGCGCGCCACGCGGAGAGCCGACCGCCGTGCTGGAGTTCGCCGACGTGGCGCCCGTCCCGGTGCGGGGCCGGATCAGGGCCCGGCTCTGGCTCGCGGGCCGGTTCGCCCCGGAGGACGGCCACGTGGCGTTCACGCCCACGCGTGTGGTGCTGCGGCAGCCCTCCGGTGCGGTTGTGGTCGGCCTCGAGGAGTTCGCCTCCGCCGGACCCGATCCGCTGGCCCTGGCCGAGGCCCGGCTGCTGACCCACCTCGCCGACTGCCACGGCGACGCGGTGGAACGGCTGACCCGGCTCGTCGACGCCGACAGTCTGCACGGCGCGGTCCGGGTGCGGCCGCTCGCCGTCGACCGGCACGGACTGACGCTGCGCATCGAGCGTGCCGGCGCCCACGGCGACGTACGACTGCCCTTCCACGCGCCCGCCGACGACATCGCGCAGCTCACGGAGCGAATGCACGTGCTCCTGGCGCAGGCGGGCGCCGCCTCCCGCCCCCGGGCCCTGCAACGGCAGCGCACGGACGGCGACGGCTGACACGAAGGCTGAGGCGAAGGGCTCTTCCCGCCGTCCGATGTCCGCCGTCGCCGGCCAACCGGGCCCCCGTGCCTACCAGTCCCCGTCCTCCACCGGTGCGCCCGGTGCGTCCTTGAGCGGCCGGACCTGCTGCTGTGCGGGCGTCTGCCACGGCTCGTGGTCGTCCCCGATCCAGTCCCCGACCGGCTTGACGCCCTGGAGCGGACCGGTGGGCGGGAGGTCGAGGGCGTCCTGGTCGTAGTAGTCGTACCAGGGCAGGCCGGCCTGCGTGTACGCGGCCCGGTCCACGGGGGACGGCGGTGGCGTCTCGCCGGTGATGCGCCGCCACTCCGGCGGCGTGACCAGGTGCACGAAGACCCGGCCCGCGGGCCGCTCGGCCCAGTCCGTCAGTGGCCTTTCGTCGCGGTAGACCTCCTGACGCATGGACCCTCCGACACCGAGTCCCATCGCCGGCGCGGACCGGGCCCGGGCCACGCCGGAGCGGGCCGGGGCCGAGCCCGGGGCGGCCGGGGCCGACATCGGCATCGCGGCCCCGAAGGCGCCGCCCGACCGGGCGGCCCTGCGTGCCGCTTCGGCCCGGCGCCGCTCCTCCTCGCGCCAGCGGGCCAGCTCCGCCTCGCCCAGCGGGAAGGCCTGCAACTGGACGCCGCCCCAGACCTCCTCGCCGGTGACCTGGCCCTCGACGGTCGCCCCCATGCCGAGCGGCACCGCCACGAACTGGCGGACCGTGCCCGTCCCGGAGTTGATGCCGTCCAGCCAGGGCTGACGGGGGAGCACCACGTAGTTCTGCGGATCTCGGGTCAGCCGGTCGCTCCAGGGCCTGCCCGAGACCGCGCACACCTTGCCCACCCCGACCTGGAGCGCCGCGGGCTCCTTCGTGCCGGCGAAACTCAGCCACATGGCCTCGCGCAGGTAGACCGGCAGCATGACGCCGCCGCGCGCCCGCCAGGCCTCGGGCACGGTGCCGGCGTAGTCGGAGACCCGGCGGACGGGGAACTCGCCGAGCCCCGGCGGCAGCGGGTGGGTGCCCGTCTCGGGCAGCCGCAGGGTGCGGATGAAGCGCACCGCCGCACCGCCCGGCAGCAGCAGCCTGTTCCCGTCGATCCGCACGCTCGTGTCGCTCATCCGTACGCCTCCTCTTCCCGTCTTCCGGTGCGGGGATCTGCCGGTCGCCCCACACCGCTCCTCACGTGGAACGACGTCCGGCGGCGCTGCGGTTCCGCTTCCGGAGCAGGGACCGTACCCGGTCCCGGAGTCGGGTCAGCCGCGGCATGCGTTCGCGCAGCTCGCGCGTGTGGTGGTCCAGTTCCTCCAGGAGCCGGCGAGAGCGGTGCTCGGTGTCCAGCTCGTCGATGATGCGGTTGACCTCGGTCAGTACCGCGCCGTGCAACTGCCAGTGCAGGGGGCTGCGCTGCACCTCCGTCAGGAGCAGCCGGGCCAGCCTGTCCCGGGTGACCGCGGCCTGCCGCAGCTCGGTGGAGAGGCGTTCCTCGGCGGACTCGGCGTTCTCGCTGACGCTGGTGGTGACCAGGACCGCGAAGCTGACCACGGCGTCGGCGATCTCGGACAGCAGCTGCTGGACGGTGGCCCCCGTCTCCGGCGGGAACAGGGGCTCCGGTTCGCGTTCCTTCGCGAGGTCGGTGAAGGTGCGCGCGAGGACCCGCATCACCACCGTGCAGATCTCCAGGGTGTCCAGACCGGTGCGCAGCACGACCCGGTGGAGCAGTCCCTCGCGTACCCGGGGATTGAGCCGCAGGCTGTCCTCGGCCTGGCGGAGGTCCTCGTCCACCTCGCCGATGTCGTGGTCGAGGCGGCGTGCCTCGTGCAGTCGGGCCGCCGCCTCGTGGAACGGCGTGCTGTCGGCGGCCTCCTCACCCATGCGCAGCATCAGCTGCCGCACCCGCCGGGCCAGCCCCTCGATGGACTCGCCGGCCTGCTCCACCCACACCGGAGGGGCGAGGATCAGGTTGAAGGTCAGCCCGACGATCGCCCCGATCAGGGTCTCCACCACCCGGGCCCATGCCAGGCTGCCGTGCGAGGTCACACCGAGCACCAGCATCGCGCTGATCGCCACCTCGGCCACGAACTCGTGCGCCCGCACGAGGTGCCCCACGCCCAGCGCCGCCACGATCACCAGGGCCAGACTCCACCAGCTCAGCCCGACCAGCTGGCTGAAGGCGATGGCGACCAGGACGCCGGCCACCACGGCGTTCACGCGGCGGAAGCTCATCTTGAGCGTGGCGTACAGGGTGACCTGGACGACCAGCAGCGCGGTGAGCGGCGCGGTCAGTGGCGCCGCCGACTTGTCGGGGGTCAGCCGCACCGCGATGACATAGGCGATCGAGGCAGCGGCGGCGGATCGCAGCGCCTGCACCACCATGGGGTCCCTGAGCCACTTCACCCGCCGCAGAGCCGCCGCCGCACTCTCACGTACATCCCGCATCCTCGGGCTGTTCCCTTCCCCGGGCGCCTCGAACGTATCCGGACAGGACGGTAGCCGGACAAAGGGGGCAGGAGTGGTTCTCACGCGCCGTACGCCGGCGGCCATCCGTGAACGTCAGGCGGTCACCTTGGCGAGGAAGGCGGACAGGTTCCCCAGGGTCCGGGTGATCTGTTCCTCCAGGCTGAGGCTCTCCTCGAAGCGGGCGCCGCCCTCCGGTACCTTCTTGCCCCGCAGGTACAGGGGGCAGGCGAGGTCGGTGCACATGTACAGGCCGACCGAATTGCCCTCGCGGCCGGCCGGGCCGGCCTTGCGTGCGGTCATCAGCGCCACCCCGCCCCGGGGATGGGTGGTCAGGCACAGCGCGCACATGCTGCGCTGGAAGAAGCCGCGCTGAGCCTGCTGGAACCGCAGGGCCACTCCGACGAGGCGCTCGCCGTGGTCGGTGACCAGGTAGCTGCGGTCGGGCGCCCCGGGGTCCCGCCAGCCCAGGAAGTCGAGATCGTCCCAGGGGCGCTCGCCGAGATCGCGGGGGACGGCCAGGCGCTTGGCCTCGCCCTTCGAGCAGTTGATGAAGGAGCCGCGGATGTCCTGCTCGGTGAGTGCTCTCATGGGAGGAAACTCCACTTGCGTATCGATGTTCGACAGTGCTGAACCTAGGGTCCCTAGGTTTTCACCTAGCGTAGATAGGCGTGGGGAGGCGGTGCCAGTGGATTTCGGCGAGCGCGCGTTTCCCGGCGGGAACCACGCCGCGATCCGGCCGCCGGCCGGCTTCTCCGCACCCGGTGGCCGACGCCCCGAACCGGTCTCCGAGGACCCGGTTCCCAGGTGGCGCACGGCTCGAGGAGCGGGCGCCGCACGGAGGTTTCGCCGGTCACCGCGGAGGTACCCGAAGTCGCCCGGACGACCAGGAGGACCGCGGAAAGGGAGTGCGCCGTGACCGACCACCGCCTCGAAGGACCGGGCGAGAACGGTGCCCCCGTTCCGCGGGACATGCCCGACCAGCAGGCCGGCACCGGCGACGACCCGTGGGAGGCCGCGGCGCCCACGCGCGAGCAGCTCGAACAGGGCCAGCGTCCCGAGGGCGACCAGGGCGACGAAGCCGACGACGGCGCCGGTGACGACAGGGCGGAACCGTCGACCGGGCCCGCCGCCGACGTGCCCGACACGGACGAAGCGGGGACGGGCCGGCAGGGCGCACCGCACTCGGCCGCGGTACATCCGGAGCATCCGGTGCCCGACGAGTCCTCCGGCTGACGTTGTGTGACGGGCTGAGGCGGCTGACGGGCTGAGTCTGACGGGCTGTGAGTGCTGACGCGGACGGCCCGAACGGCCCGGCCCGTCCGGCTCGGGCCATTCGGATGACGGGGCCCGCGCTTCAGCCGACCTTGCGCCCGCGCAGCGGTTCCGTAGCCGCGCCCGCACCCTGCTGGAGGCCCCGCAGGAACTCCTCCAGCACCTCCGTGGCCGTATGCTCCGGACGCCAGCCCAGTTCGGCCCGCGCCCGCGTACAGTCCATGAGCGGCAGCCGGAGCACCGCGTCGAACAGGTGCGGGGAGGCGGGCAGCAGACGCAGTCCCCACGCGGCGGCGATCGCCGAGCGGGCCGCGGTGCGGGGCAGCCGCACCGGTCGCACGCCGATCATGTCGCCGAGCAGCCCGGCGTCGACCGGCGGCTCGGCCGCGAGGTTGAACGGACCCCGGGCGTCCTCGGAGCGTGCCGCCAGCCGGTACGCGTTCGCCCCGTCGTCGGTGTGCAGGGCCTGGACCCGCAGGCCGGGAACGTCCGGCAGGAAGGGCAGGAGCTCCGGACGCGCCATCGGACCCGGCAGGAACCTGCCGCCGAAGATCCGGCGCTGCTCGCTCGCCGACTCCCGCTTGAAGAGGAAGGCCGGCCGCATCCGGACCACCCGGATTCCCGGGTGGTCCCGCTCGAAGGTGTCCAGGGCGCGCTCCAGATAGGCCTTCTCCCGGCAGTACGCGGCGTCCGGCCAGCCGTGCGTCGGCCAGGACTCGTCCACCGCGCGGTCCTTCGGTCCCGGCGAGTACGCGCCGACCGACGAGGCGTGCACCAGTGCCGGCACCCCGGTGGCGGCCACCGCCTCGAAGACCCGGATGGAGCCGAGTACGTTCGTGCGCCAGGTCGTCGCCGGGTCGTGCGTCGGCTGGAACGCCCAGGCCAGATGCACCACGGCGTCGGCACCGGCGAAGTGCCCGGTCAGGTCGGCCTGCTCCGAGGCCAGATCGACCGCGGCCCACTCCGTCTTCGGGGGCGACCACGGGGGGATCCGCCGGGCCAGCCCCAGCACCGACGCGACCCCCGGATCCTCCGACAGGAGCCGCACCACGCTGGTGCCCACGTTGCCGGTGGCACCCGTGACCACGATCCTGCTGCCCGTTGCGCTGCTCACCTTGCGCTCCTCTCGGCCGCCTGCCGTACGGAGGTCACCGGGTACCCGCCCCGCAGGGCAGGCACGCAAGGAGAAGCCCCGACCGTGACGGGGGAATCACGATCGGGGCGGTACGAGGTGGATACGGACGGCGGTCGCCTCTCGGCGAAGGGCTCCACAGGGCTTCAGCCGAACGATCGTCCCTGTGGGCAATAGGTGAGGCCCGGGGACACTGTCCCGTCCGTACCCACGCCCTCTTCAACGGGGAAGGCCCTGCCGGTGTTCCATCCGTGTGTCATGTTTTGGGGTGATGTGTGTCACTGCTGCCGGGGCTCGGGCACGACCTCGGCCCACAGGTTCTCGGCCTGCAGCAGCAGTGTGCCGAGGACCGCCGTCCGCGCGGCTTCCTGCCCGGCGTGCTCCCGCAGCCCCTCCTGCAACCGCCGGTGCAGTTCCTCCATCGTCGCCTCGGTCTCCTCCGTCGCCTCCTGCGGGCGGGACGGGGCGGTTTCGCCGAGCAGACGGCCGGACTCGGTGTGACAGGAGTCGCCGATCAGCTTCAACAGCCGCGCGTACAGGTCCAGCACCGGGCCCTCGGGCGGGGCGGGCGTCCGGTGCTCGTCGGCCGCCACCGCCAGTGTCCGGGTCAGCGCCGTGATGTTGCCGGTGACGTGACTCCACCGCTGGTCCTCGTCCTCGGGCGGGACGGGGGTGGGCGCGCGGTGCAGCTTGCGCAGGGGGCCGGAGGTGAGGCGCAGGCTCTCCCGGCTCCAGGCCCGGGCCGACTCCAGGGCCTCCAGCCGACGCTGCAGCCGCGCGGCGCCGCTCGTCCAGCCGGCCGCGGTCTGCGCGTCCCACTCGGTCTCCCGCAGATCGGCCGCGACGGAGTGCAGGACGTCGCCCGCCTCCCGGGCCAGCGCCGCGAGGTTCTCGCTGACGTCCCTCAGGTGGATCGGTGGCAGTACGAAGGCGTTGACCGCGACGCCGATGACCGCGCCGAGCGCCGCCTGTCCCACCCGGTGCCCGACCGCGGAGGCGGACACCGCCGTGCCGGAGGCCAGGACGAACACCGCGGTGGTGGCCGTGTAGATGCCCTGCTGCCCGAAGCGCGACCAGTTCGCGATCAGCATCAGCAGCGGCAGGGACAGCGCCAGCGCCGCGGTGATGTCGTTGGTGATCGCCTGCGCCGCCGACGCCATCAGCGCCCCGGCGCAGATCGCCGTGAACTGCTGCCCGGCCTGCCGCACCGAGCTGTAGACCGTGGCCTGTACGAGGACCAGCGCGACCCAGGGGGCCATCAGCGCCATCGGATCGTTCAGCCAGACGCCCGCCACGGCCCAGGCGATCAGCGCCGCGCCCGCGGCCTTCAACGACTGCACGACCAGGTCGCGTTCCCGCCCCGGCCCCTGCCAGGCGGCCCGGACGGAGCGCCCGACGGCACACGCCTCCCGCCACACCGCGGTCACCGGCCGCCGTCCCCGGAGCACCTCCCGGACCGTACTCGTCACAGCGGTCATACGGCGCCGGGTATCCGCGTGACGGGCCGGCCTTCCCCGGTGTGAGGTACGGCACGGCGGCTCATCCGAACGGGCTCTGCTTCAGGGAGGCCAGCAGGTCGGCCGGGTCGGCGTAGACCGCGTCCGCGCCCGCCTCCTCCAGGTCGGCGCGGGGCAGACCGCCGCAGAGCACCGCCACGCAGCGCACTCCGGCCCGGCTGCCCGCGCGCATGTCCCAGACGGTGTCGCCGACGAAGACCGCCCGCTCGGCCGGCACCCCGGCCAGGTCCAGGGCGTGCTCCACCGGCTCGGGCGCCGGCTTGCCCGCGTCGACGTCGTCGGCGCTCGCGGTGGCGGCGATCGCGTCGTCCGCGTCGATCGCCCGCCGCAGCGCCTCCAGCTCCGGGCCGCCCGCGGAGGTGGCGAGGACCACCTTCCAGCCGTCGCCGGCCAGGCGGCGCAGCAGTTCCCCGGCGTCCGGCAGCGCCGGCAGGCGGTCGAAGTACTGCCCGTACAGCGCCTTGTGGGCGGCGCTCAGCCGAGCGTCCTGGTCCGTGTCCCGGTCCTCGCCCAGCAGGTGCCCGATGAGGTCGGTGGAGGCGAGGCCCACCGCCCGGTGGACGGCGTGCATCGGCACCTGGTGTCCGGCCTGCCGGAACGCCTCCCACCAGGTCGTCACGTGCAGATGATTGGTGTCGACGAGGGTTCCGTCGACGTCGAACACGGCCGCCCGTTCCATGCACTGTTCCTTTCGTGGTCCGTTCCCGGTTCGTCCCCGGTCCGTGGATGGCCCGGCGGGTACCACGTCAGCGGCCCGCCACTCCGGACGGTGTACGGCCCTCCCGCGTCCAGGCCAGCAGATCGTCCAGGGACCACGTGGTGACCACGCGCTCCGCGGGCACCCCGCACTCCTCCGCCCGCGCGCAGCCGTGGATCTGCCAGTCCAGCTGGCCGGGCGCGTGGGCGTCGGTGTCGATGGAGAACAGCACGCCCGCGTCCACCGCCCGGCGCAGCAGCCGCCGCGGCGGATCGAGCCGCTCCGGCCGGCTGTTGATCTCCACGGCCGTGCCGGACTCCGCGCAGGCGGCGAACACCTCGTCGGCGTCGAACCGCGACTCCGGCCGCCCCCGCCCGGTCAGCAGCCGCCCGGTGCAGTGGCCCAGGACGTCCGCGTGCGGATCACGGACGGCGGTCACCATGCGGCGGGTCATCGCGCGGGCGTCCATCCGCAGCTTGGAGTGCACGGACACCACCACGACGTCGAGCCGATCCAGCAGTTCGGGTTCCTGGTCCAGCGAACCGTCGTCGAGGATGTCGCACTCGATGCCGGTCAGCAGCCTGAACGGCGCCCAGGTCTCGTTCAGCCCCGTCACCACGTCCAGCTGCTCGCGCAGCCGCTCGGGGGACAGGCCGCGCGCGACCGTCAGCCGCGGCGAGTGGTCCGTCAGCGCGGCCCACTCGTGCCCGAGCGCCGCCGCGGCCCGGCCCATCTCCTCGATCGGACTGCCCCCGTCGGACCAGTCGGAGTGCAGATGGCAGTCGCCGCGCAGCCGCTCCCGCAGCCGCTCACCGCCCCGGGCGAGCGGGGCCCCGGCCTCGCCCTCCAGCTTCTCCAGGTAGCCGGGCACCTGCCCGTCCAGTGCCTCGCGCGCCACCTGCGCCGTCCTGGGGCCGACGCCCTTCAGCGACTCCAGCGAACCGGCCCGCTCGCGCAGCTCGGCGGCGGTCAGCTCACCGAGCACCCGGGCCGCGGTGCGGAAGGCGCGGACACGGTACGTCGGCGCCTGGGACCGCTCCAGCAGGAAGGCGATCCGCTCCAGCGCCTCGACGGGTTCCATCGCCACCTCCTGCTGCGGCCTCCTCCGGCACGTCCAGGGTTCCCCAGCGCCCCGGTACCCGCACCACGGGGCGGGGGCGGTTTCGTGTCTGCCGCACCGGGTACTGCGATGCCCCGCGCACCGCTCCGTGCGGCGGCGCGACACGACCGAGCGGCGACGGAGCCGAGCAGCGCCGAAGAGGAGGCCTCCATGTCCAGCCCCAGCCCGTCCGACGCCGAGGTCGCAGTCGTCACCGGCTCCGACTCCGGCATCGGCCGCGCCGCCGCCGTACGCCTGGCCGAGGCGGGAATGGACGTCGGCATCACCTGGCACCACGACGAGGAGGGCGCCGAGCGGACCGCCGAGGAGGTCCGTGCCCTGGGCCGCCGGGCCGAGACCGCCCGGGTGGACCTGACCAGGCTGCCCGAGGCCGCGGACACGGTCGACGAGCTGTGCGAGCGGCTCGGCCGGATCGACGTCCTCGTCAACAACGCCGGTACGGGAACCGCCACGCCCTTCCTCGACCTGGGACTGGACGATCTGCGGCACGTCCTCGACGTGGACCTCGCCGGCCCCTTCCTGTGCGGCCAGAGGGCGGCCCGGCGCATGATCGAGCAGGGCGGGGGCGGCCGGATCGTCAACGTGACCTCCGTCCACGAGCACCAGCCCCGGGTGGGCGCCGCCCCGTACTGCGCGGCCAAGGGCGGCCTCGGCCTGCTCACCCAGGTCATGGCGATCGAGCTCGCCGAGCACGGCATCACCGTCAACGCGGTGGCGCCCGGCGAGATCGCCACGCCCATGACCGGCCAGGAGGACACCGACCCGCACACCGAGCGCCGCCCCGGCGTGCCTCTCGGCCGGCCCGGCGACGCCCGCGAGGTCGCCGCCGTGATCGCCTTCCTCGCCGGCCCCGACGGCTCGTACGTCACCGGCGCGTCCTGGAGCGTGGACGGCGGCATGCTCCGGATGGGACCGATGGCCGGATCCCATCTGGCGAGCGACGACTGGCGGCGGCCCTGAGGGACCGTTCCGCCCGGTGGTCCGCTCGCCCGGCCACTACCGCGGGTTGCGGCCTACCCTCGATTGCATGACCGAAATCGACACCCCGCACATCGGCAGTCCGCGGATTCTCGTGCTCCGGGTGCAGCCGGGCACTCCGCCGTTCCGGATCGTGGAGATCGACGGGCAGGTGGTCGGCGAGGCCAAGGCGGTCACCGACGTACTGGAGGCCGCCGCCGCCTTCGGCATCACGGTCCACGACCTGGACGACCCGGACGTGGTCCGCTGGGTGGGCGGCGACAAGTTCACCTGGACGCTGCGCTGACGCCGGTCCGAGGTCTCAGCCCACCGTCCACTTCTGGTTGGCGCCGCCCGTGCAGGTCCAGATCTGCAGCCGGGTGCCGTTGGCCGAGCTATTGCCGGTGGCGTCGAGGCACTTGTCGGCCTGCGGATTGACGATGTCGCGCGCCCCGGTGACGACCCACCGCTGGGCCGCGCTGCCGTTGCAGTCCCACAGCTGCACCACGGTGCCGTCCGCCGTGCCGCCGGCGCTCACGTCCAGGCACTTGCCCAGCGCCCGGACCGTTCCGTCGGAGCCCACCGTCCACCGCTGGGCCGCGGTGCCGTTGCAGTCGTAGAGCTGTACGGGGGTGCCGTTGGCTGTGTTCGCCGCGGCGACGTCCACACACGTGCCGGCCAGGCCGCGGATGGGGCCGCCCGTTCCCGAGTCGCTCGTCGTCACCGACACGTGGTCGACCACCAGCGACTGCGGGAAGACCGTGGAGGCGTCCGGGTCGCCGGGCCAGTAGCCGCCGACCGCGAGGTTGAGGATCAGGAAGTACGGCTTGTTGAACACCCACTGCTTCCCGCCCAGATCGGCCGGGGTGCGCCGCTGGTAGACGGTGCCGTCCACCGACCAGGTGATCGAGTCGGGAGCCCAGTCGACGGCGAAGGTGTGGAAGCCGTCCGCGAAGGCCTGACCGCCCGGAAGGGTGTAGCCGGCGCCGATGCCGCCGGAGCCGGAGTAGCCGGGGCCGTGGAGGGTGCCGTGCACGGTGGAGGGTTCGAAACCGACGTTCTCCATGATGTCGATCTCGCCGGAGTCCGGCCAGTTCACCGGGGTGCCGAGCATCCAGAACGCGGGCCACATGCCCTGCCCGCGCGGCACCTTCATCCGGGCCTCGACGTGCCCGTACTGCGCCGTGAACTTCCCCGAGGTGTTGAGCCGTGCGGAGGTGTACTGGCAGGTGCCGTACCAGCACTGGTGGTTCGCCGGATTCTCCTTGCGCGCGGTGATGACCAGGTGCCCCTGGCCGTCCAGCGCCGCGTTCTTGTTGCCGGAGGTGTAGTACTGCCGCTCGTGGTTGTTGACGTTGTCGCCGGTCTCGATCTGCCATTTCGAGGAGTCGACGGCCGCGCCGGCCGGCCCGTCGAAGGTGTCGGAGAACGTCACGGCGGCGGCCGGGGCGTCGGCGGCCCGGGCGGCGCCGGGTTCCGCCTGCGCGGGTCCGGTCACGAGGGAGGCGGCCAGCCCGGCGGACAGGGCGGCGGCGAGGAGGCATCTGCGGAGCAGGCGTGGGCGGGCCACGGCTCTCCCTTCCGTACGGCGTCCCGGGGACGGGAGCGCCGACCGAGGTGGGGGGACAAGGGCGATGCCTCTTGATTCAAGGGCTGGGGCACGAGGTGGTCAATACCTTGGTACGGACCACCTTCCCCCTCTCAGTCGCGGGGCCGGCGCGCGTGCACCGCGCGGCTCATCCGCCGGCCCAGGAGCAGGTAACCGGCCAGCGCGCCCGTGGTGTTGAGGATGACGTCGTCGATGTCGAAGGCCCGCCCGGTGACCAGGGCGCCCTGCGCGAACTCCACCAGCAGCATCACCACGGCCGTCAGCAGCAGCACCCTCAGCAGGCCCCGCGTGCGCGGGGCGACGAGCGGCACCAGCACGCCGAACGGCACGCCCAGCAGCAGGTTGCCGCCGATCTGCTTCCCGGCGTCCCGCAGCGCCGGCTGGTCCAGATAGGCCCGCAGCGAGCTGCCGGGACGCATGTTGGTGTGGGTCAGCGCCTCCGAGGCGGGCGAGGGGTGCAGCGTCAGCCGCGCCAGCACCACCGCGAACGCCACCATGAAGACGAACGCGCACGCCACCGCCAGCAGGCGCAACGGAAGGGCGAGCGGGCGCCGTTCGCGCAGGCCGGCGTCCTCGGCCCTGGCGGTGCGGGGGCGGCGCGGCAGGGAGCGCGGCCGTGAGGCGGCACGAGCCATTCGGTCCTCCAGTCGTCAAGCTCCCCGTGTGCTGAGGCGGTTGCCCGCGGACACGGCGGGGATGAGGTGTGGTTCCTGCCCCTCAGGACCCGTAGGTCACCCGTACCTGCTCGAAGCCGAGGGAGTGCAGCAGGCCCTTGAGCATCGCCGTGGTGTTGCTCTCCGCGCGCGCCTTCAGCTCGCTGTCCTTCGCGGCGTCGGCGATGTGCCGGGCGGCGAGCTTCCGCACGGCCTGTTCGCCGTTCGGGTTGTCCGAGAACAGGTCGCCGAGGCGGTCGAGGAGCCCGCGCTGCTTGGACACGGCGTAGGAGCGCTCGGGGTCGAGGGCCGGCTCGCCGAGCGCGGCGTGCGGCAGCCGGAGCGTGGCCGCGGTGCGGTCGCCGTCGACCGTCACGTCGTCCTCGCCGACCTTCCCGAGGTCGACGTGGGCGTCGACGGTGCCCGCGCCGACGTACAGGGTGCGGGTGCCCCGGACCGCGTCCGGCAGGAACTTCGCGTCCTTCTCCAGGTCCACGACGACCTGGAAGGTGCCGGAGGCGGCCTCGTAACGGCTGAGGTCCTGGACCGATTCCAGCAGCGCGGGGCCCGAGCGGTCGTGGGTCTCGCTGCCGAACACGTCCTTCAGCCCCGGTACGAGGCTCAGCCGGAATCCCGCGAACAGCACGACGAGGACCAGCACGAACACACTCAGCAGCTTCGCCCAGCCGGGCAAGTGCCGGGGGAGCTTCCTGACGGGAGTCGTCATGGCGACGGCCCTCCTTCCTGCTTTCCGCATGCCCCCCATCTCCCTTGCCAGGCCGCGAAGTTGGCGTCCGCTGAGGCAGAGCGGGGGCGTGTTCGGCCGCTCAGTGGGACGGCTTCAGCGGCCGGTCCGCCGACGGACGGGACGACCAGACCGCCTCCCCGCGGGTCAGCCCCGGCAGTGCCAGCTCGGCTTCCCGCACCCGCCGGGCCGGCAGCTCACCGGTGATCAGCCAGCCCGGGGCGCCGCCCGTCGTGCCGGTGAAGTCCGCACCCAGCGCGGCGAGCTGGGCCGTCACCGGCGCCAGCGCGTCCGCCGGGACCTCCGCCTCGAAGGAGTGGTACAGCTCGTACAGCCGGGTCCCCGCCTGCCGCAGGGCCTGGCGCAGCACGATCGGGGTCAGTCCCCGGAAGTCGGCGGCGGTGCTGACCGGCGAGCTGAAACCGGACCGGATGAGCGTGACCCGGTAGTCCGTGACCGCGGCGCCGTTCAGGCCGGTCAGCAGGGTGGCGTGCACGGTCTCCTCGACCGCCTGGTGGAAGGCACGGGGAAGCGCGCCCAGCTCCGTCTCGTGGGTGAACACGCCACCCGAGCCGCGCGGCCCCGGCTCCACGCGCAGCCCGATCGTCGCCCAGTACCGGGTGCGGTCGAGCCACGGCATCTCCTCCACCGCCTCGCCGGCACCGGCCGGGCGCTCCAGGAACCGGACGCGGCCCGGCGCGAACTCCGCCTCGATGCCGAAGTCCTCGGCCAGCGTCGCCGCGAGCACCTCCATCTGGACCTCGCCGTACAGGAGCAGGGCGGTGGCGCCGGACGCCGCCGGGCGGGCGTGCAGCAACGGGTCCTGGTCGGCCAGCATGAGCAGGGCGGAGCGCAGCGCCGCCGCCTGCCCGGGGTGCCGGGCGCGGACCAGGGTCCGAAGGGTCGGCGGCGCGAACTGCGGGGCGCGGTCGGTCAGGCCGCCGAGCCGGTCGCCGACGCGCAGGCCGCCGGGAACGCCGATCGCGGCGATGTTCCCGGCGGTGAGCGTCCCGGCCCCGCCGACCACGGCCAGGCGCGTGACCCGGCCGGGGACCTCGGTGGTCCGGCCGTCGGATTCGCGCCGCAGGAACGTCAGCCGCTGGCGCGGGCGTACCTCGCCGTCGTACAGGCGCAGGTACGCCGTCCGTTCGCCGCCCGGTCCGGGCCGTACGGCGAAGACCGTGCCGCGCGGTGCCGCGCCGCCCGCCGCTCGGCGCGGGGCGGGCGGGACCAGCCGCACCAGGTCCGTCACCAGCTCCGCGACGCCTTGGCCGCCGAGTGCGGAGCCGTGGTACAGCGGGTGGAACGAGCCGTCGGCGGTGCGGGCGGCGAGCGCCGCGGCGAGTTCCCCGGAGGCCGGCGCGGGGCCGTCCACCAGTGCCGCGAGGATGTCCGGGTCGACCTCGGCGAGAGCCTCGGCGGTCCGCTCGTCCGGTGCGCGGCGCGTGACCCGGGCGTGCGCGGTGCCGGCGCCCGCCACCTCCGTCAGCGGCGCGACGTGCGGCGTCAGCAGACGCCGGACGTCGGTGAGCAGGGCGTCGGTGCGTGCGCCGGCCCGGTCGATCTTGTTGACGAAGACGAGCGTGGGCAACCGCAGCCGCCGCAGGGTGCGCATCAGGATCCGGGTCCGCGCCTGTACGCCCTCCACGGCGGACAGCAGCAGCACCGCGCCGTCGAGGACCTCCAGGGCGCGTTCGACCTCGGCGACGAAGTCGGAGTGCCCCGGGGTGTCGATCAGGTTGACCTGGGTGGAGCCGACGGTGAAGGCGGCTACGGCGGAGCGGATGGTGATGCCGCGGCGGCGCTCGATTTCGCCGTCGTCCGTCCGGGTGTCACCGGCGTCGACGCTGCCGAGCCGGTCGACGGCCCCGTGGTCGAACAGGAGCCGTTCGGTGAGGCTGGTCTTACCGGCGTCGACGTGGGCCAGAATGCCGATGTTCAGGGTGTTCTGGGTGTTCAGGGTGTTCAGGGTGTGCGGAGTCTGCATGCGGGGTCGAGTCCTCGTCAACCGTGGGCCTGAAGGGGCACTGGGTGATGTCGAGGAGTCGGCGCATGCGAGTGATCCTGACCTGAGGCAACACGGACGGCATCATCATGGCGTCACCTCCCGGGCCCGTGGCAACCGGATTTCCGTAAGCTGAGGATCCGGCCGGACAGGATCACCCGAGGAGCGGTCCGTGCGAGACATCGCCGTGTTCAGCGGTAGTGCCCATCCCGAGCTGGCCGAGGAGGTCTGCGCACATCTGGGCGTGCCCCTCAGCCCCGCCCGGGTCAGCCGGTTCGCCAACGACTGCCTGGAGGTACAGCTGAGGGCCAACTGCCGGGAGCGGGACGTCTTCCTGGTCCAGCCGCTGGTCAAGCCGGTCCAGGAGCATCTCGTCGAGCTGCTGATGATGTGCGACGCAGCCCGCGGGGCGTCGGCCGGCCGCATCACCGTCGTCATGCCGCACTACTCCTACGCGCGCTCCGACAAGAAGGACGCGCCGCGCATCTCGCTGGGCGGGCGCCTGGTGGCGGACCTGCTGGTGGCGGCGGGCGCGAGCCGGGTGCTCGCCATGACCCTGCACGCGCCGCAGGTGCACGGCTTCTTCTCGGTCCCGGTCGACCATCTGCACGCGCTGCGCGAACTGGCCGCGCACTTCCGGCAGTACGACCTGTCCCGCACCACGGTCGTCTCGCCGGACCTGGGTAACGCCAAGGAGGCCGCGGCGTTCGCCCGGATGCTCGGCACCCGGGTCGCGGCCGGCGCCAAACAGCGGTACGCCGACGACCGGGTCAGCATCAGCGCGGTGATCGGGGACGTCGCCGGGCGCGACGTCATCGTGCTCGACGACGAGATCGCCAAGGGCAGCACCGTGCTGGAACTCCTGGACCGGCTGCGGGAGGCCGGGCCGCGCACGATCCGCATCGCCTGTACGCACGGGCTGTTCGCGGCCGGTGCGCTGGGGCGGCTCAGTGAGCAGCCGGACGTGCTGGAGATCGTGTGCACCAACACCGTGCCGGTGCCGGCCGACGACCACACGGAGAAGTTGCGGATCCTGTCCATCGCCCCCGCGCTCGCCGAGGCCGTGCGCCGCATCCACAACGGAGAGTCGGTCAGCGCCCTGTTCGACGCCCCGCCGGCCGGCTGACGCCGAGCACGTCCTCCAGGGTCGGCCGCGGGGGCAGGAGCCGTGCCAGTCCGGTGATCCGCAGCATGCGCAGGGTTAGCGGGTGGGCGCACACCAGGTGCACCTGCCCGCCCCGGTCGAGCACCTGGCTCCGGGCCCGGTACAGCAGCCGCAGGCCGGAGCAGTCGAAGAACTCGATCCGGCTCAGGTCGAGCACGACCGGGGGGCCGGGACGCCCCGTCTCCCGGTCCAGGTGGGGGACGATCTCCCCGGCCGACGCGATGTCGATCTCGCCTCGGAACTCCAGCACCGTGTGCCCCCGGTCGTGGCGCACGCGCAGGTGCCAGGTGGGCGACGCGGGTTCCTGCCGCACGGCGACCTTGCCTCCAGCCGGATCGGGGGCCAATGACCCATACTGCTCGGGAAGTTACCCGGAACGAGCGAGTTTGAGCATGTTCGATTGACATATGTCGTTGAAATCTCACGGTCGGACCGGACATCTCACAGCCGGGTCGGACATCTCGCAGCCGGATCGGACATCTCGCAGCCGGACCGGTCAGCCGGGCCCTTCAGTCGATCAGTCGATCAGCCGTCAGCCGATCAGCAACCGGCTGGCGGGCGATCAGTCGACCACGAGGACGAGCTTGCCCGTGGTGCGGCCGGTCTCGCCGAGCGCGTGCGCCTCGGCCGCGTCGGCCAGCGGGAACGTCCGTTCGATCGTGGCCCGCAGCTTCCCCGACTCGACCAGGCCGGCGATCTCCCGCATGTCGGCCCGGTCGGCGTCCACGAGCATCCGCACCGCGCGCACGCCGAGCCGCTCGGCCTCCTCGTAGAACTCGTCCGACCCGACCGGCAGGATCGACACCACCACCCCGCCGGGGCGCAGCACGCGCAGCGAGCGCAGGGACGTGTCGCCCCCGATCGTGTCCAGTACCACGTCGACGTCCTGCACGGCTTCGGCGAAGTCCGTCTCCCGGTAGTCCACGGTCTCGTCCGCCCCGAGGGAGCGCAGGAACCCGTGCTTGCCCGCGCTGGCGGTGCCGATCACGTGGGCGCCCCGCGCCTTGGCGATCTGTACCGCCACATGGCCCACACCGCCGGCCGCCGCGTGGATCAGCACCCGCTGCCCCGGCAGGACCTCCGCCCGTTCCACCAGCGCCTGCCACGCCGTCAGCGAGACCAGGGGAAGCGCACCCGCCTGGACGTGGTCGATCGCGGACGGCTTGTGCGTGAAGGTGCGCGCGGGAGCGGTGACGTACTCCGCGTGGGAGCCGTGGCCGAACGGGTAGGAGAGCATGCCGAAGACCTCGTCGCCGGGACGGAACGCGGCGACGCCGATTCCCACCGCCTCGACCACGCCCGAGACGTCCCAGCCCAGGATGAACGGCGGCTCACCGAGGAAGCCGCCGTCCGCCCGGTGCTTCCAGTCGGTCGGGTTCACCCCGGCGGCCCGCACCCGCACCAGTACCTCGTTCGGGCGCGGCTCGGGGCGCTGCCGCCGCACCTCCTTCAGGACCTCGGGACCGCCGAGGGTGTCCTGGCTGATGGCACGCATGCTGTTCATCGTGAACCTCGCAACTCGGGGAGGGCTTCCACGGCACGATCCGCGACCTCCGACGAAATGGTGTCACTCCCCGGGCCGGAAGGCACCCGGAGGAGCGGGGCGCCGATCCGTCGGCAACCGCATACCCCGGCCGGTGCCACGCCCCGGGCCCGCCGTGCCGCGGTACCTCCGGCAGAACCGGGCGGGCGTAGGGGATGCGGTGGTCAACTTGCCTGACAGGCAAAGGGTCTTGTCGACCTGGCGACCCCGGGGCGGGCCCTGGCGGAGCGTGACGGAATCCTCACTTCCGCTGGGCCGTGAAATTGATCTTTCAGGGTTCACAACCGATAAGCTCCTGATCGGTACTGCGAGTTGACGCGATCGCGACGAGTCGACCCGCGGTGCGTACTCATGAGTGCGGTCCCCTTGCACACCCCCCCTGTTCGATCGTTTTGCTCGAAGGATGCAGATGGAACTCGCCACTCCGCCACCGGCGGCGCGGGCCCCTGTCGCCTGGTACAGCTGGTGGCTGATGCCACTGGGTCTGGGAGGCGGGACGGCAGCCGCCACGTTCATGAGCTCGGAGCGAATAACCGCGGCTGTCGCCGGTGTGGTGGCGACGGCGGCCGGCACCGTGTGCGTGCGCCTCCTCCTGAGAACCCGGGCGCAACTGCGCCGGGCCGAGGAGGGCCACCGCGCCGCGCAGGCCGAGCACTCCCGGCAGTGGCAGCAGCACGCGGCCGGCCTGGAGCGCACGTTCTCCGTCGAGCGCGCCGCGCTGGACGCACAGCTCACCGAGCAGGCACAGACGTACGAGGCCCGGCTGGCGGAACACTCCCGGGCCTGTGAGGACCGGCTGGCCGAGCAGGCCAGGACGTACGAGACACGCTTCACCGAGCAGACCGAGGCCTGGCAGGAGCGGCTGAGCCACCAGTTGGCCGCGGTCTCCCGCCTCGCCGACGAGCAGCTGCCCGACGCGATGCGCAGACTGCGTGCCGGTGACGCCATCGACGACATCCTGCCGACCGTCGAGCAGTGCGCGAAGGTCGGAGCCGACCTCCAGGCCGAACTGCGCAAGGTTCTCAGGACCGCGCTGATCGGCATCGAGGCCGAGTTCGACCGCTCGACCTCCGCCGAACAGGCCGTCATCGGTGTGGGCAACCGCATCCACGTCCTGACCAGCAAACTCCGTGGCCGCCTGCACGAGATGCAGGGCGAGCACGGACGACTGCCGGCCGTCGCCCGGGGGCTGATGGAGCTCGACCAGGCCATCGGCCCCGCCGACTGCCTCGCCGCCAGCATCGGCGTGCTCGGCGGATCCGACCGCCCGGGCCGGCAGTGGCAGGAGCCGCAGCGGCTGCTGAGCGTGATGCGCGGCGGCATCGGCCGGATCAAGGACTTCCACCGCGTCCAGCTGCGCCATCTGCCCGAGCTCGGTGTCGACGGCGGACTGGTGGACCACCTCACGCTGGTCTTCGCGCACCTGCTGGACAACGCCGCGCGCTACTCGCCGCCCACCGAGCCGGTGGTCGTCTCCGGCAAGGAGGTGCCCAACGGCGTCGGCATCGAGATCCAGGACTCCGGCAAGGGCCTGAGCGAGGAGAAGAAGCGCGAGGCCGAACACGCCCTCGCGGGCACCACGCCCGGCCCGGGGCTCGGCGGCATCTCGGAGGACGCCAACATCGGCCTCCGCGTCGTCGGCGCACTCGCCCGCCGCTACGGCATCCGCGTCACCTTCGCCGACTCGCCGTGGCTGGGTACGTCTGTCGTTGTCGTTGTACCGCACAAGTACTTCAGCCCGCTGCCGGCGGCCGCCACGGCCACCGTCACCACACCGGAGGCCCCGCCGGCCACCACGGCACCGCCCGCCACCGCGGCCCCGGACCCGGGTCCCGTACCGGCCACCGTTCCCGTCCCCACCGACGGTGACGCCGGTACCGTGGAGACCACTCCGGGCGGACTGCCCCGGCGCAGGAGCAGGCGGGCCGAGCCGGCCGCCGCACAGGCTCCGGCTCCCGAGCCCGCCGCGTACACCGACCGGACCGGCCCGGCCGACCGGGCCGTCGTACCGCCGGACGCCTCCTTCGCCGGTCTCGCGGCCTTCGCCACCGCCGGACGTGATCCCGGCACCGTGACCGGCGCGTCCCCGCCGAGGGCCGCCGACGCCCTTGACACGACCACCGGTGGCGCGTCCACCGAGCACCGCACTGAAGAGAGCGACTAGTCCCCATGACGCACCAGGGAACCGACGTGAGCTGGGCGCTCCGCGACCTTGTGGAGAGCATCCAGGAGATCCGCTTCGCCCTCGTGGCCTCCAGCGACGGCAAGGCCATCACCTCCTACGGGGCCGAAGACCCCGACGACGTGGACCGCTTCGCCGCGGTGGTGGCCGGACTGCAGGCGCTGGCCCAGCCGGTCGCCGAGCAGTTCCCGCAGCACGCGGGGCAACTGCGGCTGGCGATGATCGAAGTGGACGGCGGACACCTCTTCGTCGTCCGGGCGGGCCTGGAGACGTATCTCGGCGTCCTCGCCCGCGAAGGCCTCGACCAGGGCCTGCTCGGCCATCAGATGCGCGACCTGGCCCGCCGGATGGGTGAACTCCTCGGCACCACGCCGCGCCAGGAGGAGCACTCTGGATGAGTGCTCCCCGCCGACCGACCGATCCGTCCGGTCTCGAGCGCTACTACGTCCTCACCGGAGGGCGCAGCGGGCCGGGCGGGTCGGCGGCGACCCTCGACGTGGCGACCCTGGTCGTCTCCCGCGCCGTTCCCTTACCGGGCATGCAGCACGAGCACGAGGAGATTCTCCGGCGCTGCCGGGAACCGCTGTCGGTGGCCGAGCTCGGCGCCCACCTCCACCTGCCCTTCAACATTCTCGCGGTGCTGCTGTCCGACCTGCTCCAGGCAGGCCGCGTCGAAGCCCGTGATCCCATCCCGGCGCACGGCGCCGGGCACGGGCCCGACATCGCGCTCCTCGAGGAGGTACTCAGTGGACTTGAAAGGCTTTGACCGACCGGGGTCACCGACGGCCGGGGACACCCGCTCGGTGAAGGTGATGATCGCCGGCGGCTTCGGGACGGGAAAGACCACCATGGTCCGCTCCGTCAGCGACATCAAGCCGCTGACCACCGAGGAGACCCTCACCCAGGCCAGCGCCGACGTCGACCACCTCGTCGGCGTCGGCGACAAGACGCAGACCACCGTCAGCCTGGACTTCGGAAAGATCAGTCTCAACGACACGCTGATGCTGTACCTGTTCGGCACCCCCGGCCAGGAGAGATTCTGGTTCCTGTGGAACGGCCTGTTCAAGGGCGCGCTCGGCGCGGTCGTCCTGGTGGACACCCGGCGGCTGGCCTCCAGTTTCCGGGCGATCGAGGAGATGGAGCGGCAGAAGGTCCCCTTCGTCATCGCGCTCAACGTCTTCCCCGACTCCCGCGACTACCCGGTCGAGGAGATCCGCGACGCCCTCGACATCCCCCGGCACACGCCGGTCGTCGCCTTCGACGCCCGCGACCGCACCGCCAGCCGCGACGTGCTCGTCACCCTGATACGGCATCTGAAGGACCGCTCGGCCGCCGCCCTGGAGCCCCGATGAACGACGACCAGACCCCGTCCGGCCCCACCGGCGGCGGCTGCCCCGTCGCCCACGGCGAGGACGTCACCCGGCTCTACGGCCCCGAGGCGGCGACCGACCCGCACGACATCTACGCGCGGCTGCGCAAGGAGCACGGCAGCGTCGCACCGGTACTGCTGGAGGGCGACGTGCCCGCCTGGCTGGTCCTCGGGTACCGGGAGAACCGGCGAGTCCTGGACAACCCCCTGCAGTTCAGCCGCGACTCCCGGATCTGGCGGGACTTCCGGGACGGCCGGATCGAGGAGACGTCCCCGCTGATACAGATGCTGGGCTGGCGCCCCGACTGCGTGTCCCAGGACGGCGAACCGCACCGCCGGCTGCGCGGGGCGGTCACCGACAACCTGTACGCCGTGGCCGGCCGGGGCATCCGCCGGCACGCCACGCACTTCGCCAACAAGCAGATCGACGCCTTCGCCGACGCGGGCCGTGCCGACCTGGTGGCCGACTTCGCGGAGTACCTGCCGATGCTGGTCCTCACCCGCGTCTTCGGACTCGCCGAGCGGGAGGGGCGTCACCTCGCGGAGTCCAGCAAGCAGGTGATCAAGGGCGGTGCGGACGCCCTCACGCACAACGAGCGCATCATGGACATCCTCGGTGAACTCGCCGCGCGCAAGCGCCAGGAGCCCGGATCCGACTTCGCCTCCGGCCTCATCGAGCACCACTCCGGTCTCGACGAGGACGAGATCGTCAACCACCTGCGCCTGGTCCTGATCACCGCCCACACCACGACCAGCAACCTGCTGGCCCGGGCGCTCCAGCTCCTCCTCACCGACACCTCCTGGCTCTCCGGCCTGGTGAGCGGCCAGCTGAACCTGTCCACGCTCGTGGAGGAGGTGATGTGGAACTCCCCGCCGCTCGCCGTGCTGCCCGGCCGGTTCGCCACCGCCGACCTGGAACTCGGCGGCTGCCCGGTCAAGGAGGGCGACCTGCTCGTGCTGGGCCTCGCGGCCGGCAACCACGACCCCGAGATCCGGCCCGACACCGCCGTCTCGGTCCAGGGCAACGCCTCGCACCTCGCCTTCAGCGCGGGCCCCCACGAGTGCCCGGGGCAGAACATCGGCCAGGCCATCATCGAGACGGCCGTCGACGTCCTGCTGCACCGCCTGCCGGGGCTGCGCCTGGCCGTGCCGCCGGCCGAACTCACCTCCACCGCCTCCACCTGGGAGTCGCGGCTGGACAGCCTGCCGGTCGAGTTCGCCGTCTAGCGCCACGCGGAGTACGCACCGCCCGGCCGGACACTCCGGCCGGGCGGCACGTACTCGCCTCACACGGTCAGCAGGTCGTCCACCGATCCCCGCCCGGCCAGCTCGGCCGTGGCCACCGGGCCCTCCTTGGCCGCCGCGTACCGGCCGGTGGTCAGCGCCCACTCGTAGTTGCCGTTGATCCAGTGCTGGATGGCCTCCACGCCCATCGCCACCCGGGCCCGCTCGTCCGCGTCCAGACCCAGCTCGTCGCACATCCGCGGTACGCGCGCCTCGAGGGCGACGTACTCGTCGAGGCAGCCGGTCGTCATGCGGTACGCCTCGTCGGCCGCCTCCTGCCACGAGCAGCCGCGCTCCCGGTGCAGGACGGCGATGAGGTTGTGGCCGTCCCCGCGGCGACGCTCGCGCTCGAAGGAGTGGATGTCGTTCATGAACCCGATGGTGTCCGCGGCCAGGTCCCGCATCCGCTCCATCAGCGGATGCGCCATCGCCGCGGCCGGCACCTCGAAGCCGCGACTGCGCTCGCCCGCGTCGATACTGTGATGGATGCCCACCGTACGGCGCCGGAAGACGGTGTATTCGTCGAGTCCGAGTGTCCCCGCCCGGCCGCGGGCCGCCAGGTCCACCTCCTCGCAGTGCGCCACCAGGAAGCGACCCCAGGAGGCGGCGAAACGCGACCGCCATGTCAGGGACATGCCATCCGAAAGGTGAGCCCAGACCTCCGCCCAGGCCAGGGTGATGGGGCACTCCACCCGCGGCGGGGTGCCCGCCGGACGCAGGGGTGTCGCGATGAGTTCCCGGGCCACCTCCGCTATGCGTTCCGCGCGGTCCGGCCGGCCGGCGTCGAACTGGTCGTCGAAGAGGAAGGCGAGGGAGAACCAGTTCATCAGGACGACCGTGTCGTCCTCCGACGCATGCGGGTAGGTGCGGGCCGCGGCCTGGGCGAGGTCCCACGACTGGTACTCCTCGAACCCGGCCCGGCTGCGCACCAGCCCCCGCTCACGCACCCAGCGCAGATGACGGTCGCGGGCGCGGGCGAGATGAGGGCTGACGGGCGTGTCGAAGGGGAGGTCGAACCGGACGTCCTGAGACATGTGCTTCCTTTCGGGAGACGGCACGCAGAGTCCCCCCGCCCTGCGAGCGGGCGGTCACCGGGCCACCCGCACACTCGAACCGGGCCTCCCGGTCCGTAAGTTGAACCGAGAAGCAGTACGAGGCTGCCCCGACCCTAAATGATCTACACGGCGGCCCGGTCGTGATCTTCGTTACTGCCCACGCCGCATGGCACCATCGGGACCACGGAGCATGACGACACATCAGGAGGCGTCCGCCGATGACCCGGTCACCCGCCCGCGGCGCGGAACAGCGCAAGCACGACACCCTGCACCGCCTGGAGCACGACGTGGACGCCTGGGTGGCCACGGCCGACGGCGCGTCCGGCGCGCCGTACCTCGTCCCCCTGTCGTTCCTCTGGAACGGCTCCTGCCTGCTGTTCTCCACCCCCGCCGCCAGTCCCACCGGCCGGAACCTGAAGGCGAGCGGCAGGGCGCGCGTCGGCATCGGACCCACCCGTGACGTGGTGATGGTCGAGGGCACCGTCGAGACCGTGGAACCCGCCGGACTGTCCGAGCAGGACGCCGAGTTGTTCGCGGCCAAGACCGGCTTCGACCCGCGCGGACTCGCCACGCCCTACCTGTACTTCCGTATCCACCCGCAGCGGATCCAGGCGTGGCGCGAGGCCAACGAGCTGGAGGGGCGCGAACTGATGCGCGACGGCCGCTGGCTGCCGACCGACTGATTCGGCGGAGCCGGGATATCCGCAAGGTACAGGGCCCGGGGCACGACCGCCCCGCGCCCGGAATCCTTCGGAGGAGACATGGCACTGGTCAACGCGGGCGTCGTGGTGCTCGACTGCGCCGAGCCCGAGAAGCTCGCCGAGTTCTACAAGGGGCTGCTGGGTGCGGAGGAGACCGACGTGACCGCCAACCGGATCGGGATCGAGGGACCCGGCGGCTTCCGCATGGCGTTCCGACGGGACGCCAACGCCACCCCGCCGAGCTGGCCCCGCCCCGAGAACTCCCTCCAGGTCCACCTGGATTTCGTGGTGGCGGACCTGGACGAGGCCGAGCGCGTGATCGTGGGGCTCGGCGGCCGCCCGGTGGAGGCGAAGGACCCGGCCGGCCCGTACGAGGAGCGCGGCTTCTCCGATCCGGCGGGCCACTCCTTCACCCTGCGCGGCAGCACCGCGCCGACGGCACCCAAGCAGGGTTAGGGCCTGACGGACGGTCCCCGCCCCGCGACACCGGGCACGCGCTCCCGCCGTACCGGCGCCCGGCCCGCGTACCTCCCGTACGAGGGCCGGGGCCGGGCGCCGGCGCGCCGGGAGCCGCTCACCTGACGCCACGCCGCGGGGCCGTCCTCGGGCGACAGGGAAGGCCGGACAGGCCCCGGCGGCGGTCTGCCGGGTGCCGTCGGCGACGGGGGAGGGGGAGGGGCACGGGGTGCGGTCAGTCCCGCCCGCCCCTCCCGGCGGCAGGCCAGACACCGGTCGAGCGTTCGATGACCTTGGCGCCCGTCCGGTCCACCGCGCTGCGCACCGCGGCGAAGATGGCGCCCTGGATCGCGGCGGCGAGCAGAATCTCCCCCCAGCCGCGGTCCGGGTCCAGCGCGTCGGGTGCGTCGTCCTCGTGCCGGATCACCTTCCACGTCTTCTGGAACGCCATCCCGGCCAGCGCGCCGCCCGCCCAGCCCAGCACGAAGCCGACGGGCTTGTAGGCGAGCGGGAGCTTCTGCTTCTTCTTCCTGACCACGTGGATCTCCTTGTGTTCGGTGAATGAATCCGCGGCGGGCCCGGTCCCGCGGTCAGGGCCTGCCCCGCACCGGAACCGTCTCGTCGGCGCGGACCGGCCCCGGCGGTGTCCCGTCGCCGAACGGCCGGCCGCCCAGCTCCTGCCGGTGATGGGGCGTGAGCCAGCCGGACAGGTCCGGCCCCAGGGGCACGATGGCGGTCGGGTTGATGCCGGTGTGCACCTGGTAGTAGTGGCGTTTGATGTGGTCGAAGTCCACCGTGTCGCCGAAGCCGGGCGTCTGGAACAGGTCGCGGACGTACCCCCACAGCACCGGATTCTCCGTGAGCTTCCAGCGGTTGCACTTGAAATGACCGTGGTAGACGGCGTCGAAGCGGACCAGCGTCGTGAACAGCCGGATGTCCGCCTCGGTGATCGTGTCGCCGACCAGGTAGCGCCGGCGCTCCAGCCGGGGCGTCAGCCGCTCCAGGCGCCGGAACACCCCGGCGCACGCCGCCTCGTACTCCTCCTGGCCGGTCGCGAAGCCCGCCCGGTACACACCGTTGTTGACGTCCTCGTAGACGTCCGCCATCACCTCGTCGATCTCTTCCCGCAGGGCGTCGGGGTACAGGTCGGGCGCGCCCGGCCGGTGCAGGGACGTCCACTCGGTCGCGAGGTCCAGGGTGATCTGCTGGTAGTCGTTGGTGACCAGCCTCCCGCTGGGTACGTCCACGATCGCCGGCACGCTCACCCCGCCCGGGTAGCCGGTCTCGCGCCGGTCGTAGGCCTCGCTGAGGTAGCGGATGCCCAGGACCGGGTCGCGGCCGTCCGGGTCCAGCGTGAAGCGCCAGCTGCGGTCGTCCTGGACGGGATCGGCGACCGCCAGTGACAGGGCGTCCTCCAGGCCGAGCAGCCGCCGCGAGACCAGGGCGCGGCTCGCCCACGGACAGGCCCGGCTCACCACCAGCCGGTACCGGCCGGGGGCCACCGGCCAGCCGTCCCGGCCGTCCGCGGTGATCCGGTCCGCGAAGTGGCTCCTGGACCGCTTGAACGCCTTCCTGCCGTAGCCGCTGTTGCCGGGCGTTCCGCCGTCACCGCTCATGGGCCTGCCTCCCAGTCGTCCGTGTGCCCTGGGGGACACGTTCCCCGTTTTCGGCCGTCGGCACTGGTGGGCCACCCACAAGGGGTGTGTGAGCCGCACCGGCCGGGGCATTCGGCCCCTCGTGAGTGGGACAGCCTCGGAAGAGAAGCAGAACCGGACACCCGGCCGCGCCCTGGGACGGAGGACCGGGGGAAACGCCGACCGCAGGACGCGCGTCACCGTGCTGGTGGCCCTGGCGGCCAACCTGGTGATCGCCGTCGCCAAGGCGGTGGGCGGCCTCGTCGCGGGGTCGCCCGCGCTGCTGTCGGAGGCGGCGCACTCGGTGGCGGACAGCGTGAACGAGCTCTTCCTCCTCGCCGCGCTGCGCCGCAGCCGTCGCCCCGCCGACCGGAGGCATCCCTTCGGTTACGGCAAGGAGCGGTTCTTCTGGTCGCTCCTTGCCGCCGTCGGGATCTTCGTCATGGGCGGCTGCTTCTCCGTCTTCCAGGGTGTCGAGGCCCTGCGCACGGGCGCCCAGGAGGAGCTCGGCGGCTACGTGGCCGGACTGGTCGTGCTCGCCGTCGCCCTCCTCGCCGAGGGCGCCTCGCTGCTGCGGGCCCTGCACCAGGTGCGGGGCCAGGGCGGGCCGGCCACCGGGCTGCGCGACCCGGCCCTGCGCACGGTCGTCGCCGAGGACGGCACCGCGGTGCTCGGCGTGACCCTCGCCATGGCCGGCATGGTCCTGCACATGGTCACCGGACAGGTGGTGTGGGAGGCCTGCGCCTCGCTCGCGATCGGTGCGCTGCTCGTGTTCGTGGCGTACCGCCTGGGCCGCGAGGCCCGCGACCAGCTGATCGGCGAGGCCGCCGACCCGGAGACCGGCGACCGCATCCGCTCGCTGCTGCGGGCCCAGCCGGAGATAGACAGCGTCGAGGGGCTGTTCACGATGAAGACGGGCCTCGACTCGGCCTTGGTGGCCGCCCGCGTCGACCTGGTGCCGGGCCTGGACAGTGAGCGGGTGGAGGAGGTCGCCGTGCGCATCAAGAGGTCGATCGCGCGCACCGTTCCCGAGGCGCGGCAGATCTTCCTCGACGTCACCGACCGGCCCGCGCGGGAGGCAGCGGAAAGCCCCGCCGCGACGGGGGAACGCGGCGGGGCCTGAACGACGTGTTCCCGGCCGGCGCCGGGCCATGCACGCGGATCCGGAAAACTTCCGCGCGCCTGGTTCAGCTTCCGTCGGCCGCTTCCAGCACGAACACCGGAATCTCTCGGTCCGTCTTCTTCTGGTAATCGGCGTACGGCGGATAGGCGGCGACGGCGCGCTCCCACCACTCGGCCTTCTCCACGCCGGTGACCTCGCGGGCCGTCATGTCCCGCTTCACCGGACCGTCCTGGAGCTCCACATGGGGATCGGCCTTGATGTTGTGGTACCAGACCGGGTGCTTGGGAGCCCCGCCCAGGGAGGCGACCACGGCGTAACGGCCCTCGTGCTCGACGCGCATCAGCGGCGTCTTGCGGAGCTTCCCGCTCTGTGCGCCTCGCGTGGTCAGCACGATCACGGGCATACCCGTGTCCATCAGCGTCGTGCCCTTCGTGCCGCCCGAGCTCTCGTAGAGCTCGACCTGTTCACGCACCCACTGCGTCGGGCTGGGTTCGTACTCGCCCTCAAGAGGCATGGCATCCGTCCCATCGTCGTGTCGTACGGCTGACCGGCACCGTGGTGCGACACCTGCCGGTGCACGATCCATCCTTACCCCATCACGCCCGCCGGCCCCGACCCGACCGCGCCGTTACGCCGCACGTCATCGCGCCGCCGGGCGCTTCGCGGCACCGTCGCGACCGTCCGCACGCCAGGACGCGGCGGAACCCGTCACCTTCCCGCGGGGCCGGACCCGGCCCTGCCACCCTTCCGCCGCCCGCCACCCCCTCCAGCCGCCTACGTCCCGCTGCGCGCCACCCGGCCGCCGGCCCGTCGGCCCGTCAGGGTGTCGCGGACGGTGGGCCGGCTCCGGGCGCCTCGGCCGCCGAGACGTTCACCCCGGCGGCGCCCAGCAGCACCCGCGCGGCCTCACGCGCCTGGCCTGCGGGTGCCGTACCGCCGGTGACGCCCGCCGTCACCATGGCGCCCTCGGCCAGCAGGAACAGCTGTCCGCCCACCGGGGCGGGCAGCCCCGCGTCGGCCGCCAGGCCGTCGAGGTACTCGCGGAACGCCCCCTTGTGCGTCCGTACCAGGTCCGCCACCAGGGGGGAGGCGGCCCCCAGTTCGCCGTACGCGTTGATCCAGGCGCAGCCGCGGAAGTCCGGCTCGGCGAACCACTGCCCGAGCCAGTCGAAGACGGCCAGGATCCGCGGGCCGGGCTCCTCGTACCGGTCGACGTACTGCGCCAACTGCCCACGCCAGCGCACGTCGCGCCGCTCCAGGTAGGCCAGCACCAACTGCTCCTTGGCCGGGAACAGCTGGTAGAGGCGTTTGAGCGAGACGCCGGAGCCGCCGCGGACGGCGTCCATGCCGACGGCCTGGACGCCCCGCCCGTAGAAGAGCCGCTCCGCCGCGTCCAGGGCCCGCTCGCGGGCGACCTCGCTGTCCATGGGGACCTCTTCCCTGACGTGTGCCTCGATGCGTTCCTTGACGCGAGAACGAACGTTCTCCTACCGTAGCAGCCGCGTGGAGAACGCTCGTTCTCCGCACGTGCCGACGGAGGTTCAGCCATGACGCCCGCCCGACCGCCCCTGCCGCCGTTCACCCGCGAAACCGCCGCCCGGAAGGTCCGGGCCGCCGAGGACGCGTGGAACACGCGGGACCCGCACAAGGTCGCGCTCGCCTACTCCGAGGACTCGGTCTGGCGCAACCGCGACACGTTCCTGACGGGCCGCGCCGCCATCGTCGAGTTCCTCACCGCCAAGTGGGCGCGCGAGCACGAGTACGCGCTGCGCAAGGACCTGTGGGCCTTCGACGGCAACCGCATCGCCGTCCGCTTCCAGTACGAGTCCCGCGATGCCGACGGCCAGTGGTGGCGTTCCTACGGCAACGAGCTCTGGGAGTTCGACGAGCACGGCCTGATGACCCGGCGGGAGGCCAGCATCAACGACGTACGCATCGAGGAGTCGGACCGCCGCATCCACGGACCGCGGCCCGTTCAGTAGGGTTCCGGGGTGAGCGAACAGGCCCGGAACGCCAAGAACGCCGAGAACGCCGAGAACGCAGAGAACGCCGAGAACGCCGAGAACGCCGAGGGCCCCGAGAGCGGTGAGAAGCCCGGGAGCGGTGAGAAGCCCGGCAAGCCTTTCCTCTACGTCGTCGTCTGCGCCGCCGGCGTGGCCTGTGACGTCGGCAGGCTGATCACCGCCGCGCAGGAACGCGACTGGGAGGTCGGCGTCTTCGCGACCCCGGTCGCCATGGGCGGCTTCTTCGACACCGCCGCCGTCGAGGCGCAGACCGGCCGCCCCATCCGGTCGGCCTGGCGCCGCCCCGGCGAACCGCGCCCCTTCCCGGCGCCGGACGCCGTGGTGGTCGCGCCCGCCACCTTCAACACGGTCAACAAATGGGCCGCCGGCCTGGCCGACACGCTCGCCCTGGCCACTCTGTGCGAGGCCTGCGGCCTCGGCGTCCCCGTCGCCGTCCTGCCCTGCGTGGCCGACGCGCTGGCCTCCCATCCCGCGTACCGGGAGAGCCTGGCACGGCTGCGCGGGATGGGCGTGCGCTTCGGCGATCCGTACGCGGGGGAGGGCGGCGGCCCCCCGGCGTTCGGCTGGGAGCGGGCGCTGGACCTGCTCGAACGGCGCTGACCCGCCCCGGCTCCGAGGCCGCACGACGACGTACGCTCCCCCTGGTACTGATGATCCCGAAGACAGGAGCAGCAACGATGCAGTACGTGAAGCTCGGTTCGACGGGCCTGGACGTGTCACGGATCTGCCTGGGCTGCATGACCTACGGCGTGCCCGATCGCGGTACGCACGAGTGGACCCTCGATGAGGAGGCCTCGCGTCCGCTGATCCGGCAGGCGCTGGAGGCCGGCATCACCTTCTTCGACACGGCCAACGTCTACTCCGACGGCACCAGCGAGGAGATCGTCGGCAAGGCGCTGCGCGACTTCGCCCGCCGGGACGACATCGTGCTGGCGACCAAGGTGCACGGCCGGATGCGGCCGGGACCCAACGGGGGTGGGCTGTCCCGCAAGGCGATCATGACCGAGATCGACCACAGCCTGCGGCGCCTGGGCACCGACTACGTCGACCTCTACCAGATCCACCGCTTCGACGCGCACACGCCGGTCGAGGAGACCATGGAGGCGCTGCACGACCTGGTGAAGGCGGGCAAGGTCCGCTACATCGGGGCCAGTTCGATGTACGCCTGGCAGTTCTCCAAGGCGCAGTACACCGCCGAGCGGCACGGCTGGACCCGGTTCGTGTCCATGCAGAACCACTACAACCTCGTCTACCGCGAGGAGGAGCGCGAGATGCTGCCTCTCTGCGCGGACCAGGGCGTCGGGGTGCTGCCCTGGAGCCCGCTCGCCCGCGGCCGGCTCACCCGCGACTGGGACACCGCCACCGAGCGCAGCGCCACCGACGACTTCGGCAGCACGCTCTACCGGGACGGCGACCGTGCCGTGGTCGAAGCCGTCACGCGCATCGCCGGCGACCGCGGCGTGCCGCGCGCCCAGGTCGCTCTGGCCTGGCTGCTGCACCAGGACACGGTGACCGCGCCGATCATCGGGGCGTCGAAGCCGCGGCACATCGAGGACGCCGTGGCGGCGGTCGAACTGACGCTCAGCGAGAAGGAGACGGAGGAGCTGGAGCGGCCCTACGCGCCGCATCCGATCGCCGGTCACTGACCTAGGACGGGACGGCTTCGGGGCCCGCTTCCGCGTGCGCCCGGGGACCCGTTCCGGCGTCCGGGGCGGTCGTGCGCCTAGAAGACTGATGAAGATCTTGGGTTCTGGCCCCGCCGCGTCTGCGGTGGGGCCAGACTCGTGTGGTGGTTCAAG
>NZ_JBNGGC010000044.1:0-60904 GCF_049974565.1 Streptomyces sp. WG5 | reverse complement strand
TCATCAAGACGGTTCCCGAGTCCAAGATCGTGGAGACCCTCATCGAGGAGGCCATGAAGATCGCCGAGCAGATGGAGGCCGACGGCGTCATCTCCGGCGAGCCCTCGGTCTCCGTCGCGGGCTGATCCATCGGGCCGAACCGCCCTCTCCTGCCGCGTCGCCCCGGGGGGCGGCGCGGCATATGCATGGCAGGTACAGTGCGGGGACCAGCAGATCTCAGGGTGAGGCCCCCGCACGTGTTGACGCAGACCACCTCCCGCGTGCTCGAACCGAGCGACCTGGACGCCGCGCTCGCCGTCCTCGACCGCGAGCCGGTCGCGAACGCCTTCGTGACCGCCCGGGTGCAGATCGCCGGCCTCGACCCGTGGCGGCTCGGCGGTGAGATGTGGGGCTGGTACGAGCACGGCATGCTGACCTCCCTCTGCTACGCGGGCGCCAACCTCGTCCCCATCTGCGCCACCCCCCGCGCGGTCCGCGCCTTCGCCGACCGCGCCCGGCGGGCCGGCCGCCGCTGCTCCTCGATCGTCGGCCCCGCCGACACGACCGCTCAGCTGTGGCGGCTCCTCGAACCGGGCTGGGGCCCGGCCCGCGAGGTCCGTGCCCGGCAGCCCCTCATGGTCACCGACCGCGTGCCCGCCGACATCGCCCCCGACCCCTACGTCCGCCGGGTCCGCAAGGACGAGATGGAGCGGATCATGCCGGCCTGCGTGGCGATGTTCACGGAGGAGGTCGGCATCTCCCCGATGGCCGGCGACGGCGGCCTGCTCTACCAGGCCCGGGTCGCCGAACTCGTCGGCTCCGGCCGGTCCTTCGCCCGCTTCGACACCGACGGCAGGGTCGTCTTCAAGGCCGAGATCGGCGCCGCCACCGACCGCGCCTGCCAGATCCAGGGCGTATGGGTGGCCCCCGAGCACCGGGGCAGGGGCCTGGCGGCACCGGGCATGGCGGCGGTCCTGCGCTACGCCCTGGCGGACGTCGCCCCGGTGGCCAGCCTGTACGTGAACGACTTCAACACGGCGGCACGACGGACGTACCGGCGGGTGGGCTTCCAGGAGGCCGGTGCGTTCATGAGCGTCCTGTTCTGAAACGCCCCGGGCACACGGGCCCGCACCGACACATGACTCCACGGCGCGGGCACGGCGCACCACCCCCGTCCGGCTCTCGCGTGTGACGGGGTCCGCCACAGCCCGTCCGCCTCTGATGTGCGACATGGTCCGCCACAGCCCGTCCGGCTCCGGAGCGTGACATGGGTCCGCCACAGCCCCTCCGGCTCCGGCGTGTGACATGACCAGCCGCAACCCGTCCGCCCCCGGCGTGCGACGTGACCAGCCACAGCCCGTCCGCCCCGGGCGTACACCCGGAACCCCCCTGTAGGCTCCCGAACATGGACGTCGTGATCGGCCCACTGGACCTCGCCGCGCACGTGGACGAGGCCCTCGCGGTCCAAGCCGCCGCGTTCGGACTCGGCCCGGACGAGGTGGCCGTCCGCCGCCAGATCGTCCTGCGCCACATGACCCACCCCGGCGCGAGAGCCCTCGGCGCCACCGCCGGGGGCGCCCTCGTCGGCTTCGTCTACGGCATGCCCAACGACCGCGCCCACTGGTGGTCCACCGTCGTCGAGCCCTACCTCCGCGCCCGGGGCAACGACGCCTGGCTCGACGACTCCTTCGTCATCACCGAACTCCACGTCCACCCGGCCCACCAGAACCGCGGCACCGGCCGCTCCCTGATCACCACGATCACCGACAGCGCCGCCGAACCCCGTTCGATCCTCTCCGCGATCGACACCGAGAGCCCCGCCCGCGGCCTCTACCGTTCCCTCGGCTACCAGGACCTCGCCCGCCAGGTCCTCTTCCCCAGCGCCCCCAAGCCGTACGCCGTGATGGGCGCCCCGCTGCCCCTGCGCCGGGCCTAGCCGGGCATAACCGATTTCCGCCGGGCTGGACCCCCCGGTTAACCTCCTGCTGTTACCCTCCCCCGCTCTCGGCGGCGATCGAGCGGGGCGACCCCCAGCAGCAGGAGACACGAGAACCATGGCCAACGCACCGGTCCAGCGCATGTCGAAGTTGATGGCGAAGACGCTGCGCGACGACCCGGCGGACGCCGAGGTCCTCAGCCACAAGCTGCTGGTCCGCGCCGGGTACGTGCGCCGCACCGCAGCCGGCCTGTGGAGCTGGCTGCCGCTCGGCAAGAAGGTCCTCGGCAACGTCGAGCGCATCGTCCGCGAGGAGATGGACGCCATCGGCGCCCAGGAGGTCCAGCTCCCCGCCCTGCTGCCGCGCGAGCCCTACGAGGCCACCGGCCGCTGGGAGGAGTACGGCCCCGAGCTGTTCCGCCTCCAGGACCGCAAGGGCGGCGACTACCTCCTCGGCCCCACCCACGAGGAGATCTTCACCCTGCTGGTGAAGGACCAGGCGTCCTCCTACAAGGACCTGCCGGTCATCCTCTACCAGATCCAGAACAAGTACCGCGACGAGGCCCGCCCGCGGGCCGGCATCCTGCGCGGCCGCGAGTTCCTGATGAAGGACTCCTACTCCTTCGACGTCGCCGACGAGGGCCTCGCCGAGTCCTACGCCCTGCACCGCGCCGCCTACCAGCGGATCTTCGAGCGCCTCGGCCTCGACTACCGCATCTGCGCCGCCACCGCCGGCGCGATGGGCGGCTCCAAGTCGGAGGAGTTCCTCGCCCCGGCCGGGGCCGGCGAGGACACCTTCGCCGACTGCCCGAACTGCGACTTCGCCGCCAACACCGAGGCGATCACCTACGCCCTGAAGCCCGTGGACGCTGCGGACGTGCCGGCCGCCGAGGACATCCCCACCCCCGACACCCCCACCATCGAGACCCTCGCCGCCTCCCTCGGCGTGGAGGCCTCCGCCACGCTGAAGAACCTGCTCGTCAAGGTCGGCGGCGAGATCGTCGCCGTGGGCGTCCCCGGCGACCGCGAGGTCGACATGGACAAGGTCGAGGCGCACTTCGCCCCGGCCGCCGTCGAACTGGTCACCGCCGAGGACTTCGTGGGCCGCCCCGACCTGGTCCGCGGCTACGTCGGCCCGCAGGGCCTGGGCGAGAAGGTGACGTACATCGCCGACCCGCGCGTGGCGCCGGGCACGGCGTGGATCACGGGCGCCAACAAGGAGCACACGCACGCCAGGAACGTCGTGGCGGGCCGTGACTTCGAGGTCGACGCGTACGTCGACGTCGTCGTGGTCCGCGAGGGCGACCCCTGCCCGAACTGCGGCACCGGTCTCAAGCTGGACCGCGCCATCGAGATCGGCCACATCTTCCAGCTGGGCCGCAAGTACACCGACGCCCTCAAGCTCGACGTCCTCGGCCAGAACGGCAAGCCGGCCCGCGTCACCATGGGCTCCTACGGCATCGGCGTCTCCCGCGCGGTGGCCGCCCTCGCCGAGCAGCACGCGGACGACAAGGGCCTCGTCTGGTCCAAGGAGGTCGCCCCGGCCGACGTCCACGTCGTCGCCGCCGGCAAGGCCCTGCAGACCGAGCTGGCCCTGGAGGTCTCCGACAAGCTGGCGGCCGCGGGCGTACGCGTCCTGGTGGACGACCGCGCCGGCGTCTCCCCGGGCGTCAAGTTCACCGACGCCGAGCTGATCGGCGTCCCGCAGATCCTGGTCGCCGGCCGCCGCTCCGCCGAAGGCGTGGTCGAACTGAAGGACCGCCGCACCGGCGAGCGCGAGGAACTGACGGTCGAGGAAGCCCTCACCCGCCTCACGGCCTGACCCCGAGCCCGCAGGGGGCGCTCAGGACCGACGGGCGCCCCCTGCGGGTGGGGCAAAAACGACCACGGCATGCCGGCCGCCCCGGCGGCGGCTCCGACCACCGCACGAGCGCCGTCTCCGCGGGCCGGTGGCGCAGGCCGGTCGCTCAGGTCCATGCCGTGGGCGGCGGGTACCACGTCGCAACTCCGGCCTCCGCGGGCACCGTTGCCGTCCCCGGACGCGGCGTCCCGCCCCGACTCGCGGCTTCCGTCCCCGGACGTCGCGCCCGGCCCGCCTGCCGGGGACGCCACGGCACCGATGCCGGCCGTCGGTCGGCGGACGCCCCGCGACACGTACGGTGACGAGCGGCGGCGGTGCGGCCCATCCGCCGCGCAGGCTCCGGCGTCCTACAGCCAGCCCGCGAACTCCAGCAGCAGTTCCGCGTCCTGCTCCCGGCCCACCCGGCGGGCCCGAAGGCCCGACTCGACGGCACGGAACAGTGTCCAGCCACGCAGTCGTTCCTGGTCGACCTCCAGCGACTCCGCGAGCCGCTTGATCCGCCGCCGGGTCGTCGACGCCCCCGACGGCTGGGCGATGAGGTCCTCCACCCGGTCCCGCACCAGCCGGGCGAGGTCGAAGGCGCTCTCGCCGACCACCGGGTCGGGGCCCACGGCCAGCCACGGCATCCGGTCCCCGGCGAGCACCTTGCTCTGCCGGAACGTCCCGTGCAGCAGCCGCTCCTCGGGCGGTGCGGCCAGCAGTTCCGCGCGGGCCGCGAGCGCCGCGTCGACCAGCGGCGCCACCTCGGGGTCGGCCACCGCCCCCGCCCGCATGGCCTCGGCCTGCCGCCCGGTCCGCCCGGCCACGGTCTCGAAGGGGTGCCCGGCGGGCGGCTCCACCCACAGCCGCCGCAGCGTGCCCGCGGCCTCCAGCAACGCCTTCGCCTCCGGCAGCGACCGCACCGACACGTCCGGATGCAGCCGCTCCAGCAGCAGTACGCCCTCCGTGGTCTCCGCTTCGCGCAGCTGTACGGCGCCCAGCCCGCCCCAGTGGGCGAGTGCGGCCCGCTCACTCTCCGGGCGGGCCCGGCGCGGGGCCAGCTTCAGCACCGCGGGCGCCCCGTCGGCCGTACGCACCAGCACCACCAGGCTGCTGCGCCCACCGGGCACCTGTACCCGCTCCACGGTCAGCTCCCGCAGCGCCACAGCCCGTTCCGCCGCTCCGGGCAGCTCCTCCAGCCAGTCGTCACCGTCCGGTGCCGTCTCGCCGAGCGCCCTGACCAGACGCCGCGGCGCTTCGAAAGCCATGCGCGAGCCGTTCCCTTCCCGTACGGGCAGCCGTACGTGTTACGCGGTCGGTGCCGCCGGAGCGGAAGCCGGGTCCGACGCCGCGTCCGAAGCCCGGTCCGACGCCGCGTCCGAGGCGGCGTCCGGCCTCGACGGGCTGCCGGCCCGCTCGGCGAGCCCAGGGAAGGCTACGCTGCCGCCCCGCCAGCGCACCGCCCGGACCGCCGCCTCGCGCAGCGCCCCGGCCGCCGCGGCCCGCCGGTCGCCCCCGGCCGCCCGCACCAGGTCGGAGTAGACCCCGGCCACCCGGTCCTCCAGCTCGGCCGCCAGCCGTACCGCCGCCGCCGAGTCCGGCACCGCGAAGGGCAGCGCGTACCCGGCCGCCGCGGCGACCGGCGTGCCGCCGAGACCGCGCACCTCGCGCGCCAGCGTGTCCCGCCGTGCCCGGTGCGCGTCGTACGCCGTCCGCGCCTCGGCGTGCCGTTCCTCGTCGATCCGCCCGCCGACGACCCCGTAGCCGTACACGGCCGCGTGCTCCGCCGCCAGCGCCGCCTGGAGGGCGTCCAGCGCCCCGTCCTTCGCCTCGCTCACCCGTCACCCTCCGTCAGCAGATACACGTGTGCCGCGCCGGCCGCGGCCACCGAGGCCAGCAACCGCGCCAGTTCGCCCGGCACCCCCAGCAGCGCCTCGGTCCGCCGGGCGGCCAGCTCCCGCTCGGCGGCGGCGAGCAGGGCCAGGGCGTCCTTCTCGGACGCCGGCACGGTGCCGGACCCGTTCCCCGGACCCGCGGCCCGCGCGGACGCCGAGGGCGACGCCTCCGGTGCGGTCGTGCGTACGGTTCCGAACGCCTCGGCGTGCCGTACGGCCTCCGCGTGCAACGGCCGCAGCCGTTCCGCGAGCCCCGGATGGGCGGCGATCACCTCCGCGTACCGTCCGGCCAGCCCCTCGCTGTCCCGGGCCGCACGCGCGCGTGCCCGGTCGGCGGCCGGCCGGCCGCCCTCCGTGCCGCCGGAGTCCGACCCGCCGGAACAGCCGACGAGCAGGGCGGCCCCGGCGGCCGACGCGAGCAGGCTCCTTCTGCGCGGCCCCGAGGGCAGGCGCGGGGGTGAGGCAAACGACACGGCAGACGTCCTCGACGGGCTCGTACGGAAGCGACGGCAAAACGACGGGCGACGCGTCGGGAACACGCGATGCGGCCTGCCCGTGATCACGGTACCCGGGCCCCGTCCGGGCAGCACCCTTCGGCACCGCCGAGCCCGGGGTGGACGGCAACACCCCCTGGGACCGGATACCCTTTGACCAGACACGCGCACCGTCCCACAACAGCACACGCGGCCGAGGAGTCACCCGGATGAGCACCACCCAGAGCGAGAGGCTGCGAGAGCTGCTGGAGCCGCTCGTCGCCTCCCAGGGACTGGACCTCGAAGAGATCGCGGTGGACTCGGTCGGCCGCAAGCGTGTGCTGCGTGTGGTCGTCGACTCCGACACCGGAGCGGACCTGGACCGGATCGCCGAGGTGAGCCGCGCGCTCTCGGCGAAGCTCGACGAGACGGACGCGATGGGCGAGGGGGAGTACACCCTCGAGGTCGGCACCCCGGGCGCGGAGCGCTCCCTCACCGAGCACCGCCACTACGTGCGCGCCACGGACCGCCTCGTGCGGTTCCAGCTCCACGAGGGCGGCGAACTGGTCGCCCGCATCCTCGCGGCGGACGACGACGGACTCGACCTCGAAGTGCCCGGAGTGAAGGGCCGCAAGGCCACCACCCGCAGACTCGCCTTCGGCGACATCGACAAGGCCCGCGTCCAGGTCGAGTTCAGCCGCAAGGACACCAAGAACAGCAAGAACGACAACGACACAACGGAAGACGAGGAGGCGTAGCCGTGGACATCGACATGAGCGCCCTGCGGGGCCTGGTACGGGAGAAGGAGATCTCCTTCGACCTGCTGGTCGAAGCCATCGAGTCGGCTCTCCTCATCGCCTACCACCGCACTGAGGGCAGCAGCCGGCACGCGCGCGTGGAGCTCGACCGGGACACCGGGCATGTGACCGTGTGGGCGAAGGAGGACCCCGCCGACCTCGAGGAGGGCCAGGCGGCCCGCGAGTTCGACGACACCCCGTCCGACTTCGGCCGTATCGCCGCCAGCACCGCCAAGCAGGTCATCCTGCAGCGGCTGCGCGACGCCGAGGACGACGCGACGCTCGGCGAGTACGCCGGCCGTGAGGGCGACATCGTCACCGGCGTGGTCCAGCAGGGCCGCGACCCGAAGAACGTGCTCGTCGACATCGGCAAGCTGGAGGCCATCCTGCCGGTGCAGGAGCAGGTGCCGGGCGAGACCTACCCGCACGGCACGCGACTGCGTTCGTACGTCGTCCGGGTGGCGAAGGGCGTGCGCGGTCCGTCCGTGACGCTGTCGCGCACCCACCCCAACCTGGTGAAGAAGCTCTTCGCCCTGGAGGTCCCCGAGATCGCCGACGGTTCCGTCGAGATCTCCGCGATCGCCCGCGAGGCCGGCCACCGCACCAAGATCGCCGTACGCTCCACCCGCTCCGGCCTGAACGCCAAGGGCGCCTGCATCGGCCCCATGGGCGGCCGGGTGCGCAACGTCATGGGCGAGCTGAACGGCGAGAAGATCGACATCGTCGACTGGTCGGACGACCCGGCCGAGATGGTGGCGAACGCGCTCTCCCCGGCCCGCGTCTCCAAGGTGGAGGTCGTGGACCTGGCGGCCCGCTCCGCCCGCGTGATCGTGCCCGACTACCAGCTGTCGCTGGCGATCGGCAAGGAGGGCCAGAACGCCCGGCTCGCCGCCCGGCTGACCGGCTGGCGGATCGACATCCGGCCGGACACCGAGCAGCCGTCCGAGCAGCTGTCGGAGCGGTAGTCCGGCCTGCCGCCGCCGGGGCACAGGGAATAGATCCGGGCCGTGCGGCGCTGAGATCACGACAGCTTTGCGTGTCGAATGTGTTCGATTCTTGCCCCAAAGGGGTGGGGTCGGTCCGGGGAGGTAGACTTGAGAGTGTCTGGCCGGACACGTACCCGAGTATGCCCTGAGCGCACCTGCGTGGGGTGCCGGGAGCGAGCGGTCAAGAGCGAGCTGCTGCGCACCGTGGCGGTCGAGGGTCATTGCACCCCCGATCCACGCGGTACGCTGCCCGGCCGGGGTGCCTATGTGCATCCCGCACCGGTCTGTGTCGACCAGGCAGAGCGCCGCAAGGCGTTCCCGCGGGCGCTCCGCGTCCCGGGACCGCTCGACGTAAAGGCGTTGCGCCGCTACGTCGAGCAGGCACAGGGTTGCTGAGAGCAGCATCCAGGCAACGTGCCAAGGAAGACGAGCCGCGCGGAACCCCGTGCGGCCTGGTACCTCGCGAAGTGAAAGCAGGTCGAGATTGCGATGAGCACTCGATGAGTACGCGATGAGTACGCCCATGAACTAGCGACGGTCCGGACGCAACCCGGACCTCAGAGGAGCGAAGTGGCTAAGGTCCGGGTCTACGAACTCGCCAAGGAGTTCGGTGTCGAGAGCAAGGTCGTCATGGCCAAGCTCCAGGAACTCGGTGAATTCGTCCGTTCGGCGTCTTCGACGATCGAGGCGCCCGTAGTACGCAAGCTGACAGACGCATTCCAGCAGGGCAGTGGCAACGGCCGGTCCGCCGGTCGTCCCGCGGCCCCGAAGAAGGCGGCCCCCAGGCCCGCCGCGCCGTCCCCGGCGCAGGCGGCCCGCCCGGCCGCTCCGCGGCCGCCGGCCGCGCCCAAGCCCGCGGCTGCCCAGCAGTCCGAGGCCCCGTCGGCCCCCGCGCCGGCGCCGTCCCAGGGCCAGCCCCAGGGCCAGCGTCCGACGCCGGGCCCGAAGCCCGCGCCGCGCCCGGCGCCGGCCGCACCGGAGTTCACCGCTCCGCCGGCCGCTCCGGCCGCACCGGCCGCCTCGACTCCGGCTCCGGCCGGACCGAAGCCCGGCGCGCGTCCCGGCGCACCCAAGCCCGGCGGTCGTCCGACCGGTCCGGGTCAGGACCGCGGCCAGCAGGGCGGCCAGGGCCGTCCCGGGGGCCAGCGTCCCGGCGCTCCGGCGCAGCGTCCCGGCCGTCCCGGCGGCCCGCGTCCGGGTAACAACCCCTTCACCTCCGGCGGCAACGCCGGCATGGCGCGCCCGCAGGCGCCCCGTCCGCAGGGCGGTCAGCGCCCGGGCGGTCCCGGTGCCCCCGGCGCCGGTCCCCGTCCGCAGGCTCCCGGCGGCCAGGGCGGCGGTCCCCGTCCCCAGGCTCCGGGCGGCAACCGCCCGACCCCGGGCTCGATGCCGCGTCCGCAGGGCGGCCAGGGCGGTCCCCGCCCCGGCGGCGGTCCGCGTCCGAACCCCGGCATGATGCCGCAGCGTCCCGCTGCCGGCCCGCGTCCCGGCGGTGGCCCCGGTGGGGGCCGCGGTCCGGCCGGCGCCGGTCGTCCCGGTGGCGGCGGTCGTCCGGGCGGCGGTGGCTTCGCCGGTCGTCCCGGCGGCGGTGGCGGTGCCGGTCGTCCCGGTGGCGGCGGCGGTTTCGCCGGTCGTCCCGGTGGTGGCGGCGGCTTCGGCGGTGGCGGCGGTGGCCGTCCCGGCTTCGGTGGCCGTCCCGGTGGCCCGGGTGGCCGCGGTGGCACGCAGGGCGCCTTCGGCCGTCCCGGCGGTCCCGCGCGTCGCGGTCGCAAGTCGAAGCGGCAGAGGCGCCAGGAGTACGAGGCCATGCAGGCCCCGTCGGTCGGCGGCGTGATGCTGCCTCGCGGCAACGGCGAAGCCATTCGCCTGTCGCGCGGTGCGTCGCTCACCGACTTCGCGGAGAAGATCAACGCCAACCCGGCGTCGCTCGTCGCGGTCATGATGAACCTCGGCGAGATGGTCACCGCGACCCAGTCCGTCTCCGACGAGACGCTCCAGCTCCTCGCCGGCGAGATGAACTACACGGTTCAGATCGTCAGCCCCGAGGAGGAGGACCGCGAGCTGCTCGAGTCCTTCGACCTGGAGTTCGGCGAGGACGAGGGCTCCGAGGAGGACCTGGTCGTCCGTCCGCCGGTCGTGACCGTCATGGGTCACGTCGACCACGGTAAGACCCGACTGCTCGACGCCATCCGCAAGACGAACGTCATCGCGGGCGAGGCCGGCGGCATCACCCAGCACATCGGTGCCTACCAGGTGGCGACCGAGGTCAACGAAGAGGATCGCAAGATCACCTTCATCGACACCCCGGGTCACGAGGCGTTCACCGCCATGCGTGCCCGTGGTGCGCGGTCGACCGACATCGCGATCCTGGTCGTCGCGGCCAACGACGGCGTCATGCCGCAGACGGTCGAGGCGCTCAACCACGCCAAGGCGGCCGAGGTCCCGATCGTCGTCGCGGTCAACAAGATCGACGTCGAGGGTGCCGACCCGACCAAGGTGCGCGGTCAGCTGACCGAGTACGGCCTGGTGGCCGAGGAGTACGGCGGCGACACCATGTTCGTCGACATCTCCGCCAAGCAGGGTCTGAACATCGACTCGCTGCTGGAGGCCGTGGTCCTCACCGCGGACGCCTCGCTCGACCTGCGGGCCAACCCGAACCAGGACGCGCAGGGCATCTCGATCGAGTCCCGTCTCGACCGCGGCCGCGGTGCCGTGGCGACGGTCCTCGTGCAGCGAGGCACGCTGCGGGTCGGCGACACGATGGTAGTGGGCGACGCCTACGGCCGCGTCCGCGCCATGCTCGACGACAACGGCAACAACGTCGCCGAGGCCGGTCCGTCGACGCCGGTCCAGGTCCTGGGCCTGACCAACGTCCCGGGTGCCGGTGACAACTTCATCGTGGTCGAGGAGGACCGTACGGCCCGCCAGATCGCGGAGAAGCGCGCCGCCCGCGAGCGGAACGCCGCGTTCGCCAAGCGCACGCGCCGCGTGTCGCTGGAGGACCTGGACAAGGTGCTGAAGGCCGGCGAGGTCCAGCAGCTGAACCTGATCATCAAGGGCGACGCGTCCGGATCGGTCGAGGCTCTGGAATCCTCCCTGCTCCAGCTGGACGTCGGCGAAGAGGTCGACATCCGCGTCCTGCACCGCGGCGTCGGTGCGGTCACGGAGTCCGACATCGACCTGGCGATGGGTTCCGACGCCATCGTGATCGGCTTCAACGTGCGCGCCGCCGGGCGTGCCGCGCAGATGGCCGAACGCGAGGGTGTGGACGTCCGGTACTACTCGGTCATCTACCAGGCGATCGAGGAGATCGAGGCGGCCCTCAAGGGCATGCTCAAGCCGGAGTACGAAGAGGTCGAGCTCGGTACGGCGGAGATCCGCGAGGTCTTCCGCTCGTCCAAGCTGGGCAACATCGCGGGTGTCCTCATTCGTTCCGGCGAGGTCAAGCGCAACACCAAGGCGCGCCTCCTGCGCGATGGCAAGGTCATCGCGGAGAACCTCAACATCGAGGGTCTGCGTCGCTTCAAGGACGACGTCACCGAGATCCGCGAAGGCTTCGAGGGCGGTATCAACCTCGGGAACTTCAACGACATCAAGGTCGACGACGTCATCGCGACGTACGAGATGCGCGAGAAGCCGCGGGCGTAAGCACCCCGACTTCCGAGGCGGTCCGGTCCGGGGCCGGTCGGCGGAGAGCAATATCCGTCGATCGGCCCCGGCCGTTCGTTGTACGGTTCTGATGTCCCCGCCACATGGATGGCGGGGCCATCGATCCCGGACCGGCGGGTGAACCGGTTACACATGTATGTGGGGACGCTGTCCTTCGACCTCCTCCTCGGCGACGTACATTCGCTGAAGGAGAAGCGCTCCGTCGTCCGCCCGATCGTCGCCGAGCTCCAGCGGAAGTACGCGGTGAGCGCGGCCGAGGTGGACCACATGGACCTCCACCGGCGGGCCGTCGTCGGCCTGGCCGTGGTGTCCGGTGACGCGGGGCACCTCTCCGACGTACTCGACCGGTGCGAGCGGCTGGTGGCCGGCCGCCCCGAAGTGGAGCTGCTGTCCGTCAGACGGCGCTTCCACGGCGACGACGACTGACCAGAAACGCACGAGAAGCGCAGCAGAAGCGCAGAAGCAGAAAGAACGGGAGACGGACCAGTGGCCGACAACGCGCGGGCGAAAAGGCTGGCGGACCTCATCCGAGAGGTGGTGGCCCAGAAACTGCAGCGCGGGATCAAGGACCCGCGGCTCGGCTCGCACGTCACCATCACGGACACCCGGGTCACGGGTGACCTGCGGGAGGCGACCGTCTTCTACACGGTGTACGGGGACGACGAGGAGCGGGCGGCCGCCGGCGCCGGCCTGGAGAGCGCCAAGGGCGTCCTGCGCTCCGAGGTCGGCAAGGCGGCGGGCGTGAAGTTCACGCCGACCCTGACCTTCGTCATGGACGCCCTGCCGGACACCGCCCGGAACATCGAGGACCTCCTCGACAAGGCGCGCCAGTCCGACGAGAAGGTGCGCGAGGCGTCCGCGGGCGCCGCGTACGCCGGTGAGGCGGACCCGTACCGCAAGCCGGGCGAAGAAGACGAGGCCGGCGAGGCCGACCAGGCCGACGAGACGGACGACACCGCTAAATGACCGACAAGCACCCCACGCCCGACGGCCTTGTCATCGTCGACAAGCCGTCGGGCTTCACTTCGCACGACGTCGTCGCCAAGATGCGGGGCATCGCCCGCACCCGGCGCGTCGGGCACGCCGGCACGCTCGACCCGATGGCGACGGGCGTCCTGGTCCTCGGTGTGGAGCGGGCGACCAAGCTCCTCGGGCACCTCGCCCTGACCGAGAAGGAGTACCTGGGCACGGTCAGGCTCGGGCAGACGACGCCGACCGACGACGCCGAGGGCGAGATCACGGGGTCGGTGGACGCCTCGAAGGTCACCCGGGACGCCATCGACGCGACCGTCGCCAAGCTGACCGGTGACATCATGCAGGTGCCGTCCAAGGTCAGCGCCATCAAGATCAACGGCGTGCGCTCCTACAAGCGGGCGCGCGAGGGCGAGGACTTCGAGATCCCCGCCCGTCCCGTCACCGTCTCGTCCTTCGCGGTCCACGACGTCCGGGACGCCGTCGCCGAGGACGGCACCCCGGTGCTGGACCTGGTGGTCTCGGTGGTCTGCTCCTCCGGCACCTACATCCGCGCCCTGGCCCGTGACCTGGGCGCCGGCCTCGGTGTCGGCGGCCACCTCACCGCCCTGCGCCGCACCCGCGTCGGCCCGTACAAGCTGGACGCGGCGAAGACGCTGGACCAGCTCCAGCAGGAGCTGACCGTCATGCCGGTCGCCGACGCGGCCACCGCCGCCTTCCCGCGCTGGGACGTGGACGCCAAGCGGGCCCGGCTGCTCACCAACGGAGTACGGCTGGAGATGCCCGACACGTACGCGGGCGTCGGCGCCGTCGCCGTCTTCGACCCCGAGGGCCGCTTGCTCGCACTCGTGGAGGAGCACAAGGGCAAGGCGAAGAGCCTGGCCGTCTTCGGCTGAGCCCACGCACCGTCACCTTCCGCCCGTGGAGCGGCGATCACGGGGACTCCACTGTCGCCGCTCCACGGTCCCCCCTCGGTTCCCCCGTCCTCAGGGTGTATCCAACTCCGCCCTCCTGTTCACCCGTCCGGGCAGGCGCTCGGAGTGAACCGGGGGAGTGGAAGGGGGCGCGTTCGCCAGGGGATCTGTCCTGCTGATCATCACGTGCCTACCGTCGAACGCACAGCACGGGTGTACGGCGGGGAGGTTCGACGATGGCGTCGCGCAACCGGTCCCGGGAGGCGACGGGCGGCAGGGCGGGACAGCGGACCCGGGACGGCTCCCGGGACCCGCGCGGTGGACCCCTGGGCGTCCGGGACCCCGACCCGACGCGACGCGCGCCCGACGAGGCGCTGATCAGCGTCCACGACCTCGCCGGCCGCCCCCGCGGCACGGGCTTCGTCGCCGACCACCGCGGCACGGTGATCACCAGCCACGAAGCGGTCGACGGCCTGCCCCGGCTGGTGCTGAGCTCCGCCGAGCACCGGCGCCGCGTCGTGGCCGCCGCCGACGTGACCCCGCTGCCCGCCCTCGGCCTGGCTCTCGTGCGCACCGAGGGCCTCGGGGTCGGACCGCTGCCCGTCACCGTGCGGGACAGGGTCGAGGCCGGCACCTACGTCCGGATCGCCGCCGGCGGCTGGCGCGAGGCCCGCCTCCTGGGCACCACCGACGTCCACTACGCGGCCACCGACCGCTTCCACGTCCTCGGCGACGCCCTGGAGCTCGCGCTCGGCACGTCGGGGAGGGACGCGCTGCGCCTCGGCGGCGGCGCGGCCGGCGGACCGGTGCTCGACATCGCGACCGGCGCCGTGCTCGGCGTCCTCGGCACCGCCCTGAGCTCCGGACACAGCGACGTCGGCTTCGCCGTGCCCCTGCGTCCGGCCCCCGGCCCCCTCGCCGACCTCCTCGCCGAGAACGCGGCGACGGTCCCGGCGTACGGCGCGGACCTCAATCTGGCGGGCGTACTCGCACTCGCGGCGACCTCGGTGGGGCAGGACGGGCCCCCGAAGATGCCGACGGGAGGCGGGGGCGCGTGCGGGGGCGTGGTCCTCGACGACGGGCGCGCAGCCGGTGCGGGCGCGGGCGCGGGTGCGGGTGTCGGTGCCGGTGCAGTTCCCGGCCTCGGTCTCCGTGCCGGTCCCGACGCCGCCCCGGACACTGGCCCGGGGCCCGTGGTGCCGGTGGAGCGGGCGGACGTGACGCGGGAGTTCGCCGCCTTCGCCGCGAGCCGCGCCAGTGTGCTCGCACTGGTCGGCGCGCCCGGAAGCGGCCGTACGACCGAGTTGGCGGCGCTCGCCGCCCGCCGCTCCCGTGGCCCGGAACCGGCGCCCACGCTGTGGCTGCGCGGCGCCGATCTGCGCGACGACGACATGTCGCTGGCGGACGCGGCACGCAGGACGCTCGCCCGGGCCGCCCGCATCGTGGCCGCCTCGGACCGCTCCCGCCCCGCCGGCCTCGGCGACATCACCCCGGAGCGCCTCGCCCGCCTGGCCCGAACCGCCGGACGGCCTCTCCTGCTCCTTCTCGACGGCCCCGAGGAGATGCCGCCCGTCCTGGCCCACCGCCTTCCCGAGTGGACCGAGGGCACGGCGGCGTGGCTGCGGGAGACGGGGGCACGGCTCGTCGTGGCATGCCGGGCGGAGTACTGGGAGCGGGCGGGGGCCGAGTTCCCGCGGGAGCTGTTGTACGGGGCGGGGACGGGGGAGTGGGCCGCCGGGCGCGGCGCCGGGCGTGCTGCCGGGCCGGCCGGGTCCGGGCCGGCCGGGTCCGGGCCGGCCGGGGGTGGGGCGGCGCCTCGGACGGTCGCCACCGGGGAGCTCGGGTCCGGGCCGGTCCTCGAAGGGCCGTGCCCTTGGCCCCATGCCACCGGGGGACTGCCGCCCGGGGCGGCGGGCGGCGGGAACTGTTCCGCCCCCGGTGCGGGAGAGGCGCCGTGCGCGGGGCCGGCCGGTGGAGCACCTCGGCCGAGTCCCACGGCTGGTGGGCCGGGTTCCACGGCTGGTGGGCCGGATCCCTCGTCAGGGGTGGCCGGCGGGGTGCCGTGGCAGTCGGGGACGACCGCCGCGAGACCGACGTCCGGGCCGGAGGCCGCCGTCCTGCGGTCCGATGCCGGTGGTCATCGTCCGGATGCCGGTGGCCACCGGTCGCATGCCGCCGGCCACCGGCGGGAAGCAGCCGATCACCGGCCGGACCCCGCCAGGCCCGGGGCCGGCGCCCCGGGCCCGGGACTTCCGCCCTGCGTCCGGCTCGGCGACCTGCGGGACGACGAGGCCAGAGAGGCGCGCGCACGCTACCGCGTACCGGAAGGCGCCCTCGCCGACCCGGACGGCCGGCATCCCCTCACCCTCCGCCTGCTCTCGGAGGTCCGCCGAGCCCTCCCCGGCTCACCACCCCCCGTCCGCGTCGACCGGGACACGGTCTTCACGGCTTACCTCGACCTGATGTGCCTGCGCGTCGCGACCCGGCTGGCCGGGGAGAACGGCCTGCGCGGCAGCGCCGTACGCCGACTCGCCGCCAAGGTCTGCGGGCAGGTCCACGAGGCGGCCCGGCGCAGTCTCGGCCCCGGGCAGGGAGAGCTCGACCGGGAGTCGTTCGAGGCGGTGTTCCCGTGGGGACCGGCCCCCGCCCGGCTGGGCGGCGGCACCGGATGGGCGACCGCGGTGCTCGCCGAAGGCCTCCTCGTACCCGCCGGCGACGGCTACCGCTTCGCCCACGAGGAACTCGCCGACTGGATCCAGGGCACCCACCTCGACCTGGACGAAGCCTTGCGCGCCCTCGTCCACCGCCGCGGCGCCCCGCACGACACGCCCACCCTCTCCGTACCGCACCACCGCATCGGCCCCGTCACCGAGGCCGTGCTGCTCCTCGCCCGCCAGCACGGCATCCCCCAACTCGCGCTGACCCTCGAAGAACTGGTGACCGCCCTCGACACCGACCCGCCCTCCTGGTGGGCCGCCCGGCTCCTCGCCGAAGTACTGACGCGCGTGCCCGACGCGACGCCGTACACGGACGTGCTGCGGCTGCTGGCCGACGGCATCGTGGAACGGCGGGGCGAAGGAAGGGCCGCGCCCGGGGAATTCGGACCCGGCTTCTGGACGGCGCTGCGCCTGCCGGAGGCCACCCGCCTGGACCTGCTGCGCCGCCTGGTCCTCGCGGACGGCCCCCCGCACGAGCCCGGCCCCCGCCACCTCGACACCGTCGCCGGACTCCTCGCCACCGACACGGCGGCCGTACAGCCACTCCTCGTCCGCTGGTTCGACGACGAACGTCCGCTGCCCGCCACCCCGCACGCGACCGTCGCGACCGCCGCGCAAGCGCTGCTGCACACGCACCGCCACCGTGGCCTGGACGGCCTCACCGAGGTACTCGTCGACAGTACGCACCGACGGGCCGACGAACTGCTCGCCGTCCTGGCCGAGGAGGAGCCGTCCGCGCTCTGCCGGGCCGTCGAGCGGTGGGCGCGCGACGAGCGGCCGGCACGGCGGGCGGCGGCCGTGACCCACGGCCTGCGCACCGCCCCGCACGGACGCACCGCCGCCGACCGCACCCTGCTCCGCCACGCCGCCCTGGTCCTGCTCGCCGACCCCGCCGACAGCCGCCTGCGCGGCGGGGCGCTCGCCCTGCTCGTCCAGGACCCCGGCAGCCGCGACCGCCACCTCCCGCGAGCGCTCGGCCACTTCGCGGCGGGCGACCCCTGCATCCCGCCGAGTGCGGTGGCCGCCGCCCTGCCGACCCATCCGGAGCCCGTCCTCGACGCCTTCCGGGCCCGGTTGCGGGGCCCGGACGCGGGGGAGGCGCTGCGCAGACTCGCCGACGCCACCACGCCCGCGCTGGCCCACCGGGTCGCCGTACTCGTCGGGGAGGCCGTGGCGGAGCGCCCCGGTACCGCCGGGCACGTGGCCGCGTACGTCGACCGGCGCCTCGACCGGGACCTGGTGGCCCGCGCCGTACTCCACCCCCTGGTCACCGGCCTGCTGGACGACGGTCCCGGGCCCGTGCGGGCCGCGCTCGCCGGCGTTCTCGCCGTCGACGGCGAGAACGGCCGCGCCTCGCTCCGCCGCGAGCTGCGCGAACACCTCCTCGCCCACGAGGACGACCCCGCCGTCATCGAGGCCCTCCTGCGCGCGGCCGCCCAGTGCGGCGGCGACGACGTGCGCGCCCTCGTCCACCGCACCGGCCTCCTCCTGCTCCGCACCTCGGACGGCGCCACCCGCTTCGACCACGCCCTGGTCGACCTGGCCCGCCACCTCCCGGGATTCGCCGCCCGCGTCACCGGCTGGCTGGCCGACGCACCCCAGGACTGGGCCGCGCTGGTGGGACCCAGCGCCCGCCGCACGATCGAGAACCTGGCGGGCGCACGGGTCCCCGCCTGAGGGCGACCCGGTCCGCGCGGCGTGCATCCGGCCCGCGCCGCGTGCACCCGGTCACAGCACCGATGCCGATGCGGGCGGGTGCCGCGGGGCATGGCACCCTTAGACCTGCGTAAGAGGCACCCACGGAACCACCGAGGAGCAGACACAGTGCAGCGCTGGCGTGGCTTGGAGGACATCCCCGAGGACTGGGGACGCAGCGTCGTCACCATCGGCTCCTACGACGGCGTCCACCGCGGGCACCAGGTGATCATCAAGCACGCCGTGGACCGCGCCCGCGAGCTGGGTGTCCCCGTCGTCGTCGTCACCTTCGACCCGCACCCCAGCGAGGTCGTCCGCCCCGGCAGCCACCCGCCGCTGCTCGCCCCGCACCACCGCCGCGCCGAACTGATGGCGGACCTGGGCGTGGACGCGGTGCTGATCCTCCCCTTCACCACCGAGTTCTCGAAGCTGTCCGCGGCCGACTTCGTGGTCAAGGTCCTGGTCGACCGGCTGCGCGCCAAGGCGGTCGTGGAGGGCCCCAACTTCCGCTTCGGCCACAAGGCCGCCGGGAACGTCGAGTTCCTCGTCGAACAGGGCAAGGTCTACGACTTCGAGGTCGAGGTCGTCGACCTGTACGTGACCGGTGACGCCGGTGGCGGCGAACCCTTCTCCTCGACCCTGACCCGCCGCCTGGTCGCCGAGGGCGACGTCGCGGGCGCCGCGGAGATCCTGGGCCGCCCGCACCGTGTCGAGGGCGTCGTCGTCCGGGGCGCCCAGCGCGGCCGTGAGATGGGTTTCCCCACGGCCAACGTCGAGACCCTCCCGTACACCGCCGTCCCGGCCGACGGCGTCTACGCCGGCTGGCTGCACGCCCAGGGCGAGGCCATGCCGGCCGCGATCTCCGTCGGCACCAACCCGCAGTTCGAGGGCACCGAGCGCACGGTGGAGGCGTACGCCATCGACCGTGTCGGCCTCGACCTGTACGGCCTGCACGTCGCCGTGGACTTCGTGGCCTTCGTACGCGGACAGGCGAAGTTCGAGACGCTGGACGCGCTTGTCGAGCAGATGGCCGAGGACGTCGACCGGTGCCGGGAGCTGGTCGCGGCGGCGTCCTGACGCCTTCGTCTTCCCCGCCGGCGACGCTGCGTCGCTGCCACGCCGAAGGGCGGCCGGTGCTCACGGGCACCGGCCGCCCTTCGTTGTCAGGGGCTACTGCTGCGGTGGCAGGGGAGGCGTCTGCCCCGGTTGCGGATATCCGTAACCGGGCTGCTGCGGGTACGGCTGTCCCGGCTGCTGCGAGTACGGCTGCCCGGCGGGTTGCTGCGGGTAGTGCTGTCCGGGCTGGGGTTGTCCGGGCTGAGGCTGTTCGGGCACACCGGGCTGCCCCGGCACGGGCTGCTGTCCCGGCATGGGCTGCTGTCCCGGCACGGGCTGTTGACCGGGCATGGGCTGGCCGGGCACGGGCTGACCCGGGTAGTGCTGGCCCGGCAGCGGTGGTGCGGCCACCGGCGGCGGGTTGCCGTTGGACGTCCACAGGCCGTGCGACTGCTGGTGACGGACGAAGTCCTCGGCGACCATCGCCGAGAGGTTGAAGTACGCCTCCCGCACCTTCGGCCGCATCATGTCGAGGTCGACCTCCGCACCGGCGGCCAGGTGCTCGTCGAACGGCACCACGACGACGCCCCGGCACCGCGTCTGGAAGTGGGCGACGATGTCGTCCACCTTGATCATCTTTCCGGTCTCGCGGACCCCCGAGATGACGGTGATGGACCGCGAGACCAGGTCGGCGTACCCGTGCGCGGACAGCCAGTCCAGCGTCGTACTGGCGCTGCTCGCACCGTCCACGGACGGCGTCGAGATGATGATCAGCTGGTCGGCGAGGTCGAGCACGCCGCGCATGGCGCTGTAGAGCAGGCCCGTGCCCGAGTCGGTGAGGATGATCGGGTACTGCTTGCCCAGTACGTCGATCGCGCGCCGGTAGTCCTCGTCGTTGAAGGTGGTGGACACGGCCGGGTCGACGTCGTTGGCGATGATCTCCAGCCCGGACGACGCCTGGGAGGTGAACCGCCGGATGTCCATGTACGAGTTGAGGTGCGGGATCGCCTGGACGAGGTCGCGGATGGTGGCCCCGGTCTCCCGGCGCACCCGGCGGCCGAGCGTACCGGCGTCCGGGTTGGCGTCGATCGCGAGGATCTTGTCCTGCCGCTCGGTGGCGAGCGTGGAACCGAGGGCGGTGGTGGTGGTCGTCTTGCCGACGCCGCCCTTGAGACTGATGACGGCGATGCGGTAACAGGACAGCACCGGGGTGCGGATCAGCTCCAGCTTCCGCTGCCGCTCGGCCTCCTCCTTCTTGCCACCCAGCTTGAACCGCGAACCACCGGCCGCGGGACGGCTGCTCTTCGCCTTCTGCTTCTTGTTGTTGAGCAGCCGGTCGGACGACAGCTCCACGGCCGCGGTGTAACCCAGCGGCGCGGCACCCGGGTTGGTGGGCTGGCGCTGGTCGTGCTGTATGGGCTGCGGCCAGGCGGCGCCGAGACGCGGGTCGGCGGGCTGCTGATACTGCGGCAACTGGTCCGGCTGACCGGGCTGACCGGGCTGCATCGGCTGCGGCGAGTGAGGCAGCTGATGCGGCTGCTGGGCGGAGGGGACCGGCGGAACCTGCGGGGCCTGGCCCTGCGCGGCCATCGGCTGGGCCTCCGGAGCCTGTGGAGCCTGGGCCTGTGGGGCGAAGCCCTGCTGAGCGGCCGGTGGCATCTGCGCACCGCCCTGGGGCTGCGCCTGGTGCGGTACGCCGGGCTGCGGCTGTGGCTGCGGCTGCTCCGGTGACTGGCCGTACGGCGCGGGGCCCTGCGGGAAGCCGTGACCACCCGGCTGCGCCGGGGGCTGGGGGGCCGACGCACCGGGCTGCGGGAACCCGTAACCGACGGCGTCCGACGCCGGGGCGGGAGCACCGCCCGGCTGCGGGGCCGGAGGCTGCGGCGCCACCGGAGGCGTCGCACCCGGCTGCGGGAAGCCGTAGCCCGGCTGCGCGGGTGCCTGGCTCGGTGGCATCGGCGCGGCGGCCGGCGGGTTCCACGCGGCGGGCGCCGGCTGCGGAGCCTGCGGCTGGAAAGGAGGCTGCTGGCCCGGCACACCCGGCTGCACGGGAGCGCCGGGGGTCGGCTGAGGCTGCGCGGGCCACTGATGAGCCGGCGCGGGAGCGGCGGGAGGGTACGACGGAGGCAGCGGCGGCACTCCGCTCTGAGCCGCAGGCGGTACGTCGGCCGGCACGGCGCCCCCGGGCACGGCGTCCCCGGGATGAGGCACAGCGTCCTCGGGCTCGGGAGTGGTCACCGGAGCGGCCGGAGCGGCCGGCTCGGGCTCACCCTCCTGAACAGAGGAGGCCGGGCCGAGATCGTCCACGCCGTCGTCCACACCGTTGTTCGCGGCATCGGTCAGACCACCGGGCACGTCGGAGCCGACACCGTCGTCCGCGGAACCGGTCCCGTCGTCCGCCACGGGCACCGCGTCCTCGCCCGCCGCGCCGCCCTGCGCACCGGCGTCGGCGAGTTCGGAACCCTCGGCGAGGCCCGGACCACCGGCAGGCTGCGGACCACTGGCGTGCTCGGGCTCGAGACCGTCACCCGCCACCGCGAAGGTCTCGCCCGGCGTGGCCGCCCCGGCGCCGTCGGAAGCGATCGCCGCGTCGGTCTCGGCGACGGCCTCGGCTTCGTCGCCCACAGGCTCCGGCCGCGCATCCTGCCCGGCATCGTCCGCGGCGGCACGCTCGGCGATCTCCCGCTTCAGGGCGGCCGAGGAGAACCGCATGGTGGCGCCGCTCTCCAGGTCACCGTTGTCGGGTTCCGGCTGCTCGGAGGGCGGGGGAGCGGGGGCCTGGAGTGGGAACCCGGTGTCCGCGGGCGCCGGTACGTCAGCGGCAGACACCGCGTCCCCCGCGGCCTCCGGATCGAACCGCACCTGCGGTACCGGCTCGGGTCCGGCCTCCGGCTGCCCCTGAGCCTGCTGCGGCTCGAACCCACTCCCGACCGGCAGCCGGGGCACCCCGGCGGGCGGCGTGGACGACGTGAACGGCGCGCCCGGACCGGGCGGGGGCGGCGGTGGAGTCGGCCCCTGTCCCTGCCCCGAACCGCTCGACGCGTTCTGGGTGTACCAGGCGGGTGGCGCGTAGTCGATGGTGAACTCGCCCGTCGTCTCAATCGCTGACTCCGCGTCGGGTTGGTCATCGCCGGGTGTAGCCCAGCCCCCGCGGATCCCGTCCCGATCGCTGCTCACAGTTCCTCCTGGTTGGTCGAGCACCCTCATGCCGTACTGGGGCGACCCTTGCTTGTCATTCGCGATTGTCCGAGGCCGTCCGATCCACGGATCTCCCCCCTGGGACGCCGGCACCCGGTCCACGGGTTCTCGCGCCGCGACCCAGCCTAATCACCACGGGTACTGCCCCGGCAGCCCCGTCCACCCCTCGAAGCCCGCCGATTCGGGCAACCAGGCGGCAGGACCGCGCACATGTGTCGGGCGCAAGGTCGCAAACCGGTTGATAAGCGGTCGGTCAGTCCATTCGGCGTGGCGTACCCAGGAGCCCGACCTCGGCATCCGTCGGTTGGGTCATCACGTACTGCCGGTCACGATCGGCACACCAGAGGGTGACACCGTCGGCGAGGGTCGGAAGCGAGTCCACGTCGCCCCTGGGCAAGGCCATGGTGCGTCCCAGCTCCCCGGCCTCGTTCGGTGACACCCGCTGCACACCCACAAGACGCGCCTGCCGTATCAGCCGGGGCGCGACGGGGCTGAGATAGGGAAGAAGAGTCAGTACCGACTTCCAGGGGCCGGAGACCACACGTCCCCGTGGTGGGCGCATACCGCAGTCGCGCACCACCAGCACCGGCGTGCCGGCCGAGGCTCCCAACGGCGGTACCCGCCCCACGTCGTAGACGGAGAGCCCGTTCTGTCCGCCACCCATGGCGTGGACCATCTGCGCCCACGCGTGCGCTCGCCCGGTTTCCACGGCCACCCGTGCGCCGGTCGCCGCGGCCCGCAGCGCGAACACCTGGGCCGTCCACAGCCCGCCGATGAGGACGACCTCGTACGGCGTGGGCCGGTTCAACCCCAGTACGGCGGAGTGCCCGTCGGCGTCCACCCCGATGACGACGCCGTCGTCGCCAATGGGCAGCGACAGCGTGTCCAGGTCGTCCGTGGACAGCGCGTGCCGTCCGTGACGCGGACCGAGCAGACCGAAGCCGGCGTGCAGCAGATCACGAGCCCGTCGGGTGGCAGACGGCTGTGTTGTTGTGGCGTTCACCGAGCGCCTCCCAGGGGCAGAGTGGCGAGTACACCCGGCAGTTGTTCTCGGTCGAGCCGCGTCAGTGCCGCGCCCGCGTCCCGCGCGGCACCTTCCAACGCACGCCGTGCTTCGGCGAGTTCATCGGCGCTGCGACCGGTTACCCGAAGATGGCCACGTAGCGACATCTCCCGCTGGTCCGTGTGCTCGAGGGTGATACTGACGGTGGTCGCGAGAGCGGGGACCGCCGTGACCCGTGCGACGAACTGGGGCAGTGACGGTCCGCGATCGCCGCCCAGTTGAGGCCATCTGCGAATCCAGTACGTGGTGTGCCGGCGGTTGTCGCAGCGCCAACTGCGACCGGACTCCTCGGTACGCCTCTCGTGCCGGTCGGACCGTCCCGCCTCGGCCGTCACCAGCGGGTTGGCGCAGGCCGACGTGGCGATGGCCGACGTCAACTCCTCCTCGTCCAGCACCGTGGCACGGAACCCCGCGCCGGTCAGTCTGCTGGCGAGGTGGTCGGCGGCCCGTACGACGCACTTCTGGGCGCCGAGCAGGCCGCCGCCCCGGGCCGCCACGGCGTCCGGGCACAACTCCGGGGTGACCTTCAGCGCGATCCAGGTGATGCGTACCGCGGGAGCGCCGGTCTGTTCCTGCAACGGCGCGTAGTTGCTGACGGCCACGGACTGACGCGGCAGGTGCAGCGCGGGCGCGGGCTGCGTGTGCAGCACGACCTGCGCCGACTCCAGGCGGATCCCGTCCACCTCGAGGGCGTCTCGCACCAGGGCCAGCGGCAGCGGCCGTCGGCTCCGCTCGGCACGCAGGGCGGTGGCGTCTGCTTCCACCTGCACCACCGCGGTGACGAACGTCCCGTCCCCGACGATGCCGACGGGCCGCCGCTCCCGGCCTCCGTACGTATACGTGCGCAGGCTCGGATCGCACTCCACGGCCGGGGCGAGTCCCGGCTCCGTGCCCGGCGCTATCACCAGCCTCGCGGCATGCTTCCGCCGGGCGCGCAGGCCACGTGCCGTGGCCACCCACTCGGGCACCGAACGGCCCCGGCGGCGTACGAAGGCCAACAGGACCAAAATGGCGGCGACGACAGCGGCGGAGGCCAGGGCCAGGGTGCCGAGGACCCAGCCGGTGAGGAGAACGGCGGCCGCGAGCTCCACCAGCACGATCCGTTGCAGCCGGGACGGCCCCGGCCTGCCCGTGCGCAGTTTCAGGTGGAGACCACCTTGCGCGGAGGACTGTCGCGTCGCCCGTGACGCCGGTTCGGCGGAACCGCCCGTCCGGGCCCGGTCACGGCTCGAGGTCCGCGTTCCGGAAGCCATCACTCCATCCCCCCAATTCGCTCACAACTCGCTGAGATACCTGCACCGTGCCAGACCCCAGCGGGCCCAGGCACCCTACCCGCTCCCCAAGTCCCTCCCCGCAGCAGGCATAGTAGGGGCCGCGTCTGACATCGGCGGGCGGGGGACGGTGATCCCCGGCACCGCCCATGCGGGCCACGGGCGGACATGGGTGGCACACGGGGAGAGACACGCACCAATGACATCTCGGCGGGATCAGCTCAACGCCTACACCTTCGCGAAGCGCCGCCTGCTCGCGGCCTTCGTCCAGTCGTTCCCGCAAGGGTCGGAGGAAGGCGCGCCACGTCCTCTGCGGGGCATCGTGCCGGGGATCGTCATCGGCGTGATCATCATGGCGGTGTTCGGCGCCTGGGGCATGTTCAAGCCCACCGCGCCGAAGGGCTGGGACACCCCCAACGAGAAGGTGATCGTCGCCAGTAAGTCGACCACCCGGTACGTCGTCCTGAAAACCGGCGACGAGGTCCAGCTGCACCCCGTCCTCAACATGGCGTCTGCGAAGCTCCTCCTGGCCCCCAACAAGGGGGACGTCGTCACCGTCAGTGAGTCGCTCCTCGACAGCGGCAAGATCCGGCACGGTGTCACCATCGGCATCCCGTACGCCCCCGACCGGCTGCCCTCCGACAAGGAAGCGGGCGCCGCCAAGCGGTGGGTCGTGTGTGAGCGGCCGAGTGCGGGCGGCCGGTCCATCCAGAAGGCCACGCTGGTCCTCGCCGACCGTGAGAAGAAACTGACCGAGGGCAAACAGAGGTTGACCGGCGGCGAACTGCTTTACGTGGTGGATCCCGACGGCAAGCGCTTCGTCGTGGACTCCGGTGGCACGGCCTACCAGGTCGACAAGATGGACACCGGCTCCGACCTGGAGCTGCTGCTGCGTACCGTCGTCGGCTCCGGGCGTGAGCCCCAGCGGGTGTCCCGCGAGTGGCTGGCCACCTTCCACCAGGGTGACCCGATCACGTTCCCGGACGTCGAGGACACTCCTGGCGCCCCTGCCAACGCTCCCGGTCAGCTCGGCGAGTCGGCCGACAAGGTCGGCACGGTGCTCAAGGCGTTCGACAACAACAAGGAGCAGTACTACGTCGTGCTGCCGGGACGGGTCGCGCCGGTCTCCGCCTTCGTCGCGCAGTTGCTGCTGTTCAGCAAGGACCTGGCTCAGGTCGGACAAGCCGGTCAGGCACTGGAGATGAGCCCCGGGGCCATCGTCCCGGGCAAGCCCTTCGGTACCGAGTACGCGTGGCCGACCGGCACCCCGGAGGCCGTCAACGAGGCGTCGGACACCAAGGGCAGCCGCAACACGGTCTGCAACGTCCTGCGCGGAGTCGACGGCAAGGGAGCCACCACCCTCAGCACCTGGGCGGGCACCGACTTTCCGACCGACCTCCCCTCCGGATCCTCCAGTGCCTACGTGACACCGGGCTCCGGACAGCTCTACCGCCAGTTCAAGGGCACGGAGACGCAGGCGGGCCCCGTCTTCCTGGTCACCGACACCGGTCTCCGCCACGTCCTGCAGTCGAACTCGGACAGCGCCACCGACGACGCCGGAATCGGCATGTCGGCACAGGAGAAGAAGGAAAGGGAGCAGGAGGCGCAGCAGGCCCAGACGCGCCTGGGGTACGCCGACGTGGACCCCGCTCCGATTCCCGCCGCCTGGTCGGCGTTCCTTCCCACGGGCCCCCGCCTGTCCACGGCCGCGGCACGCCAGCCGCAGGGCTCCTAGGAGGGACGCCACCACCATGCGACCCACGTGCCTCCGTGCCCTCCCGACGGCAGCCGCGGCGACCCTGCTGTGGGCGGTTTCCGTGGCGGGTGCACCGCCGGCAGCCGCGGAAGACAACTTCTCCGGCCAGTGCGAATACCCCAACGCCGCCTACCCCGGCCGCCCCTGGTCCCTCCAGCGGGTCCAGCTCGACGAACTGTGGAGCGAGTCCAAGGGCAAGGGCGTAAGAGTCGCCGTCATCGACACCGGCGTCGACGTGACGCACCCGCAGTTGAAGAACGCCGTGGACGTCAAGAGCGGCCGCAACTTCCTGCCCAAGGACCTGAAGGACGAGGACGGCGACCCCATCGACCGGGGCAACGAGAACGGCACCACCGACACCGTCGGCCACGGCACCAAGGTCGCCGGCATCATCGCCGCCCGGCCCGACGACGGGACCGGCTTCGTGGGCCTGGCCCCCGAGGCGACCATCATCCCGATCCAGCAGAACGACGCGGAGGGCAACGGCGACACCGACACCCTCGCCAAGTCGATCCACTACGCAGTCGAGGCCGGAGCCGACGTCATCAACATCTCGCAGGACACGGCGGGCGCGGCAGAACCGGATGCGAAGCTGGAAGCCGCCGTCGACGAGGCCCTGGGCGAGGAGATCGTCATCGTCGCGTCGGCAGGCAACGACGGACTCGGCGGCAACATCAAGAAGACCTACCCCGCCTCCTACGAGGGCGTCCTCGCCGTCGCCGCTTCCGACCGCAACAACGAACGCGCGTCCTTCTCGCAGTCCGGTGACTTCGTCGACGTCGCGGCACCTGGCGTCGACATGATCTCGACCGTTCCCCGGGGAGGCCACTGCGCCGACAACGGCACGAGCTTCTCCGCGCCGTACGTCACGGGCGTCGCGGCGCTCATCAAGGCCGAGCACCCCACCTGGACCCAGCGCCAGATCGTGGCCCAGATCGAACAGACCGCGGAACGCACCATCTCCGGTCACGACCGTCTGGTCGGCTGGGGCGTGGTGGACCCGGTCCGCGCTCTGACGGAGGACGACCGGCCGATCGAGTCGCCCAGGCCCCAAGAGGGCTTGGCCAAGGCCGAGGCACCGGTCGCCGCGAAACTCCCACTCGGCGAGACGGCCGACGAACGCAACGCCCGCCTCGCGACCTACGTGGCCGTCGGCGCGACGGTGCTGGTGGTGGGCCTCAGCGGGGCCGCGGTGGCGATCAGGGACGCGCGCAGGAGGACCCGTACCGCCGAGGTCCAAGGCGGTCGAAGTGCAACGTGAGGAAACATCGTTCGAGTATCGCCGGGACGTCAACACCCAGGCAGGAGCCGGGTTGAACGAGTGAAGATGGCCGGAACCTGCGCGAGTTGCGGCACTTCTGTTGCATATCGCGGTTGGGGCTGTCGGAGTCAGTTACTACAGTGGTGCGATGGTGGTCGTGATTGCTTCAGCGGCCTGTCGACTCGCGCGGGACAGGGCGCGACACGGGGAAAACGGGGAAAACGGGGAGGGATAGCACAGTGCTTCCTGCAGAGACGGGCGGCGGAGCCGCAGACGTGCGCCGTGGGGTGATGGCGCTCTCGACGTTCAAGAAGCGCGTGGACGACCTGCTGAAGACCTTCGAGGACTCGGCGGGCGGTGCGGCCAAGGTCGGGGGCCACAGCCTGCCGGAGACCGCTTTCGGCAGCGGTGCCTTCCTGGAGGGCAAGCAACTCCACCTGGAGTACGAGCGGGTGCACGAGCGGATCACCGCACTCTCCAAGTCACTCGGACTCCAACTGGAGGCCATGCAGATCGCCGTGCACGGAGTGGACGTCACCTTCGACAACCTCGAGGACCAGCAGCGCCAGCGGTTCCACGAGATCCGGATCGAGGTCAACCAGGCGCGCGAAGAGATGCTCGAGCGCCAGAACGAGCGGAACAACCGCGCCGACCGAACCGACGCGGGGTACTGATGAGCGGCGACAAGAACAAGCCGGGTCTCCACCAGGAGGAGCGGCAGGACGCCCTGGCGCAGAACGGCGCGCTGGACGCGGTCATGACGATGACCAGGATCGTCCCGTTCGGTTCGGCCAGAGGCATCCACTTCGGCTCCACGAACTTCGAGTACCACGATCTCAATCAGATGATCGACATCGTCGAGTCCGCCAACCCGGAACTCCTTGAGTCCGCCGGTCGCGCCCTCGTCGACGCCCGAGACGCCATCAAGGAGGCGGCCACAGAACTCAGGACCAATCTGGGCGGCGACATCGACTGGAAGGGCGAGGCACGCAACGCCTTCTCCGACTGGCGAGACAGCCTGGTCAAGACCGCCGAAGGTGTCGCGGACTACGCCGACACCATCGGAACCCAGGTCATGGCCGCGGGCACCGGCCTCGCCTCGGTCCGCAAGTCCATGCCGCCGCGCGACACTCGCCTCGTCTCGAAATCGGTGCAGGACTTCGCCGAAGCGGAGAAGACCGAGACCAACGAGGAGTACACCCAGGCGGTCAAGGTGGAGAAGAACCGCCAGGAGGCCATCAACCAGATGTACCGGCTGGCGTCGTTCTACACGGTGTCAGCGGGAATGATGGGAAGCGCCGAAGAGCCGGTGTTCCCCAAGATGCCGGATGTGGGGGTCCCCAAGCCAACGCCGGGCTCCATCCGCTCAGAATCACCTGGCGTCGGCAACGCGTCACTTACATCCCCCAGTAGTGCTCCTACCGAGCTTCACCAGTCCTCGCCGACCGGTGAAGCAGGGCGGGCGTCCGCGATCGAGCAGCAATCCTCTGCCAGGGAGGCATCTGAGCCTGCCGCGCTCCCAAAGCGGCCTGTGGGGACAGAGATCGACAGTGTCGGTACGCTGCCGCCGCAAGAGGCGGTGAAGCCGATCAATGCTGCGCCACCGTCGATGACCGGTCCCACCGCTCCGGCAGGGCCCGTTCCGCCCATGGCTCCGAGTGCGATCCCGCCCACCGCGCGCGGACTCTTGGGGCGCGCCACAGGACCCGGCGGTGGGGCCGTGTCCAAGGCCTCACCACCAGTACGGGGACGAGTGGGGGGACCGATGGGCCCGGACTCGGCGTCACGCACAGGCGCTGGTCCCTTGGGCCAGACCCCCCGTGGCGTGACGCCAGGGCCCATGGGCAGCCGTGGGACAGGACCGCTAGGGCAAGCGGCGCGAACCGCCCCGCCGGGGCAGGGTGAGGGCCGCGCTCCTGGCCCCATGGGGCGTGGCATCGTTGGGGGCATGCCGAGGCCCGGGGCGCCGGCACCCGGACCGGCCGGTGGCGGATTCCCGCGGGGGCCAGTGAACGGAACGCAGGCTACGCCGTCCGAGCGTAGTGGTGCTGGACGTAATCCCGATGGTGTTGTTGGGGGACGTTCCGTTCCCAGCGTCATGCCGGGAAGCAACGCCTCCAGGCTGCCGCGTGGCACGGTCATCGGCGGGGAGGGCACATCTGCTCAGCCTCCGGCAGGGCAGAGGCCAGGCCAGCGTGGAGTGATCGGGGCGCCCGCCCCGGCGCCGCGTACAGGAGAGGCATCTCGTCGCCCCGCTGCCAACGCTGACGGGGTTGTCGGAGCGCCGAACGGGAGAACCTCCGGTACGGGTAACGGTGGTTCGACTCCCCGACGTCCCGCTGCACCACGTGGTGGAGCGGGAAACCAGGGGTCCTACGAGGGCCGTTCGCGTCGAGATAGGCGACGTGGCAACCAGGCCACGACCGACTGACCGGACAGAAGCGAGGACAGACACCAGCATGTTGTCAGGTTTCAGCCGACACACCAGGCGGACCGCATCTCTTGTGAGGCGATACAACAGAGGACGGGCTTCGGTCGTCTGTTCAATGTTCGGTGCCTTGGCTCTTACGTCGGCAGCGTTGGCGCCGAGCGCATTGGCGGCCGATACACAGTCCCAGCAGTGGTACTTGTCGGCGATGAATGCTGATGAGATGTGGAAGGTGAGTACAGGAAAGGGAGTGAAGGTGGCTGTGATCGACACGGGAGTAAACCCCGACACCCCTTCGCTCCAGGGTCAAGTGCTTACTGAAGAAGTGTCCCAAGCCCACGGTTACAAGGCGACTGAGGATTACGAAGGCCACGGCACTACCATGGCCGAACTGATTGTCGGCACTGGTGCCGGCGGCGGCCTGCAAGGCCTGGCTCCGGGGGCCAAGATCGTACCTTATCGGATCGCTTTGCAGGGTCTGGAAGATGCTGAGGCAGAGAAGGCTCCCGATGTCGCAGACGTGATCAGAGCCGTCGCTGACAGCGACGTGCAGATCATGAGCATGTCCTTTAGCGTCGATGCCGAAGATTCGGATGAGCTTGAGGCAGTCAAGTATGCCCAATCCAAGGGCAAGCTGATGATTGCGGGCACAGGAAATGACGCTGAAAAGAAAAACCTCATCGGATACCCCGCTGCCTACCCATACGTAGTGGGCGTGGCCGCCTCGGACGAGTCCGGAAAGGTCGCGAAGTTTTCGGAGCATGGAAACTACGTCGACCTGGCAGCTCCGGGGCTGAACACACCCGGCTGGTGCGACGAGACCTTCCGCTCCTACTGCGACCAGGGAGGAACAAGCTTCGCCACCGCCCTCACCTCCGCCTCCGCCGCCCTCATCTGGTCGGCCCACCCCGACTGGACAGCCAACCAGGTCCTCGCCAGCCTCATCGACACCGCCGGCCGTGACTGGGCCAGGGACGACCCGAGCGTCTACCTCGGTTACGGCCTGATCCGCCCCCGTAAGGTCCTGGAGGACGCGGACTTCAGTCCCGCAGCGGCAAACACCGATCCCCTCGCCAGCGAGAACGCCACCGGAGTCCTCGACGAATCGGGCGACCCGGTGACCTCTTCGACCGCACCGTCGCCCCAGCCCTCGAAGGACGCGTCGGGCAGCAAGGCCCAACAACCCGTTGCCTCCGAGAAGGACACCTCCGACAACACCACCTTGTGGGTGGCGCTCGGAGCCGTGGCGGCAGTGCTCGCGATCGGCGGCGGTGCCTTCGCCGTGGTCCGCTCACGACGAGGCGCCTGAAGGCGTCCTCGCAACCGACCCTCACCACCACGCGGTGACACACACGACAGCACGCCACCGCACTCACGAAAGGGACTGCCGAAATGGCTGACGGCCGCAAGCTTTACGAGGCCCAGGTACAGAAGCTCCAGACGAATGTCATCGACCGCTACGACTCGATCAGGCAGTCTCTCGCCCAGCTCCAGGGAACGATCGACATGATCGAGAAGCACTGGACGGGGCAGGGCGCCATCGCCTTCGACAAGAAGCAGACGGAGATCAACAACCACATGGCCTCGATCGGCCGGATGCTGGACGACTTCCTCGAGGGAATCCAGCTGAACAAGGCCGACAAGCAGAAGCTCGAGGACCAGATCGAGGCGGACGTCGCCAAGATCTCGGTGGAAGACCTTGGCGGAAAGACCTCGGCGCTCAACAGCTACTGACGCGGGCCTTCCAAAAGTGACCTGCTGACTCTCAACGAAACGAGGAAGACATGTCCGGGGCGCACTACGACGAACTCGCCGTCACCTACGGCACGATGGACGCACTTGCCACCGAACTCGGTACCCAGGCCAAGAAGCTCGAAGAGGACCTCGAGGCCCTCAAGAAGGCCGTGCTCGACGCGGCCGCGGGCTGGGGCGGCGAGGCGTACGAGGAATTCACCAAGAAGACGAAGGAGTGGGACCGCCACGCCTCCGGCATCCACCAGGCCCTGGTCAGCATCGGCCAGCGCGTGGGCACCGCCGGCGGTGACTACCGCGGCGGCGACCTGAAGGGCGCCAGCTACTTCCTGTAGTGGCGCAGAGGTAGGGCCGCGCAAGCGGCACACAGGGTGGACACGCGCGGGAGGTGTCCACCCTGTTTCCGTCCTCTGGGGTGCCGCTCACGGGCACCCGAGCTTGTCTCTGTAGGCGTCGAAGTATGAGGGAGCAAGCTTCTCCAACAGGCCTTGCGACTCATCGTTCCACTTCATGTCCCTAACTTCTACGGACACGACGTCACCCTCCTTGCTGACTCCGCGGCATGGAATGACAGTTGCCACTCCGCGATGCCAGGAGGCGTATCGGCCGTCGCTGATATAGCGCACCCCGTTGAGGTCATAGTCCTGGAAGAGATCGCGCAGGCCATATTCGCTATCGTGCCATGTGGCATCACTGACCACGGAGTCGTTGCCGTCCACGTACATGTGACAGAACTGGCCTTCTGTAAGGCTGAAGTGCCCGGTGTCCTGTTTCAGGATGTCGCCGTCGTCCAGCAAGGATTCCAGAATTTTGCCATCAGCGGGAACTCCGCAGATGTTGTCCGGAGTGTCATATGACAAGCCGTCGTTTGAGTCATCGCAGGCGGTGAGGATCAGCGCGAGGGCGATGGCGGCGGCCAGTCTCTTCGGAGACAGAAGTGATCCTTGACTCTGGCGGGGCGAGGGTTGGAACAACCTCATGAGCCATCTCCGGAGGAGTTCCACTGAGCGCCATCCGAGTGGCTCACCCCCGCCTGAGTGCGAATCGCTCGCTCGATGGCCGTCTTGGTTTCTGCGTCGATGTCTCCGTGATGCGCGAAGTATGTGGTGGCGGCTGCCGCAGATGCGTCCATTGCCGCCTTTCGTCCATCTGAGTACTCTCTCCCCGCGCTGTGCTCAGCCTCATCCGTGGTGTCCTGCTCGGCACTCTTCACAACGCTCTCCGACACATCCTCCGCCAGCCAGTTCACCGGCTCTCCCACGATGGAGAAGGGAGCAGGGATGGCTCCCGTTCCCAGGCCGACGATCCGGTTGACCCACTTCGCGTTGTCCGCCACCGCCTCGTTGTACTCCGCGTTCGAGGCCGTGTGATAGTCGTAGATCGCGTCGGCTCTGGCGTTGCTCATCACTCCTGCGATGGCGGCACCCGGAGCGACCAGATCCCCGACGCGTGCACCGTCCTCCGCAGTGAGGTCCTTCCCCTCTGTCCGCAGGAAGTCCTGCACCACGTTCGCGGTGTAGGCCTGCTGCGCGGAGGTGATGGCGCTGTAGGCATCCGGATCCTGCCCGACCAGGCCGAGGAACTTCTGGGCGTCTCCGTAACCGAGGCCGGCGGCCTCGCCGTTGACCGGAAAGGCTTCGCTGTCCGCGCCCTCGCCGTACATCGACCGCTGGAAGTCCGCGATGTAGTCGGCCGAGATGTTGCCCAGGCTGTCCCGCAGGGCGTACAGGGGGCCGGTCTCCTCTCCCTCCAGGTCGCCGTTCATGTTGTGCGTCAGCAGACCCGGGTTCTGAGCGAACTTCTCCACGATGTCGTGGACCAGTTCCGCCTGTGCGTCGCTGTGCTTGACGGACGGATCGATCGTGTCGCTGTCGTACGGGCGGCCCGTCGCCGCCGCCTCCAGGGCGTGGCCGAGCGCGTTCGGGCCGAAGTCGAGTACCTTTCTCGCCGCATCCTCATCCGCGAGGACGTTGTGGCTGTTCGTGTCGATCACCCACTCGAAGTCCTTGTTGGTGAAAAGGTCGAGGTAGGACTTGAAGCCGGGCTTCTCTCCGGACTTGATCGTGCCGTCGTCGTTGTACACCGTCGGCGCCTGTGTGAAGAACTGCTCCGCTGCCTCAGGACTGTGCCCCAGTGCCTCGAGCACGCTGTTGAGCGGTGCGTTCCCGGTGCCCAGCTTGCCGGAGGGGTTGAAGCCGTAGCCGTCGTCACTGCCGGCCGGCTTGTTCGACATGAAGTGGTACGGGTCGTCCTGGTGCAGCTGTGTGACGTGCTCCGCGATGGGGGTCAGGAACGCGGGATCGTAGTTCCCGTAACGGAGCAGGCCGCCCAGTACCTGGTATCCGTACGGCTTGTTCATCATGCCGCGGTCCCACTCGATCTCCTGGGTGCCCAGCTTGCGGAACTCCGAGCCCCACCACGAGGGCAGGTGCTGCCGGTCACCTTTGATGCTCTGTGGGGTGTAGGGATCGGTTGCGTTGGCCAGAGCGTGGCCCATGTACTTCTGCAGGTCCTGCACGCCGGCCAGCCGGGTCTTTGTCGCGTCCCCGCTCGTACCGTCGATCGACATGGCACCGTAGAACTCGAGTGTCTGCCTCGGGCCACCGAGACCCTGGAAGAACTCCGTGGCGAACTCGCCGTCCTTCTCGCGTCCGTTGTGGCGCAGCAGCCTGTTCAGTTCGGCCAGCTCTCGGCCGGTCATGTCCTCGCGTTTCTCCGCGAGTTCCAGGGCGCGTTCGACCTGGGCGTCGTTGAGCGAGTCGTAGGTCGCGTGGCCGGCGTTGTACGGGTCGTTCCCGTGGGTTCGGGAGAGCGCCAACTTGGCGGAGGCGTCGATGTCGCCGGCGTGCGCGATCTTTCCCGTGATCGCGTCGGCGTAGTACTGGAGTTCTTCCTTGTTCTTGTCGTCCTTGGGGGACGTACCCGGACTCGCGTGGGCGCTCACACTCACCGTGCCGTCGCCGTTGTCGCGAACGCTGTAACCCTTTTCCCTGGCCTCGGTGGTGAGCGTCCGCACGCTCTTCTGCAATGCCTCGAGCTCACGGTGGGCGTCGTCCAGAACCTGGTAGATGCCGTTGGCCTCCACCTGGAGGTCGGCGAACTCGCCGGCGGTCTTGTCCACGAACTCTCGCGTGACGCCGGCGTTCACCCCCTTCCAGCGTGCGTGGTCGGACTTCTTCTTGAGGCCGTCGCGCGCATCGGTCTCGAGTTGCTTCAGGTTGTCGACCGCCTTCTTCCAGTCCGAGACGGCGGTGCCCAACGGGCCGAGTGAGACGTGCATCAGATCGTTGTAGGTGATGGGCATGCCGCAGTCCCCCCGGCTACTTGAAGTACCTGCTGAGTTCGGATGCGGGCATCTCGGTCCCGTCCCGCCTCGTGATCTCGGCGGCGATCTCCGCGTCGTCGTTGGCGTGCAGCTTCTTGCTGAAGTCGAGGTGGTTCGAGATCTGCGCGCAGGCGTGGCGTACCGCCTTCACCTGGCTCTCCCAGACCGTCAGTGTCGTCATGAGTTCGTCTCCCATGGCGAAGTTCGACCTGGACAGCGCAGAAGCGGCCTGGTGGGTGGAACCGGCGTGGTCGGAGTTCATCCCGGCACCGGCGATGTCGACCTTCTTCACCAGCTCACCGTGCAGGACGAACGCGTCGTGCCCCACGGCGCCGAGGTCGTCCTGCCGTGCGACCAGGTCCGGACCGCCGCCCGGCCCCGCGCCCTGCGCCGGTGCCTGATTCAGTCGGGTGTGGGTGGTCGGCCGGTCGGCAGCCTGGGCCTTCGCCTGTTCCCATTCGTCCCATGCCATGCACTCGCTCCTCAGACGGTGTCGGCCTCCGGACCCACCGGACCGGACCGGAACGAAGGTAGTGGACGCTCATGAACCACGACAGCGCCTTCACAGCCATCACGACGGCAGGATCGAACGCTTGCGCGTGCCTCGTGCGGTACTTCGACGGTCTGGTGCGGAACACCGTACGCCAGGCCGTTGCGGGCCCGCCCGACGGTCCTTGACTCGCCGGTGTTTCGTGGACACAACCGGCCGGCGCCAGCTGTCCGGCCGGCCTCAGGGAGCGCGCCGCGGCGAGTCGTCGTCATCTCGTGGCACGTCGGTAGGGGTTCCCGTCGTGCGCGTTGACGTGGCCGACGTGAGGCGTACGGGTGGCTCGGTAGCAGTCGGGGTGGGTCGACTCGTACGAGTGGCGGTCCGAGCCGCCGGTCACGTGCCGGTGACCGGCGGAGGGAGTACGTGCCTGACTGCCCGGTGCTACTGCACCTGGTCCGCCAGCGCCGAGGTGAGGTCGCCGACCTGCTCGGAGGCCAGGGACGTGTGTCCAGCTTGCCCGGTGCCGACCAGGAGGGCGGCGTGCCCCTCGCCGTCGAGCTTCAGGCGTACGGAGGCGACGTTGCCGCTGTCGGTGATGAACACTTCTCCGACCTCGGCCTGCGCGACCTTGTCCACGTAACTGACCAGGTCGTTGTTGTTCACCGCGGCCAGCGAGGAGACCACCGGGCCAGCGGGGCGATCCCGCTCGGTCCGCGGGTGGCGAGGGTGTGCACCTGTACGTCTTCCTCACCGACGTGGAACGTGCAGCTCACCAGGGCGCCCGGGTTCTCGGCCAGCGGGTCCCCGGCCGCGGCGCGCTTTCCACCCTCGGCCGTGGCGATGGGTTCGCCACCGTCCTGCACAGGTCCGGGCCCGGTCTCCGGTTCCAGGCCCGCGGTCTTCGCGGCCTCGGCCATGTCGTACGGCAGCGGGCAGGTGCTCGCCCCGTCGTCCGGAACACCGTCGGCGGTCTCGGTCAGGCTCTTCAGACTCAGTGATTCCGTGCTGCTCTCGCCCTGACACCCCGTCACCAGAGCGGCTGCGGTCAGAGCGGCCGCGATCGCGAACCGGTGTCGTGGGTGTCTCATGTGCTGTTCCCTCGGGCTTTCGGTCGGGGGCTTGGTCAGGAGGTTGCCGTGGAGCAGCCGAACCGCTTGCCGACGACGTCGACGAAATTGTCGTACAGGTCCCGGGAGTTCGGTGTGCCGGGCTTTTCGAGGGCGGAGGTGTAACCCTGGTGGACTTCCATGGAGAAGTACGTGGGGGTGCCCGCGCAGTCGGCGACCACGTGGCGGGGATCGAAGCCCGAGACCTGGAGGCCGGCCACGCGTGGTTGCTCCGTGAACCTGGGCGAGGAGCGGATGCCGGCGACGATGCGCGGCTCCTGAGTCACCGCGTAGGTGGCGTAATCGGCGACCTCGCACGACCAGGTGGGGCCGGTGCTGTCCTGGACCGTCTCCGTTGCGTTGGCTCGGCCCTGTGCCTTCGGACCGGGGAACTCCAGGCCCGCGAGGCCGCACACCGTGCCCTCCTGGACCTGGTGCGGCTCTGGGCTCGAGTCGAGGGTGTCCGGTGCGGTCAAGGGCGTCTCGGCCGCACAGCCCCCCCGCTCGGCGGTGTTGTTGGCGACCTCGGTCAGGAGCCGGGCGAGTTCCACCGGATCCGAGCCTTCCGGGGCGTATCCCTCGATGACGGCGGGCCCGTCCTGCGTGGTGCAGGCGCCGGGCAGCAGGACCCAGCCGTGGTCCGAGCCCACCGCACCAGTCGCACCGCCGGAGAAGAACGACACCGTGGCCGGGCTGGGCCAGCGGCCGTACTCGCTGAAGGGGAAGTCGCCGCGCTCCCGGCCCCCCGAGATCCTCATGTAATCGGTCTCCGACCCCAGGAGGAAGGACGAGCTCTCCACTGTGCAGGTGAAGTCGAGCTGATCGCTCGGCGAGTCGTTCAGACCGTCCCGGTCGGAAAGACGGCCGGACTCGGCGAAGACGGCCTGGGCCGAGTCGGTGGACACCAGCCCCCCGCACACGTCCTCGCGGCCGAAGAGGTTTGTGTTCAGCCACAGGTGCACACCTGCCGCCGGCACGACGACCGCCAGGGTGACTGCGATGCTTCCCCGTCCGAGACGTGCCCGGCTGTTCTTGCCCGTCATCTCAGCTTTCCGCAAGCGTGACGTCAGGGCAGGAATACAGATCGGCCGCAGAGGCAACGAAGTTGTCGAACGTGTTTCCGCGGACGTTCGAGACCCGATCGTGATTGTCCGAAAGAGCGCTGGCGTACTCCCGGTTCCAGTGAGCGGCGAAGTACACGTCACCTTCAGCGCAGTGCAGAACGGCTTGGTCGACGGCGGCGATACCGTGGCTGTTGGGCAGCTCGCGGAAACCGTGGGTGTCCTGAAGGACTGCGTCGACCATGTTCTGGTCAGAGGTCGCCGTGAAGGAGACGGCGGCCCCGGCACTGCCGGCCAGGGTCAGATCACATGCCCACACGTCCTTCGTGCCCTTGCTGATCTGCTCCTGACCGGGTTCGGCGACACCGGTGAGCACGGCGTCGTCGGGCAAGGAGAAGCCCGGCAGTCCGCACACCTTTCCGACGTCCGTTGTGCGCACACCATCGGGTGCGGCGAGCTCTGGTGACTTCTCCAGCGGCGGGGTGGCGCACCCGGCGTCCGCGGCAACTCTCTGGGCGGCGTGAGCCAGAAGGAGTGCCAGTCCTTCTGGGTCGGCCTGGCCCTTCGTCACGGTGGCTTCGACGGCGGACACGCCGTCGTCGTCGGGCGGGATGACGCGGGTTCCCCGTATGTTGCCCACCTTGTCCCAGCACGACTTCGGCAGGACGACGTATCCCCCGGTAGGAGTCACGGCTCCGGTCGTTTCGCCCTTGAAGTAGGAACGTGCGCCGGGGTTCTTCCACACATGAGTGGTGTACGGAAAGGGCCCGTCCTCGTTTGCGGTCGTCAAGGTGACTTGCTGGTCCGTGTTCCCGAGGAAGCGACTGGTGCGCTCGATTACGCACGTGAATTCCGGCTCGCCGGGGGAGCTTTGCAGGCGCCCTTCCGAGACCCGGCCCGAGGAATTCAGGGCACCCTGTGCGTCCCTGGACTCCACCCGTTGGTCGCAGAATGATGGCGAACCCAGCACATTCGTGTTCTGCCATATGTGCGTAGAAACAAGAGCACTGACGGCAACCATCGTTCCCGCAGTGATGAGCAGTGTTTTCTTCCTACGTGGGCTGGGGGGCATGTGTGTGTTTCCTTGTCTCGGGCCTGGACTCAGCGGGACCGCAGAGCTTCGTACGCGGTCTGCCGTCCGGAAACATAGCTCTGCTGGGCCTCGCCGGCGGCGTCCTCAGCGATCTCTGGGGCCAGGCTTCGCTCCGCGCCCCACCTGTCGAAGTAGCGGTCGATGTTGTCTTGCGCTACGTCGTTGCTCCGGTTCAACTCCTCCTTGGCCAAGGAACCCTCTTCTGCCTGTACTCCCGCCAGCCAGTTATTGAGAGAGACGTCCACCAGGCGTTGAGACATGTCCCCTACTATCGGAATGTTGGTGATCATTCCGCCACCGATGTGGTAGCCGTAGAACCGTTTATCAGTTGCCTCGGAAATCTTGTCGTCGTGCACGTCCATCTTTACGTCACCGCCGACGGCGTTAAGGGCGCCGGTGACTTCGCCATACTTGCGGGCCTCGTTCAAGGCAGCGGTGGCGTTCGGGAAATCCTTGTCCATCAATTGCTCGGACATGTAACCCTGTTGCGCATGATAAATGCGCTCGAAGTTCTGGACATCGTCTGCTTCCGATACGCCACGCATCATGCGTATCAAGCTGCTGCGGCTGTTCTGAATCTGGGACTCGTCGCCATTCTCGTAGACGTCCGCCTTGCCGGCGCGACCGCCCGGGGCGTCTCCGTTGATGGTCTCCACAACATCCGGTGAGTAGTCGGCGAGTACCTGGGAGAGGGGGGAGCGCAAGGAGGCGTACTCGTCACCGGCCAGCAACTCGTCGGCCTTCCCGGTGCGTGGCTCCTTCTTGTCCTCGCCGAACGTGCCATCGGCGTGTCCGTAGTCCAGAAGGTTGACCGTGTCGTGCATGACACGGGCCTGCGCGGCCGTGTGGCGACCGAATTCGGTTCCTTCGGCACCCGCTACGTTGCCCGTGGCACCTGCCGCCAGGGCGAGCCCCAGTCCTGCTCGTACGTCCTGGTCGAAAGTGTCCTCACCCGTTACCTGGACCTTGCCCTGCCATCGAGTGGTGTCGACATGGTCCCAGTCCCGCTCCGTGAGCAGGTACGAGAGATTGTCGTTCTTTCCGTCGGGACCGGGATCGAGGTAACTGGTGGCCGTGCCGGGGTCCTTGGCCATGATGCCCAGCACGCCGTCGAGGGGGTCGTTCGCGAACCAGCCGTCGTCTTTTCCGCTGAAGCGGCCACTGAGATCCCATACATCGGGGTCCCCGCCCTGCTTCTTGTCTTCGACAGCTCGGATGTCGGTGGCCAGGTCTTTGAGGAACTGCCCGGAGTATCCGTTCCCTTCTTGCATCAGAGTGACCAGGCTCTGGTAGCCACGTACTTGTTGGCCGTGTCCGACACCGACCGAAACCTTCTGAGAGGCGACGTCGAGATCGAATTTCTGGACACCGGCCCGCTGCATGTCGGTGCGGAACTTCTTGTAGAAAGCAGAGTCGGGGTTCTTCGTTGCCGTCGCCAGAGAGTTGGCCAATCCCGCCTGAAGATCGGCGAACGTTCCCTTGTTCTTTCCGCCGTGGCTGAGCGTGCTGAGCCGGTTGGTGAGCTCTATGGTCCCCGAAGCGCCCAGACCGTTGAGGAGGGTTTGAGTGAATTCTTTACTCTTGGCGTTGTCGCGGAAGGCGCGGTCGAGTTCGGCGAGTTCGGTGGCGGGGACCTTTTCGCCTCCCGCGAGCCGGGTGGCGATGTCCTCGGCGTTCTCGGCCTCGTACTGCTCGATGTCGCCCTTCGCCTGACCGTTGAAGCCGTTGAGGGTGCCGTCGTTGACGTCGGAGTCGACGACGACGGCGTCGAAGGCTGTCTGGACGCCCTTGTCGGCGTCGGTGACGTCCTTGACCAGCTGGTCCATGCGGCTCTGCCAGGAGCTGACGCTCTTGCGGACGCTGTCCTGGAAGTCGGGGTCATGGCGGTAGGCGTTGCGGGTGCTTTCGTCCAGGCGAGCGGTGTCGTAGGACACGACGCCCTGGTCGGACACCTTCATGCCGGCGTCTACGGCCTCCTGGCGTGCGGCCGTGAGTTTGCCCTTCAGATCCACGAACTGGGTGTGCGCGTCGCGCAGGAGGGAGGCGATGGCCTTCGCCTCGGTCTGGGCGTTCTGGTATTCCTTGAGAGTGATGTCGAAGCGGCGGTTGGCGGTGTCCGCGCTGAGGCCGAGCCAGGTCTGGCCCATGGAAATACCGTGGACGTCCCGCTTGTAGGCCCTCTCCTGCTTGTTGAACTCCGTGGCCATGTCGTCCCAGCCGTCGGCCGCGGTAGTGAGCGTGCCGAGGTCGGTTGTCATGATCTCGTGGTACGTCGGCATGTGTCCCCGTTGATGCGTGCGTTGACGTCTACGGCTGGTGGCGAACGGGCTGGTGACTCAGTAGCCGTCGAGATTGGACGACTTGCGCACTCCCAGGCCGACGCCGAAGTCGGTGTTCTGGAACAGGATGTTGGTGCTGCGCAGCGCTTCCTTCTCGGACCCCAGACGGTTCATCAGGTTCTGCACCTGTTCGCCCCAGGTCTTGTGCGCCTTCTTCAGGGCTCCAGAGGTGACCCAACCGTCACCGTCCTTGGGGGCGAAGGCCTTGACCGCCGCACCGGTGTCGTCGTCGGCCCGGTCACCTGCCTTGCGGGTGTCGGGCTCGAGGTGGTCCTCGATGGCCTTGGCGGCGGCCTTCTTCTGCGCGGGAGTGGACGCCAGATCCTTCCGGCCGCCTCCGACAGGCCCCGGCAAGCCTCCGGGACCTGCCGGATACTGGTTCAACCGCATCCCGACCGGGGTCCCGGCCCCGCCACCGTACGGCTCGCCGACAGGTTCCGACATCGCTCACTGCCCCCGTCCCGTCAACAGATACGTGCACCCGCCACGGTATCAACATGGCTGATTCTCGTAAGGCCGCAGGGAGCCCGCCCCACGCATCGCCGCCGACGAGCGGGAGGGACGAGCGTACGTCGCCTGGAGGGCGCTTACGGGTCGGTCCTCCGGGAACGTACGCCCCGCCGGACCCGGCACGTCGGCCGACGCCGCTCACCTCACGGAACACGTCCGTGGCCAGGAAGCCGCCGTCCTTCGGGGTGGACGACGCCGGTCGCCTTGGCGAAGTCGACGTATGTCCTGCTGCCGTCGTGGCCGTCGCGCGTCGCCGTCATCAGGACCACGAGAGCGAGCGCACGCGACCCGCCCCACGGACGCGAACCGCAGGCGCACCGTCCAGGCCCGTCAGTGCCCACCGCAGTCGGCCGTCAGAACCCCTCCTCCGCCACGATCCCCGTCTGCACCAACGGCCGCCCCCGCCGCCGGGAGACGAACACGCCACGTCCCGCGGGCATCGGCCGCGGCCGTACGCCGCCCAGGACGTCACCCTCGGCCGGGTCGCCCGCCAGGACGACACCCTGGGCGCCCAGCTCCTTGATGCGCTGCATGAAGGCCTCGTAGGAGGCACGGCTGGCGCCGGCGGTGGAGCGCGCGATGATGAAGCGCACACCCACGTCGCGGGCGAACGGCAGCAGCTCCGTCAAGCCGCTGAGCGGGTTGCCGCTCGACGTGGCGACCAGGTCGAAGTCGTCGATGACCACGTACACCGTCGGCCCCTGCCACCAGCTGCGCTCCCGGAGTTGCTGGGCGGTCACGTCAGCGCTGGGAGTGCGACGCCTCATCAGGTCGGCCAGCGCCTCCATGTGGTGTTCCATGGCGTTGGACATCGGAATGTACTCGGCGAGGTGGGTGTCCGGGGTGACGCCCAGCAGGGAGCGCCGGTTGTCCACGACGAACAGCTTGCACTCGTCACCGGAGTAGCGCGTCGTCAACTGCTTGATCAGCAGCCGAAGCAGATTCGACTTGCCGGACTCGCTGTCGCCGAAGATGAGGAAGAAGGGATCCTGTTCGAAATCGACGAAGACGGGCTCCAGGTTGTCCTCGTCGAGCGCGAAGGCGACGCCGCGCCTCGGGAAACGGTTGCCGCGAGGCAGCTGCTCCGCCGGGAGCTCGCGCGGCAGCAGCCGGACCTCGGGCGCGCCCGGTGCCTGCCAGTACCGGGCCACCTCGGACGCCAGCGCCGCGGTGGCCTCCGCGAGGTCCGTGTCGGAGGTCAGGCCGTCGATGCGCGGCACCGCCCCCATGAAGTGCAGTTTCTGGGGAGCCAGGCCGCGCCCGGGCACCCCGGTGGGGACGTTCGCGGCCACCTTGCGGTCCAGCTCGGAGTCCATCGTGTCGCCGAGCCGCAGCTCCAGGCGGTTCAGCAGGTTGTCCTTGAGGGCGGACCGCACCTCCATCGAGCGTGAGGCGGAGAGCACCAGATGGACGCCGTAGCCGAGACCGCGGGCGGCGATGTCGTGGATCACCTGATCGAGTGCCTCGTACTCGGTGCGGAAGTTGGCCCAGCCGTCGATCACCAGGAAGACGTCGCCCCAGGGCTGATCGGTGACCGAGATGTCACCACGGGCGCGCCGCGACCGGAACTCGGCGATCGAGGAGATGCCCGAGGACCGGAAGTACTCCTCGCGGCGGGTCAGGATGCCGTAGACCTCCGCGACCGTACGCCGCACCTTCTCCGGGTCCAGGCGTGAGGCGATGCCGCCCACGTGCGGCAGCCCGGCCACCGCGGCCATGCCGCCACCGCCGAAGTCGAGCCCGTAGACCTGCACTTCGTGGGGTGTGTGCGTGAGCGCGAAGGAGCTGATCAGCGAGCGCAGCAGGGTCGACTTGCCGGACTGCGGACCGCCGAGGACCTGCATGTGGCCCGCGGCTCCGGAGAAGTCCACCCACAGCGGGTCCCGGCGCTGCTCGTACGGCTTGTCGACGATGCCGACGGGCACCACGAGCCGGCCGGCCCCCTCGTACCCGGGCTGGGTCAGGCCCCGGCCCTCCACGGCGGTGAGCCCGGGAAGCAGCGCGTCCAGCGACGGCGGGCTGTCCAGCGGCGGCAGCCACACCTGGTGGGCCGCCGGGCCCTGCGCCTCCAGCCGGCGCACGACGACGTCCAGCACGGTGTCCGCCAACGCGTCGTCCACCTCGCCGGCCCCGCCCGCCGCGCCCTCTCCCTGCCGGGGCACCGGCACGTACCGCACCGGCACCTGGGCCGCCGTGAACAGCACCGGCCGTCGGTCCAGCGGCAGCAGGCCGTCTCCGGTCCCGGCCCTGGGCGCGCCCGAACGGTGGACGCCGGAGACGTACGCCGCCTTGAAGCGGACCATCTCGTCGGTGCCGTACTTCAGGAAGCCGGAGCCGGGTACGTTCGGCAGCTCGTAGGCGTCCGGCACGCCCAGCGCCGCCCGGGACTCGGCTGCGGAGAAGGTGCGCAGACCGATGCGGTACGAGAGGTACGTCTCCAGGCCGCGCAGCCGGCCCTCCTCCAGGCGCTGTGAGGCCAGCAGCAGATGTACGCCCAGCGACCGGCCGATGCGGCCGATCTGCACGAACATGTCGATGAAGTCGGGTTTCGCGGTCAGCAGTTCGCTGAACTCGTCGATGACCAGCAGCAGCGAGGGAATGGGCTGGAGCGGCGCGCCCGCCGCGCGGGCCTTCTCGTAGTCGTGGATGTTGGCGTAGTTGCCCGCGTCGCGCAGCATCTCCTGGCGGCGGTTGAGTTCGCCACGGATGGAGTCGCCCATGCGGTCGACGAGGGTGAGATCGTCCGCCAGGTTGGTGATCACGGCCGCCACGTGCGGCATCTGTGCCATACCCGCGAAGGTCGCACCGCCCTTGAAGTCCGCCAGGACGAAGTTCAGGGTCTCGGAGGAGTGGGTGACGGCGAGCCCCAGCACCAGCGTGCGCAGCAGTTCCGACTTGCCGGAACCCGTGGCGCCCACGCACAGGCCGTGCGGGCCCATGCCCTCCTGCGCCGCCTCCTTGATGTCGAGCATCACCGGGCGGCCGTCCTCACCGACGCCGATCGGTACCCGCAGCCGTTCGGCCTGGGACCGCGGCCGCCAGGTACGCCGGGTGTCGACGGAGGCGGCGTCGCCCAGGTTCAGCAGGTCCGTGAACTCCAGGTTCGCCAGCAGCGGCTCGTCGTCGTCTCCGCCCGAAGCCATCCGCAGCGGGGCCAACTGCCGGGCCAGCGCCTCCACGGACTCGTACGACAGGACGTCGGGCGTTCCCTCGTAGACGACACCGTGCGCCGACTCCAGGCGCAGTGAACGGGGCTGCACGAGGACGGAGAGGTCACCGTGCACACCGGTCGGCTCGCCCTCGGTCAACTCGACGACTGTCACCCCCTGCAGGCCTTCGGGGTTCGCCAGCATGGAATCCGGAGGAAGCGAGACGCCGTCGAGGACGACGACGATGTGCGGAGTCTCCGGCAGGGGCGCGGCGTTCGGATGGAAGCGGGGACGCCCGGTCAGCCGCGCCGTCAGGAGGTCCTCGAGCTCACGGGCGTCGCCACTGATCAGCCGGCGGGAGCCGGCGCCGTCCGCGACACCCGGCAGCTGCGCGTGCGGCAGCCACTTGGCCCACTCCCAGTGGTGGGCCGACTCCCGGCTCGCCGCGACCGCGACGATCAGGTCCTCGGGGGAGTGCAGGGACGCCAGCGAACCGGTCAGAGCACGGGCGGTGGAGCGTACGGAGTCCGGTTCCCCACCGAGTGTCACGTGGTAGAAGGCGCGCAGGGAGACCGCCATCGGCAGGTCGTCCAAGGTGCTGTGGGTCGCGACGAAGCGCTGCATCGCGCCTGCCGTCAGCGGCTCCAGCTGGTCGACCGGGCCCGTCTCGGGAGCGATCAGCGGAGTGGCCAGCGACTGCGCACCGAGACCGATGCGGACCTGGGCGAAGTCCTCGTCGCCAGGCCGTCGTTCCCATACCCGGCTGCCCTCGGCGACCAACGCCCACAACTGCTCCGGGGCAGGGTGGAGGTAGTACTGGGCGTCACGCTGTGACTTCGCGGTCTCCAGGGTGGTCCGACGGGTCTGTGAGAGGTAACTCAGGTAGTCGCGGCGCAGATCGGCGAGCTGACCCTGGGTGCCACGACGGAAGCGGACCACCATCGCGATCGACATGGCGATCGTCGACGCGATCATCACCATGCCCATGATGCGCATGAACGGCTGCCCGCTGGTGAAGAAGAAGACCACCGAACCGCCCATGCCGAGCGTCGGCAGCAACTGCATGAGCACGCTTTCCTGCTGCCCGCGGGGCATTTCGGGAGGCGGCTGCACGACGACGTCGCCCGCGGGAACCCCCGGCGGCAGCGCTCTCGGCGGACGCTTCACGACGATCTGGCTCACTACGCACCAATCCCCTTGCCGGCCCGCCGGATTTCCGTCCGCCACCCCGTGTCAGGCGGACGAGGGCCGCCGCGCGATCCTACTGATCTCATCACACGCCGGTGGACGGTAGGGTGCCGGATGTTCGCGTGAGCACACGCGAACTGACCGGGTGTATGGGGCATTCCGTGCGGTGTGGCGCGGTACGGCGGCTCAGGGGCCGGCCGTGCTTCTCCCGTACGTTCCGGACGGCTCCGATCCGCGGTGAACACCGAGGGGAGGGGCGCAGGACCTTCACACCACGGACACAGCACTGAGGGGGAGCAGCAGGTGAGCATGACGGCCTCCACGGCGGCCAGCGACCCGGGCGGACCGGGTCAGGCAGCCCCTTCCGGGGCGTCGACGGGCCTCGGCTTCTGCCGGGTCACCATCGTCGCACCCGACAGCCGGATCGATGTGGCGCTGCCCGACGACGTACCGGTCGCCGACGTCTACCCCGAAATCCTCCGGCTCTCGCGGCAGACGGCAGCGGAGGGGGCCCCGGTCGGCTACCACCTCGTCCGCCGGGACGGCACCGTCCTGGACAGTTCCCGGTCCTTCGCGGCGCAGCGCATCCTCGACGGCGAGCTCCTCACCCTTCGTCCTTTCTCCGAGTCGCTTCCCCCCGCCGTCTTCGACGACGTGTCGGAGGCCGTGGCCTCCGCGGTGACGCACGACCGCTCCCTGTGGCACGGCGACCTCACGCGCGCCGCGGGCCTCGTCGGCGGTGGCGTGCTGCCCGCCCTGCTCGCGTTCGTCGCCTGGAACGCCGACCCTAGGCACGACATGCACGGTCTGCCCGGCATCCTCGCGGGCGTTGCCGGGGTCCTCCTCCTCGTCCTCGGCTGCGTCCGTGCCCGTGTCTACGACGACCGGGCCGGGGCCATCGCACTGGGTCTGGGCGCCTTGTCCAACCTGGGCGTGGCGGGCTCCGGCCTGCTGTCGCTCTCCGAGGGTCAGGGCGTCGGCAAGCTCCAGTTCCTGCTCGCCTGCGCGGCCGTTCTGGTGGCCTCGGTGATCCTCGCCCTGTGCTCCCCTCGTGGTGACGGCCCGTTCGTCGCCTTCGTCACTGCCTCGGCGCTCGCTCTGATCGCCACTTTCGTGGCGCTTCTGCGGGACTGGACGCCGGCCGAGATCGCTGCTGCGTGCGCCCCCGTCGCAGTCGGTGCCCTGGCCTTCCTGCCGGGGATGTCCATGCGCTTCGCACGGCTGCCCATCGGCTTCGAGGCGCCCGACACCACCTCGCGCAGCTACGGAACCGACCCCGAGCCGCACGAACCGGTCGACGCCGGGCGGATCGAGGCCCAGGCCCGCCGTGGTCACGAACTCCTCGTCGGCCTGGTCGGTGGCTGCTCGCTGCTCGCGCTCGGCTCCGCCCTCGTGCTCGGCTTCTCCGACGGCCTCTGGGCGCAGCTACTGGCGCTGGCCACCGGCATCGCCCTGCTCATGCGCGCACAGCTGTTCCGCTACACCGCGCAGGTCTCCACCGTCGTGGCCGCGGGTCTCGGCTCGCTGGTCGCCCTGGGTCTCGGCCTGGCGCTCAACCCGCCGAACGCCATGGTCCGTGAGGCGCTGGCAGGGGACCGGACCGACCTGGACATCCGTACGGTCTGGCTGGTCGCGGCCATCGCGGTGGCGGCGGCGCTGATCACCGGCATCGGCCTGGTGGCCTCGCGCAGCGGACTCACGCCCTTCTGGGGCCGCTTCCTGGAGATCGCGGAGGGGTTCGTCCTCCTGACCCTGGTGCCCCTGGCCCTCGCGGTCTTCGACGTGTACGCCTCGGTGCGGTCGATGACCGGCTGATCGGGCTCACCATCCCGCGGCACCGTGACGACCGGCCGGCCGGTCCGCGTCCTGCCGAGTGTGGCGGCCGGTCAGGTCGGTCCGGCACGGCGGCTCCCGTTCCAACCCGGCGGAAAGGCACCCCGGTGAGTTTCGGTCCACCCCCTCCCATGCAACCTGAGACCAACCCGTCTGCTCCGCCCTCACCGAGGCGCGAGGGCACTCCACGCACAGTGCTGCTGGGCGTGCTCGCAGTCGTCCTGGTGGCGGCTCTGGGGACGGGCGGCTGGCTGCTGTGGGGCGGTGGAGGCGTGGCGGACCACGGCTCCGACAAAGCACGACCCACGCAGGCCCAAGGGCGGCTCGACGTCCGCGAAACAGTCGAGGAGCGGCCCGCGAGCACCCTCGGCGAGATGGCCTTCCGGTTCTCCCTGGACGACATGAACCCCGGCGAGCACAACGAGATGCCAGGCATGTGGGCCACCGACAAGATCCTTGCCAAAGGCATCAAACGGACGGTCGCCGGCTTCCGCATCGGCACCGACGCCGATGTGGGCGACGAGGCGTGGAAGACCCGCCTGGGCGGCCCGATCTGCGGTTACACCCGCCACGTGACCGGTGACAACCGTACGGCCGTCCTCTTCCGGGAGAACGACCAGGAAGACGCCTACTGCAACCACGTCGCCTTCCTCGACCTCGACGACGGCCACCAGGTCTGGGCACACGACTTCCCCGTGTCCGCGGCGGGTCCCTCACAGGACACCCCGGACAGCGCCGACACCCAGGACCGGCCGAGCGTGACCCTGACCCACGGCACGGTCGCCGTGACCTGGGGTGGCGGCACCGTCGCCTACGACATGGACCGGGGAACGAAACGGTGGAACACGACGGTCGCAGGCCGCTGCCAGGACATGGGTGCCGCCGGCGGACGCGCACTCGTCATCCGTGAGCAGTGCTTGAGCGCCGACGAAACCCCGGTCGACGCGTACTGGCAGCGGAACACGTTCAAGGTGCGCGAGGTGGACCCCGCCACGGGGCGGACGCTCTGGTCGTACTCGGCGCCCAAGGGGATCCGCACTCTCAGCGTGCCGTCCACGGACCCGGCCGTCGTCGCCGTGTCGTCCGGCGAGATCGGGCTCACCGAACTCCTCTCCCTGGACGGCGAGGGAAAGCACCGGGCCACACTCAGCCTGGGCAACGGCACCTACGTCGGCGAATGCTTCGACGGCGACTACCTCGTCATCGACTACTGTCCGACCATCGCCGTCGGCGCGGGCCAGGCCTTCCTGCGCAGCGAGGACCAGCAGGAGAAGCAGATCTCCAACTGGGTCATCGGCTTCGACCTGGCGACCGGCAACACCACGACGAAATTCGACTCCGGCCCCGGCTCACTGCTCTATCCCTTGCGCATGAGCGGCGACCAGCTCCTCGCCCTGCGCCTCAGCAACGACCACGTGGCACCGAACGCGCTGGTCAGCCTGGACCCCGGTACGGGTAAGGAGACGCCGTACTTCTACTTCGATGTCCCGAGCGAGGCCAATACGCTCACGACTCCGGACGTCAACGACGTCGTCGTCCAGAACGGTCGGATCTTCTTCGGCGCCCGGGCCGCGATCGGGCCCGGCGACGGCGGGGACAAGTGGGTGTACCTGGTTCTCGGCATCGGCAGCGCGGCTGAGAAGCCATGACGGACCCGGCTCCGGCCCGGCATCACTCCGGGCCGGACACGTCCCCCTGCTGCGCCGGCTCCAGATCGAACTCGCCGTCCCGGGCACCGAGCACGAACGCCCGCCACTCCGCCTCCGTGTAGCGCAGCACGGTGTCCGGGTCGAGCGACGACCTCATGGCCACGGCGCCCTCGGGGAGATAGGCGATCTCGACCCGTTCCTCGTGCTCTTCGGTGCCGGGCGCGCTGTGCCATTCGACGCCGGAGATGTCGAGGGAGTAGAGCTCGTCCCTCTCCCGCTCCTTGCGCGCTCGGAGTTCCCTGTCCTCGGCGTCGGCCATCGCGGCTTCGGTCCTTCCTGCTGTCCCAACGAACTGTGCGGCTACCCTACTTGTTGCCGTTCTTCCTGGTCAGCGGTTCACCGATGTGCGTACCCGGCACGAGTGACGGCCCTCGTCGACTTCTTGACATCTCCACTCTTCCGGGCCGGAAGGCCCCGCCGTGAGTCTCGGCCCCGCACCCTCCCCCGCGCCCCCTCCGCAGACGCGCGCCAGGGTCCGCGCCGGACGACTTCGCGGGACCTCGGCGGCGGGCCGAGGATGTCCGCCTCGGCAGGGACGTCCGGGACCGCCCGGCAGCCACACCCCCTCGGGCAGGTGCTCGACCGCGACCGGGCCTTCGGCTCCGTGGCAGGGAGACGCGGCATGATCGTCGTCGGCGACGAGGGGCTCCACCGGAGGAGGAACCGTCGTCTCTCTCGGCCTGTCCGCTCTCTCGGCCTGTCCACCGGTCGGCCCGCGGGGGAGACCGGCGCTCCCGTCGGCGACGAGACGCACCCTCCGCGGATGAGCGGCGACCGGCTGACCGCCCTCTCCGCGGCCCGGGCAGGCCCGGATCGAACCCTCCCGGGCCGCGGGAAGGGCGGCCCCGCCAGGCTGGTACGCTGTGTGACGGCCGCTTGTGTACGCATCCCTGGAGCCAGGAGCCCCGGAGGGCGCGCCCAGCGGATCCTCGCCTTCCGAGTCACGGAAGATCCCCCGAGACGTAGACCGGGGGCACTCGGTGGGCACTCACAGACCAAGAGGAGTACGCGTGTCGCTCGACGCCGCAGTGAAGAAGCAGATCATCACCGAGTTCGGTACCAAGGAGGGCGACACCGGCTCCCCCGAGGTCCAGGTCGCTCTGCTGTCCCGTCGGATCTCCGACCTGACCGAGCACCTCAAGACCCACAAGCACGACCACCACTCCCGTCGTGGTCTGCTGATCCTGGTCGGCCAGCGTCGCCGGCTGCTGCAGTACCTCGCCAAGAAGGACATCCAGCGCTTCCGCGCGCTGGTCGAGCGCCTCGGCATCCGCCGCGGTGCGGCGGGCGCCAAGTAAGACGCCGTGAAGGGAGCGGTTCCCATCGTTCGGGGGCCGCTCCCTTTGCTGTACGTGCGCACTGTCGCCACCGCTTTGTAGTGTGGTAACAGAACACAAGACGCACGACGTACGACGCACACGACGAACGAAACGAGGAGGAGCGTGCCTCGCCGCCGCCGGTCCTCGGTAGTGGCCCCCGGGTGCAGAACCCGGGTGCTTCGATCGAAGACCGGCCCGCATTGCACGGAGCGCTTCTCCGCCACCGTCCCCCCGCCACACGGGCGAGGAGGGACGAAAGACGACAAGCAACGGAGAAAACACTAGTGGAGAACGAGACCCACTACGCCGAGGCCGTGATCGACAACGGCGCGTTCGGCACCCGCACCATCCGCTTCGAGACGGGCCGCCTGGCCCGTCAGGCCGCCGGTTCCGCCGTGGCGTACCTGGACGACGACACCATGGTGCTGTCGGCCACCAGCGCCTCCAAGAACCCCAAGGACCAGCTCGACTTCTTCCCCCTCACGGTGGACGTCGAGGAGCGGATGTACGCCGCCGGCAAGATCCCCGGCAGCTTCTTCCGCCGTGAGGGCCGGCCGTCCGAGGACGCCGTCCTCACCTGCCGCCTGATCGACCGCCCGCTGCGCCCGTCCTTCAAGAAGGGCCTGCGCAACGAGATCCAGGTCGTCGCCACGATCATGGCCCTCAACCCCGACCACCTGTACGACGTCGTGGCGATCAACGCCGCCTCCGCGTCCACGCAGCTGGCCGGTCTGCCCTTCTCCGGCCCGATCGGCGGCGTCCGCGTCGCGCTGATCCGCGGCCAGTGGGTGGCCTTCCCGACGCACACCGAGCTCGAGGACGCCGTCTTCGACATGGTCGTCGCGGGCCGCGCCCTGGAGGACGGCGACGTCGCGATCATGATGGTCGAGGCCGAGGCCACCGAGAAGACCGTCAAGCTGGTCGAGGGCGGCGCCGAGGCGCCCACCGAGGAGGTCGTCGCCGCCGGTCTGGAGGCCGCGAAGCCCTTCATCAAGGTGCTGTGCCGCGCCCAGGCCGACCTCGCCGCCAAGGCCGCCAAGCCGACCGGCGAGTTCCCGATCTTCCTGGACTACCAGGACGACATCCTGGAGGCGCTCAGCGCCGCCGTCCGCCCCGAGCTCAGCCAGGCGCTCACCATCGCCGGCAAGCAGGAGCGCGAGGCCGAGCTGGACCGCGTCAAGGCGCTCGCCGCCGAGAAGCTCCTGCCGGAGTTCGAGGGCCGCGAGAAGGAGATCTCCGCCGCGTACCGCTCGCTGACCAAGTCCCTGGTCCGTGAGCGTGTCATCAAGGAGAAGAAGCGCATCGACGGCCGCGGTGTCACCGACATCCGCACCCTGGCCGCCGAGGTCGAGGCCATCCCGCGCGTCCACGGTTCCGCGCTGTTCGAGCGTGGCGAGACCCAGATCCTGGGCGTCACCACCCTCAACATGCTCCGCATGGAGCAGCAGCTGGACACCCTCTCGCCGGTGACCCGCAAGCGCTACATGCACAACTACAACTTCCCGCCGTACTCCGTCGGCGAGACCGGCCGCGTCGGCTCCCCGAAGCGCCGCGAGATCGGCCACGGCGCCCTCGCCGAGCGCGCCATCGTGCCGGTGCTGCCGACGCGCGAGGAGTTCCCGTACGCGATCCGTCAGGTGTCCGAGGCCCTCGGCTCCAACGGCTCGACGTCCATGGGCTCGGTCTGCGCCTCCACCATGTCGCTGCTGAACGCCGGTGTGCCGCTGAAGGCCCCCGTCGCCGGTATCGCCATGGGCCTGATCTCCCAGGAGATCAACGGCGAGACGCACTACGTCGCCCTCACCGACATCCTCGGTGCGGAGGACGCCTTCGGCGACATGGACTTCAAGGTCGCCGGCACCAAGGAGTTCGTGACCGCCCTCCAGCTCGACACCAAGCTGGACGGCATCCCCGCCTCCGTCCTGGCCGCCGCCCTCAAGCAGGCCCGTGACGCCCGCCTCCACATCCTCGACGTGATGATGGAAGCGATCGACACGCCGGACGAGATGTCCCCGAACGCGCCGCGGATCATCACCGTGAAGATCCCCGTCGACAAGATCGGTGAGGTCATCGGCCCCAAGGGCAAGATGATCAACCAGATCCAGGAGGACACGGGCGCCGACATCACGATCGAGGACGACGGCACCATCTACATCGGTGCTGCCCAGGGCTCGCAGGCCGAGGCCGCCCGCGCCACGATCAACGGCATCGCCAACCCGACCATGCCCGAGGTCGGCGAGCGCTACCTGGGCACCGTCGTGAAGACGACGACCTTCGGCGCGTTCGTCTCCCTGCTGCCCGGCAAGGACGGTCTGCTGCACATCTCGCAGATCCGCAAGCTGGCCGGCGGCAAGCGCGTGGAGAACGTCGAGGACGTCCTCGGTGTGGGCCAGAAGGTCCAGGTCGAGATCGCCGAGATCGACTCCCGCGGCAAGCTCTCCCTGATCCCCGTGGTCGAGGGCGAAGAGGGCGCCGAGGAGAAGAAGGACGACGCCGACCAGTGACGTCCCGTGGCTCCAAGGCGACGGCCCGCACCTCCTCGGAGGCGCGGGCCGTCGCCCGTACCCAAACCCTGATCAAGGGCGAGCACGGCATCGGTACGGTCCGCAAGACCACCCTCCCGGGCGGCCTGCGCATCGTCACCGAGACCCTGCCCTCGGTCCGCTCGGCGACCTTCGGCATCTGGGCGCACGTCGGCTCCCGCGACGAGACCCCGGCCCTGAACGGCGCCACCCACTACCTGGAGCACCTGCTCTTCAAGGGCACCCGCAAACGCAGCGCCCTGGACATCTCCTCCGCCATCGACGCGGTCGGCGGCGAGATGAACGCGTTCACGGCGAAGGAGTACACGTGCTACTACGCACGCGTACTCGACACCGACCTGCCGCTCGCCATCGACGTGGTCTGCGACATGCTCACCGGCTCGCTGATCCAGGAGGAGGACGTCGACGTCGAGCGCGGCGCGATCCTCGAAGAGATCGCCATGACCGAGGACGACGCCGGCGACTGCGTGCACGACCTGTTCGCGCACACCATGTTCGGCGACAACGCGCTGGGCCGTCCCGTCCTCGGCACGGTCGACACGGTCAACGCCCTCACCGCCGACCGCATCCGCCGCTTCTACAAGAAGCACTACGACCCCACGCACCTGGTGGTCGCCGCGGCCGGCAACGTCGACCACCACAAGGTCGTGCGCCAGGTCCGCGCAGCCTTCGAGAAGGCCGGCGCCTTCCGGGACCCGGTGGCCGAGCCCATCGCCCCGCGCGACGGCAGCCGTACCATCCGCACCGCAGGCCGAGTCGAGCTGATCGGCCGCAAGACCGAGCAGGCCCACGTCATCCTCGGCATGCCGGGCCTGGCCCGCACCGACGAGCGCCGCTGGGCCATGGGCGTCCTCAACACCGCCCTCGGCGGTGGCATGTCCTCACGCCTCTTCCAGGAGGTCCGCGAGAAGCGCGGCCTGGCCTACAGCGTGTACTCGTACACCTCGGGCTTCGCCGACTGCGGCCTCTTCGGCGTCTACGCGGGCTGCAGGCCCTCCCAGGTGCACGACGTACTGAGGATCTGCCGGGACGAGCTCGACCACGTCGCCGAGCACGGCCTGTCCGACGAGGAGATCGGCCGCGCGATCGGCCAGCTGCAGGGCTCCACGGTCCTCGGCCTGGAGGACACCGGCGCGCTGATGAACCGTATCGGCAAGAGCGAACTGTGCTGGGGCGAGCAGATGTCCGTCGACGACATGCTGGCCCGGATAGCCTCGGTCACGCCGGACGACGTCCGCGCGGTCGCCCGCGACGTCCTGGGACGGCGGCCCTCGCTGTCGGTCATCGGCCCGCTGAAGGACAAGCAGGCGTCCCGGCTGCACGACGCCGTCGCCTGACGGTCCCGTTTCGAGAAGGAAGCATGTGACATGAGCAAGCTGCGCGTGGCCGTCCTCGGCGCCAAGGGCCGGATCGGCTCCGAGGCGGTACGGGCGGTCGAGGCCGCCGGGGACATGGAGCTGGTCGCCGCCCTCGGCCGGGACGACAGCCTGGACACGCTGGCCGAGACCGGCGCCCAGGTCGCCGTCGAGCTGACCACCCCGTCCTCGGTGATGGACAACCTCGACTACTGCGTACGCCACGGCATCCACGCCGTCGTCGGCACCACCGGCTGGACCGACGAACGTCTCGCGCAGCTGACCGGGTGGCTCGACAAGTCCCCGCGGACGGGCGTTCTCATCGCGCCGAACTTCTCCATCGGCGCCGTGCTGACCATGAAGTTCGCGCAGATCGCCGCCCCGTACTTCGAGTCCGTCGAGGTCGTCGAACTGCACCACCCGAACAAGGTCGACGCCCCCAGCGGCACCGCCACCCGCACCGCCCAGCTGATCGCCGAGGCCCGGCAGAAGGCAGGCGCCGCCCCGGCGCCCGACGCCACTGCCACCGCCCTGGACGGCGCCCGCGGGGCGAACGTCGACGGTGTCCCGGTCCACGCGATCCGGCTGCGCGGCCTGCTGGCCCATCAGGAGGTCCTGCTGGGCGGCGAGGGCGAGACCCTCACCGTCCGGCACGACTCCCTGCACCACAGCAGCTTCATGCCGGGCATCCTGCTCGGCGCCCGCCGGGTGGTGGCCACCCCGGGCCTCACCTTCGGCCTGGAACACTTCCTGGACCTGGACTGAGGCCGGAACCGACACGCGAACCGAGTCCCTGACCCCCATGCGCGCGAAAATCTCCTACGTCGTCACGGCCGCCGTCCTGGTCTTCTACTTCCTCCTGGTCGGCAGCCGCGGTGTCATGCTCATCGACACCGGCACACCCCTCACCGTCACCTTCGGCGTCGCGGTGTTGATCCTGCCGGTGATCGGCGTGTGGTTCCTGTGGAAGAACACCCAGTTCGTCCGCAAGGCCAACCAGCTCGCCGCCGAACTCGACGCCGAGGGCGGACTGCCCGTCGACGACCTCAAGCGCACCCCCAGCGGTCGCGTCGACCGGGACTCGGCCGACGAGGTCTTCGCCCTGCGCAAGGCCGAGACGGAGGACGCCCCCGGCGACTGGCGCAGCTGGTTCCGCCTCGCCGTCGCCTACCACGACGCCCGCGACACCCCGCGCGCCCGCAAGGCGATGCAGCGGGCGATCGCCCTGCACGACGGGAAACACGTCGAGACCGTCTGAGCAGACCGGTAACGCCGGGGGCCCTCGGCGCTCAGCCCCGCCGGTACTCCGCGGCCCACGCCTCCATGGAGTCGGCCGCACGGTCGAAGGCGTCCTCCCGGGCGAGGAAGTCGGCGTTGTGCGTGGTCAGCAGCGGAGGCGCGGTCTCCGCGGACCCGCCCTGGCGGACGAGGAGCAGCGCCTGCCCCTGCACCGTGCGCGGCAGCCCGAGCCAGCGCACCGGCTGCTGCACCGTGCGCACGCCGGCGACCTGCTGCCAGGCCACCGTGCGCGTGCTGAGGAAACTCACGTGACGCACCCCGTGGGCGCTCACCCACGCCCCCACGCGGAGCAGCCGCAGGGCGCAGGCGATCACGACCATCGCGACGCCGAACACCACACCGGCCGAGGACAGCGAGTCCGTCGCCGCGATGATGATCGCCGAGAACAGTACGAATGACGCGAGCAGCAGCATCAGTGCCGCCACCCCCACGCGCCACGGGCCCGGCCGGTAGGGCCTGCGCCAGAGGTCACGGTCGTCATACGGCAGCGCGACGTCGTCGGCGGCGTCGAAGGCGCGGTCGGCCGTCAGGAAGGACAGGGGCACGGCTGGTCCTCACTCGTTCCATGGCGTGTGCTGTGCCCGGTGAGGCTACCGACCTGTGTCCCCGGTCACCACCATCGGGGGTCCGGATGGCGTCAGAGATGACCCCACGACGCCCTCAGCGCCGGTCGGAGGCCTGCGACGGCTGTTTGTGCGGGGCGGGCTGGTCGGCCGACAGGGCGGGCATCCCGATCACCAGGGAGCCCACTATTCCGGCGACGACGGTGAGGCCGAGCAGCCAGCGTCCGGCCAGCTGGCCGAAGGACGCCCGCTCACGCGGTGGGGGTGTGACATTGCTGCGGAACCTGTCGGCTTCGGCGACGAAGGCGAACGGCACGGGTTCACGCCGGCGGATCATGGAGGCTGCGTCTCCCTTCAGGGATGAATGCTTCGCTGTTACTCATACAGACGAACGAACAGCCCCTCGGGTGCCCTGTTTCACCGATTTCATCGTGGCACGGCGCCGAACGCCCCGTTCGCCGGGCCGTAGAGTGGCCTCGCCGAACGACAAGATGGGAAGGCCCTGCACCCGTGACCGACACCCCCGCCGACGATTTCGAGATCGACCTCCGCAGTGACGTCACCGTAGAGCTGGTCAAGAGCAGCGCGACCGACTCCGACGTCCTGTTCGCCGCCCGTGTCTCCACCGTCGGGGAGCAGTCCCTGGACGAGCTGAAGAAGGACCCGGAGCGTTCGAAGGGCCTGATCAACTACCTCATGCGGGACCGGCACGGCAGCCCGTTCGAGCACAACTCGATGACCTTCTTCATCAGCGCCCCGATCTTCGTCTTCCGCGAGTTCATGCGGCACCGCGTCGGCTGGTCCTACAACGAGGAGTCGGGCCGCTACCGGGAGCTCCAGCCGGTCTTCTACGTGCCGGGCGAGGACCGCAAGCTGGTCCAGCAGGGCCGCCCGGGCAAGTACGTCTTCGTCGAGGGCACCGCCGAACAGCACGGCCTGGTGAGCCGGTCGATGGAGGACTCCTACCGCCAGGCCTACCGGACGTACCAGGAGATGCTCGCCGCCGGCGTCGCCCGCGAGGTGGCCCGAGCGGTGCTCCCCGTCGGCCTGTACTCGTCGATGTACGCCACCTGCAACGCCCGCTCGATGATGCACTTCCTCGGCCTGCGCACCCAGCACGAACTGGCCAAGGTCCCGTCCTTCCCGCAGCGGGAGATCGAGATGGTCGGCGAGAAGATGGAAGAGGAATGGGCCCGCCTCATGCCGCTCACCTACGCGGCCTTCAACGCGAACGGCCGGGTGGCTCCGTAGCCGATCCGGCCTGCCCGACGGCACAGATGTGCGCATCAGCCGCGCGAAGTGTCCGTATTGCGGCGTTTGGAGAAGTTCATCTAGCCTGATCAGAGGGACCCGGCACTGCTTGAACCCCCGAGCAGGCAGTGCCGGGCTCCACTTCCTGTCCGGCCTGCCGCCTCCCCCGAGGGCAGACCCCGCCCTGAGCAACGAGTAGCGTGTAACCCATGGCTCCGACCTCGACTCCGCAGACCCCCTTCGGGCGGGTCCTCACCGCCATGGTCACGCCCTTCACGGCGGACGGCGCACTCGACCTCGACGGCGCGCAGCGGCTCGCCGCCCACCTGGTGGACGCAGGCAACGACGGCCTGATCGTCAACGGCACCACCGGCGAGTCCCCCACCACCAGCGACGCGGAGAAAGCGGACCTCGTACGGGCCGTCCTGGAGGCCGTCGGCGACCGGGCACACGTCGTCGCCGGAGTCGGCACGAACAACACCCAGCACAGCATCGAGCTGGCCCGCGCCGCCGAACGCACCGGCGCACACGGCCTGCTGCTCGTCACGCCGTACTACAACAAGCCCCCGCAGGAGGGCCTGTACCAGCACTTCACGGCCATCGCCGACGCCGCCGGGCTGCCGGTCATGCTCTACGACATCCCCGGCCGCAGCGGCGTCCCGATCAACACCGAGACGCTGGTCCGCCTCGCGGAGCACCCGCGGATCGTCGCGAACAAGGACGCCAAGGGCGACCTCGGCCGCGCGAGCTGGGCCATCGCCCGCTCCGGCCTCGCCTGGTACTCCGGCGACGACATGCTGAACCTGCCGCTGCTCTCCGTGGGCGCGGTCGGCTTCGTCTCGGTCGTCGGCCACGTCGTCACCCCCGAACTGCGCTCCATGGTGGACGCGCACGTCGCGGGTGACGTGCAGAAGGCACTGGAGATCCACCAGAAGCTGCTCCCGGTCTTCACCGGCATGTTCCGCACCCAGGGCGTCATGACCACCAAGGCCGCACTCGCCCTCCTGGGGCTGCCCGCCGGACCGCTGCGCGCGCCCATGGTCGGCCTCACGCCCGAGGAGACCGAGCAGCTCAAGATCGATCTTGCCGCGGGCGGGGTACAGCTCTGACAACAGACTTCGCACGACCGCACCACCGCACGATCCGCACGACCGGACTTCACAACTGAATACGCGGGCCACCGGTGCCCGCACCACCCCATACGACAACTGCTTCTGCACGAACGTCATGCGCGCCACGTGCCCACCGGTACGTGGCGCGTGTGGTGAGGAGAGTCTTTTGAGTCATCCGCATCCTGAACTGGGCCGTCCCCCGGCGCTCCCCAAGGGTGGCCTGCGGGTCACGCCCCTTGGCGGCCTCGGCGAGATCGGCCGCAACATGACGGTCTTCGAGTACGGCGGCCGTCTGCTGATCGTCGACTGCGGAGTGCTCTTCCCCGAGGAGGAGCAGCCCGGAATCGACCTGATCCTGCCGGACTTCTCGTCCATCCGGGACCGCCTCGACGACATCGAGGGCATCGTCCTCACCCATGGCCACGAGGACCACATCGGCGGTGTCCCCTTCCTCCTCCGGGAGAAGCCGGACATCCCGCTGATCGGCTCCAAGCTGACCCTCGCGCTCATCGAGGCCAAGCTCCAGGAGCACCGCATCCGTCCGTACACCCTCGAGGTGGCGGAGGGGCACCGCGAGCGCGTCGGCCCGTTCGACTGCGAGTTCGTCGCGGTGAACCACTCCATCCCGGACGCCCTGGCCGTCGCGATCCGCACCCCCGCGGGCATGGTCGTCCACACCGGCGACTTCAAGATGGACCAGCTTCCGCTGGACGGCCGCCTCACGGACCTGCACGCCTTCGCGCGGCTGAGCGAGGAGGGCATCGACCTCCTCCTCTCCGACTCGACGAACGCCGAGGTTCCTGGCTTCGTCCCGCCCGAGCGCGACATCTCCAACGTCCTGCGCCAGGTCTTCGCCGGCGCCCGCAAGCGGATCATCGTGGCGAGCTTCGCCAGCCACGTCCACCGCATCCAGCAGATCCTGGACGCGGCGCACGAGTACGGCCGCAGGGTCGCCTTCGTCGGCCGTTCCATGGTCCGCAACATGGGCATCGCCCGGGACCTCGGCTATCTGAAGGTTCCGCCGGGCCTGGTCGTGGACGTCAAGACGCTCGACGACCTGCCGGACAGCGAAGTGGTCCTGGTCTGTACGGGCTCCCAGGGCGAACCGATGGCCGCCCTGTCCCGCATGGCCAACCGCGACCACCAGATCCGCATCGTCAACGGCGACACGGTGATCCTGGCCTCGTCCCTCATCCCGGGCAACGAGAACGCGGTGTACCGCGTGATCAACGGCCTGACCCGCTGGGGCGCCAACGTCGTCCACAAGGGCAACGCCAAGGTCCACGTCTCGGGCCACGCCTCGGCCGGCGAGCTGCTGTACTTCTACAACATCTGCCGGCCCAGGAACCTGATGCCGGTCCACGGCGAATGGCGCCATCTGCGTGCCAACGCCGAGCTGGGCGCCCTCACCGGTGTCCCGCACGACCGCATCGTCATCGCCGAGGACGGCGTCGTCGTCGACCTCGTCGAGGGGAAGGCGAAGATCTCCGGCAAGGTGCAGGCGGGATACGTCTACGTCGACGGCCTCTCGGTCGGTGACGTGGGCGAGCCGGCCCTCAAGGACCGCAAGATCCTCGGCGACGAGGGCATCATCTCGGTCTTCGTGGTCATCGACTCGTCCACCGGCAAGATCACCGGAGGTCCGCACGTCCAGGCCCGGGGCTCGGGCATCGAGGACTCGGCCTTCGCCGCGGTGCTCCCCAGGGTCACGGAAGTACTGGAACGCTCGGCCCAGGACGGAGTCGTCGAGCCCCACCAGCTCCAGCAGCTGGTGAGGCGGACCCTCGGCAAATGGGTGTCGGACACCTACCGCCGCCGGCCGATGATCCTCCCTGTCGTCGTGGAGGTATGACGGACCGTCGGGCCTCCGGCAGCGCCAACCTGGAGCGGGGGGGGGGGGGGGGGGAAAAAAAAACCCCCCCCCCCCCCAAAAAAAAAAAAAAAAAAACCCCCCCCACGGGGGGGGAGAGGCCGCCAACCCCCCCCCAACACCCACACCGG
>NZ_JBNGGC010000043.1:0-64323 GCF_049974565.1 Streptomyces sp. WG5 | reverse complement strand
TGCGCCTCCACCACGTCCACCTCGGACGCCGACAGCCCCGCGTCCGCCAACGCCGCACGGATCACCCGCTGCTGCGAGGGACCGCTCGGCGCCGTCAGGCCATTGCTCGCACCGTCCTGGTTCGTGGCCGAGCCCCGCACCACCGCCAGTACCGGATGCCCGTGACGCCGCGCGTCCGACAACCGCTCCAGCAGCAGCATCCCGACGCCCTCGGCCAGGCCGAAGCCGTCGGCGGCTGCCGCGAACGCCTTGCAGCGGCCGTCCGGGGCCAGACCGCCCTGACGGCTGAACTCCACGAGCATGCCGACCGTGGACATCACGGTCGCGCCGCCGGCCAGGGCCAGCGAGCACTCGCCGGACCTCAGCGCCCGAACCGCGAGGTGCAGGGCCACCAGCGAGGACGAGCACGCCGTGTCCACGGTGACCGCCGCTCCCTCCAGACCGAGGGTGTAGGCCAGTCGGCCCGATGCGACGCTTCCGGTGTTGCCGGTCAGCAGGTGGCCTCCCTCGTCGGCGCCCTGTTCGAGAGGGGGGCCGTAGTCCATGGTCATCGCCCCGACGTAGACGCCCGTCGGGGTCCGCCGCAGGGTGGCGGGGACGATCCCGGCCCGTTCCAGGACTTCCCAGGTCGTCTCCAGCAGCAGCCGCTGCTGCGGGTCCATCGCCGCCGCCTCGCGCGGCGAGATGCCGAAGAACTCCGCGTCGAACTCGGCCGCGCCGGCCAGCGAACCCGCCTCTCGCTGGTAGTACCGGCCCGGCGTCCCCGGTGCGGGGTCGTACCGTCCGGCGGTGTCCCAGCCGCGGTCGTCGGGCAGCGCGGAGACGGCGTCGGCGCCTGCCGACACCAGCTTCCAGAGTTCGTCGGGGCTGCCGACACCGCCGGGGTAGCGGCAGCCCATCCCGACGATCACCACGGGGTCGTCGTCCACGGGCCGCCGCACCGGCTCGTCCGCGTTCGTGTCGGGCCGGTCACCGCTGATCCCGGCGCAGAGGTACGCGGTCAGGGCCGCCGGGGTCGGGCAGTCGAAGACGACCGTCGCCGGGATGCGCAGCGCCGTCGCCGCGCTCAGCCGGTTGCGCAGCTCCACGGCGGTGACGGAGTCGAATCCCAGGTCGAGGAAGGCCAGTTCGGCCGGGACAGGGTCGGACCGCCCGGTCAGCGCGGCGATCTCCTCGCCCACCAGCCGTGCCAGCGCGGCACGCCGCTCCGGTACGTCCATCGCGGCCAGCTCCGTGCGGAGCGCGGTGGCGGCATCCCGGTCACCGCCCGCGCCGTCCGGCCCGCCCGCGTCCGCCGGCCCGGCCTCGGCGAGCGCCGCCAGGGCCGCCGCCGGCAGTTCCCGCACCCGGGCGTGGACCGCGGCGGACAGCGCTTCCCGCTCCAGGGTGACACCGCGCACGTACAGGTCACCGAGCGAGGTCAGGAACCGGCCCGGACCGCCCTGGTCCCGGCGCAGCGTCCCGAGGACGGCGGCCTGCGCGCCGTGTTCCTCCACGCAGTCCGTGAGGGCGGAGGTCAGCACGGTGTGCGGGCTGACCTCCAGCAGGACGCCGTGCCCATCCCGCAGCAGGGCCCCGGCCGCCTGGTGGAACCTGACCGTGTTGCGCAGGTTGCGGCACCAGTAGTCGGCGTCCAGTACCGGGACGTCCAGTCGTCCGCCGGTCAGTCCGGAGTAGTAGGGCAGATCCGGTGTACGGGGCCGCACCGGGGCGAGGTCGGCCCTCATCCGGGGGATGATCGCGTCGATGTGGGGGGAATGGGCGGCCAGGCCCACGGCGATCCGCCGTGCGTGCACCGCGTCCGCGGCCAGGTCGGCGAGGAGTTCGGCCGCGGCGTCACGGTCGCCGGAGACGATCACGGACCGCGGGCCGTTGTGCGCGGCGACGACGAGGCGGCCCTCCCAGCGGCGCAGCCGCGGCTCGACGTCGTCGGCCGGGGCCATGACGGAGACCATGTCGCCCTGCCCGGCCAGGGTCGCCTGGGCCTGGCTCCACAGAGCCACCACCCTCGCGGAGTCGTCCAGGGACAGCGCGCCGGAGACCGCGGCGGCGGTGACCTCTCCGACGCTGTGCCCGAGCACGGCGGCCGGTTCCACACCGTGGGAGCGCCACAGAGCGGTGAGCGACACCGTCACGGCGAACAGCAGGGGCTGCACCACGTCGGCCCGACCCCCTGCGGGTGCGCCCAGCGCCTCCGGGTCGCGGAGCACGTCGATCGGCGACCAGTCGACGAACGGTTCCAGGGCCTGCGCGCACGCGTCCATCCGGTCGCGGAACACCGTGGAGGTGTCCAGCAGGTCCACCGCCATCCGGGGCCATTGCGCGCCCTGTCCGGGAAACACGAAGGCGACCCGGCGGCCGGGCCCGGCGGCGCCCTCCACCAGGCCGGGCATGCTCCTGCCGTCGGCGAGCGCGTCCAGCCGCCGAAGGAATCCGTCACGGCCGTCCGCCACCAGTGCCGCCCGCCGGCTCCCCTCGGAAGCGGTGCGCGCGAGGGTGAGCGCGATGTCCTGGGGGCTCCAGTCGTCACGACCGGCCAGGTACGCGTGCAGGCCGCGCGCACCGGCCGCCAGCGACTCCTTGCCGCTGCCGGCCAGCGTCCACAGCAGCGGTGCTTCCGTACCGTCGGGGTGCGCCATCGTGTCTTCGGACTCCTTCACGGCGTGCAGGACCATCAGTCACCGGACCACGGCGGGGTGCCCGCTCCCACGGGTCGCGCGTCGGCCGGGACGCCTTCGTCATGCCCGGCGTGTACTGCCACCGGACCTGCGACGTCGATCTTGCCGACCTCGCATAGCGGCCCGATATCGCAGGCCGCGACAGGACGCGGGTACGGGGAGCGGGCGGGTCGCGGAGCGACTGGAGCGAGCCGCGCACCCCTCGTGGGGCGGGTCGCGGAGCCGCGGAACAGCCGCGCGCACCCCGTGGGGCGGGTCAGCCGTCCGTTCCGGGGGACCGGTGCGGGCCCGGCGCCCGCGTGACCCCCAGTTCCCGCCAGATCCCGTCCAGTGCCGCGACGAACTGCTCGACCTCCGCGGGCTCGTGGACGGCGCCGGGTGCGCTCCTGAGGATCTCCTGGCCCGCGCGCACGCTCGGCGCGTTGATCGCCTGCACGTAGATGCCGTGGCGTGCCAGCAGCAGGGCGGAGATCTGCCGGGCGAGTGCGTCGTCCCCGACGAAGATCGAGACGATGTGGGACTCGTCGGAGACGAAGGGGATGCCGTGTTCCGTGAGCAGCCGGTGCGTCAGTCGCGCGTTCTCGCGGAGCCGGTCACGTTCCTCGTCGGAGGTGCGCAGGTGCCGGACCGCGGCGAGGGCGCCTGCCACGACCGCCGGTGGCAGGGCGGTGGTGAAGATGAAGGGGCGGGACAGGCCGCGCACCGCGTCGACCAGCTTGGCGGGACCGGCGATGTATCCGCCGGTGGTGCCGAATCCCTTGGCGAGTGTTCCCATGATGACGGTGAACTCGTCCGCGATGCCCAGGCTCGCGGCGATACCGGCTCCCTCCGGTCCGTACATCCCGACCGCGTGAACCTCGTCGAGGAAGGTCATCGCACCGTGCTCGCGGGCGACCCGGGCAATCTCGGCGAGCGGGGCGACATCACCCCCCATCGAATAGACCGACTCCACGACGATCATCTTCGGCCGGTCGGGATCGGTGGCGGATATCAGCTCTTCCAGATGCGCCGTGTCGTTGTGGCGGAAAATGCGCTTTTCGGCGCCGCTGTGGCGGAGTCCGTCGATGATCGAGGCGTGGTTCATCTCGTCGGAGAAGACGACGCAGTTGTCCGGCCGGCCGGCGAGGACTGTGAGGGCTCCGTCGTTGGCGGTGTACCCGGAGGTGAAGAGAAGGGCGTCCGCCTTGCCGTGCAGATCCGCCAGTTCGTTCTCCAGCAGCACGTGGCAGTGATTGGTCCCGCCGATGTTCCGGGAGCCGCCCGACCCCGCGCCGTACTCGTCGAGGGCTTCGCGGGTCGCCGCCAGGACCAGCGGGTGCTGGCCCATTCCCAGGTAGTCGTTGCTGCACCAGACGCTGATCTCGGAGGTGATTCCGTCCCGCAGGCTCCTGGCCGCCGGAAATTTCCCGGCGAGCCGGCCGATCTCAAGGAATTCCCGTTTCGCGTCCGGTGACCCACCTTCCCCCATGTGCCGTGAGAAGAGCTCCAGGTAATGGTTCATGACGACCCTTTTCTCCGAAGACCGAACCGATGCGGGGGCCGAACCGGTAAGAGGTATTGTCTCAGGGCGAAATATCACTTCGATGGCGCGGCCTGCGACAATTCAATACCTCCCGCACATCCGCTTCTTCATTCACACTCCTGGTATATCTGATTTGCGTGTTGTAGGCTCTGCGGAAATTCCTCGACACGGCAACACTGGAGTTTCCTATGCCGTCGAACGAAACGTATGTAAGCCAGATCCTCCAGGTGATCTCCGCGGAACCGGAGAAAGTCGTCCTGTCCTGGCGCGACAAGACGCTCACCGCGGCGGAGCTGACCACCCTGGTCCGGTCGGCCGCGCAGGCCCTGCACCAGCACGTCGGCGGGATCGACGGCGGGGCCGTGGTCGCCATCCTGACCGTCACCAACACCGCCCCGACCCTGGTCCTGCGGTACGCCGCGAATCTGGTCGGGGCCACGGTGGTCCATCTCCACACCACCAACGCGGTCGACCCGGCGGACCACTTGGCCGCCGACGCCAAGCTCAAGGTCCTCCGGGAGACCGGTGCGACGTACCTGGCCGTCGACGCGGAGAACCTCGCGGCCGCCCGAGAGCTGCGCGAGCGGCTGGGCACTCCGCTCGCCCTCGTCGCTCTCGGCGACCTCGGCCCCGATGTCCTGGACCTGACGGCCGGGGACCCGGACGCGCTGGATCCGGCCGGCGTCGAGATCGAGCCCGACCGGCCCGCGGTGGTGACCTACACGAGCGGAACCACCGGTGAGCCGAAAGGCATCGCCTTCGACTTCCGGGCCCGCAACGGTTTCATCTCCGCCGGGCTGCAGATGGGCTGGCGGTCGGTCTACCTGGCCTGCCTCCCGCTGAGCCACTCCAGCGGCGCCACGGCCGACGACTCACTCGCGTCCGGCGGCTCGGTGGTCCTGCGGGACGGCTTCGACCCGGGTGACGCGCTGCGCTGCATCGAGCGGCACGGGATCACCCGGATGCTGCTCTCCCCTCCCCAGCTGTACCTGCTCATGGACCATCCGGAGGTGGGCTCGACCGACCTGTCCCGCCTCCAGATGGTCACGTACGTGGGCTCCCCCGCATCCCCCGAGCGACTGGGCGAGGCGGTCAAGGTCTTCGGCGACGTACTGATCCAGGTGTACGCGACCAGCGAGGCGGGCTTCGTCAGCATGCTCTCGCCCGCCGAGCACCTCGACCCCCGGCTGCGGGTCACGGTCGGCCGGCCGATGTCCGGCTGGGTCCGGATCACCGATCCGGACGACCACCGCGACCTGCCGCCCGGCGAGACCGGCGAGGTCTGCGTACGGTCGCCGTTCACGATGAGCGAGTACGTGGCCGAGCCCGAACTCACCGCCCGGACCGTACGGGACGGCTGGGTGCACACCGGTGACCTCGGCTTCGTCGACGGTGACGGCTACCTCCACCTGCGCGGCCGGATCGGCGAGGTGATCAAGACCAATGGCATCAAGATCCATCCGGTGACCGTGGAGAACGCCTTCCTGGCCCGTCCCGATGTCGTGCAGGCCGCCGCCTTCTGCGTCCGGGACCGGGACCGGGTCGAGCACCTGCACGCGGCCGTGGTGCTGCGCGAGGCGGGCACGGCCACCCCCGACGAACTGGCGGAACACGTCCGAGCCACCCTCTCCCCCAAGCACGTTCCCGCGCGGATCCACGTCCGCACCACTCTGCCCCTCACCGGCGTCGGCAAACCGGACAAGGCGCGGCTGGCCGCGGAAGCGAGCGGGTGAAACCCCCATGACCCTCTCCGTGGCGTCCATACTCGCCGAGTCCGCGCTACGGCGACCGGAGCACCCGGCGGTCGTGGCCGGTACGCGGAAGATCACCTACCGCGAGCTGTGGGACGAGGCGCGGAGGTACGCGGCGGCGCTGCGCGCGCGGGGCATCGGCCCCGACGACAGGGTGGCGCTGCTGCTGCCCAGCACACCGCACTTCCCGTCGGCCTACTTCGGTGTGCTCGCGCTCGGCGCGATCGCGGTCCCGGTCCACGCCCTGCTCCGGGCGGACGAGATCGCATACGTCCTGAAGGACTCCGGGGCGGCGGCGCTGATCTGCGCCGCCCCGCTCCTGGCCGAGGGCGGCAGGGCGGCGGAGACGGCCGGCACGCCCGTGCTCACCGTCATGGAGGGAGAAGGAGAAGGGGACGGGGAAGAGGGGTGCACCCGCGCGCCACGGCTGGACGTGCTCGCGGCGCGGAGCACCCCGATCGACCGTCAGGTGGCGCGCGCCCCCGAGGACATCGCGGTGATCCTCTACACCTCCGGCACCACCGGCCGGCCCAAGGGCGCCCTGCTCACCCATCTCAACGTGGTGATGAACGTCGACACGACCATGCTGTCGCCGTTCGACTTCACCGCGGACGACGTCCTGCTCGGCTGTCTGCCCCTGTTCCACACCTTCGGTCAGATCTGCGGCATGAACACCTGCTTCCGGGCGGGGGCGACCCTGGTTCTGATGCCCCGGTTCGACGGGCCGGGCGCGCTGGACCTCATGGTGCGGGAGGGCTGCACCGTGTTCATGGGGGTCCCGACGATGTACACGGCACTCCTCGACGCGGCCCGCGCCGACCCGCGCAGGCCCGCGCTCGACCGTGCGTTCTCCGGCGGCGCCGCGCTGCCGGTGGCGGTCCTGGACGCGTTCCGGGAGACGTTCGGCTGTCCGGTCCTCGAAGGGTACGGGCTGACCGAGACGTCTCCGGTGGTGGCCTACAACCAGAAGGCGTGGCCGCTCAGACCGGGCACGGTGGGCCGGCCGATCTGGGGCGTCGAGGTCGAGATCGCCAGGGCCGACGTGGAGGGCAGGATCGAGCTGGTGCCCGTCGGCGAGACGGGGGAGATCGTCATCCGGGGGCACAACGTGATGGCCGGCTACCTGAACCGGCCGGAGGCGACCGCCGAGGCCATCGTGGACGGCTGGTTCCGCTCGGGTGACCTCGGCGTCAAGGACGACGAGGGCTACCTGTCCGTCGTCGACCGCAAGAAGGACGTGGTGCTGCGCGGCGGGTACAACGTCTACCCGCGCGAGGTGGAGGACGTCCTGGCCCGCCACCCGGCGATCGCCCAGGCAGCCGTCGTCGGGCTCCCCCACCCCGTCCACGGCGAGGAGGTGTGCGCGGTGGTGAGGGCCCGCCCCGGCACGACGCCGGACCCGGCCCTGGGCGCCGAGATCGTCGCCTGGAGCAGGGAGCGGATGGCGCCGTACAAGTACCCGCGCCGGGTCGAGTTCGTGGACGCCTTCCCCCTCGGCCCCAGCGGCAAGGTTCTCAAACGGGAGCTGGTCGCCCGGCTGAGCACCGCGGACCCGGACAGGCCGCCGGACGGTCCGCGGCGCCCGCACTGAGGGCGTACGAGGGCATCCGCGAACGCTCCCTTGTCTTCACACGGGGACCCGCCGGGGTGTCCGGGGCGGCCCTCATTGCCCTTGCGGGCAGTCCTGAACGAGTCGTGGACCACCCGATCGGTGAGCGTTTCCGCTCCGGTGTCGGTCAGGGCCGGCCGTACGAGACGCTCGATGCCCTCCGTGACGGACTGCTCCGACGCCCGATGGACGATGGGGGCTGGTACGACCTCGGAGTCGTGATCGGCCGGTCGCTTCTCCTGGCCGACGCCCGGTATCCGACGAGCGACCTCGCCGCTTGCCCGCGTGCAGGTCTCCCGGCGAGCGCCGTCGGCGCACCGGACCGACGTGGTTCGCCGACGCGAAGCCCACGTACACGTCCTTCGCGGAATCGCCGGCCACGGTTCACTGACCACCACAAGGACACCGGCCCTCAACCGGTCCCCAGGAATGATCAAGGGCCGGTTTCGGATCGCTCCGAAACCGGCCCTGATCTGCGACTGTCTCCAGTCGGGACGACAGGATTTGAACCTGCGACCCCTTGACCCCCAGTCAAGTGCGCTACCAAGCTGCGCCACGTCCCGCTGCCCGTCTGACCTGGGATTTCCCTGGCCGAACGCGCAGGAAAACCATACCGCACTCGGACCCGTGGTCGCGCATCGCGTTCCGGGGGCACCGTCTGCCGGTCAACGCTTCTCCGTACGGGACCGCAGGGGCAGGGCCGCCGTGCGGCCGGAGTCGTCCGCGGCCGCGTCGACCCGCACCAGACCGCGTACCGCCGGTATCAGGAGCAGGGCGGCGCAGACGGCGAGGCTCGTCGCGCCGGCCACGAGCAGCACATGGTCGGCGCCGACGGCCGAGGCGGCCGGGCCGGCGAGGGCCTGGCCCACGGGCATCATCGCGAGCGAGCCCGCCACGTCGTAGGCGTGGATGCGGTTGAGGACGTCCGGCGGGACCTGGGTCTGCACGCTGGTCGCCCACATCACGCCCCAGAAGGACATTCCGGCCCCGGCGACGGCGGCGCCCGTCGCCATGGCCGGTACGCCGAGACCGGCTCCGACGCTCGCGGGGAAGGCGGCGAAGCCGACGAGGGCGATCGCCCCGGCGCGCAGCATGCGGCGAGGCCGCAGCCGCAGTGCGAGGAGCCCGCCGACGACGGTGCCGGCGCCCAGGGCGGAGTTGACCAGGCCGTAGGCGCGGGGGCCGTGCTCCCGCACCACCTCGGTGGCCACCAGCGGAACGGTCGGACCCCAGACGGCGATCATGTAGACACCCCAGACGGCGATGACGCCCCACAGCCACCGACGGGAGCGGAACTCCCGCCATCCCTCGACCAGATCGGCGCGGAAGGCCTTCGTCCCACGGCCGGCCACCGCCCGGCTGCCCCGCGCGAGCGGGGGCAGCCGGAGCAGCAGCAGGCACAGCGCGCTGACCGCGTACGTGGTGGCGTGGGCCGCGAAGACCCCGCCGGGTGAGGTGAGGCCGACCAGGAGGCCGGCCACCGCGGGGCCCGCGAGCTGGGCGGCGGACTCGGCGACCCTTATCGCGCCGTTCGCGCCCTGTATGTCGGAGGCGAGCCGGGTCACGGTGCCGGCGACGCCGGGCTGGAACACGGCGCCCGCGACACCGTTGACGAACCCGATCGCGCAGATCTGCCACAGCACGACGTGTCCGGAGAAGAAGAGCACGGCTGCCAGGGCCTGGGTGCCCAGCCGCACCAGATCGGCGCCGATCATCAGCTTGCGGGTGCTGAAGCGGTCGGCGAGGACCCCGCCGAAGATCACCAGGCCGGCGAACGCGGCGGCCGTCGCGGCCATGGCGAGGCCGACCGCGCCCGCCCCGTACCCGTGCTGGAGCAGACCGGCCGCGAGTGCGACGGGCAGCATGGTGTCGCCCAGCCGGGCGACGGCCCGCGCGGCGAAGAACAACGCGAAGTCCCGCGACCACACGGCTCGTCCCGCCCGCGTCCCGCCCGTCCTCTCACCCTCGTGCGTGGACTGCGACGACGTCCCTGACATCCCGCGCTCCCCTCCCCCGGGCGGCCCGCGGCGACCACCCCCGTACCACCGCTGCCCACTCCCTGCTCACGTCGTACGTCCGGCAGCCGGAGCCCCCCTCCGGCTCCGGCTGCGACGCAAGCCTTCGGATCATGCCACGGGGCACTGACAACACCCGAAGGGTTTTCAGCCCCCGGCCGGCAGCCCCAGCCGGGGGTGGGCCTCCAGCAGCCGGGGCGGGGCCGCCTGGCGCCAGGAGTCGGCGAGGATGTCACGCAGCTCGTCCTCGCCGTCGAGGGCCGCGAGGCGGGCCCGCACCCAGGCGAACTGGGCCTCGTGGCCGGCGATCCAGAACTTCTCCGGCTCGGCCAGCACGAGTTCGGTGCGCTCCTCCTTGGGGCAGCGCACCGCGATGGAGGTCTCGTCCTCGGGCAGCGTGGCGAACATCTTGCCCGCGACCCGGAACGTGGGCATGCTCCAGGCGATCTTCTCCGTCGTGTCCGGCAGGGACAGGGCGATACGGCGTACGTCTTCTGCGTCCGGCATGTCAGGCACCGTAGCCGCCGCCACTGACATTGACAGTGGTAGGCAGGTTCCGGTGGTCGTGGCTCCGCCACTGACTGGCAATCACCCGGCGGCGGCCGGCGGGCCGAGCTGCTTGAAGTAGAGCGTCGTCGGCCTCAGTTCCCCGCCCGGGTCCGCCGCGTAGTCGGGGATCGTCCCGGCCCGGGTCCACCCGGCGGAGCGGTAGAGGCGTTCGGCGGGGCTACCGGTCTCGGTGTCCAGGTGGAGCAGGGTGATGCCGGCCGCCGCGGCCGCCTCCTCGGCGGCGGTCAGGAGCCCGCGGCCCAGGCCCCGGCCGCGGGCCGTGCGGGAGACCATCAGTGTGACCAGCTCGGCGCGGTGGCGACTGTTGGGCTTGTCGGGCAGGGCGAGGCTCACGGTCCCGGTCACCCGCTCCCCCTCGCACGCCACCCAGACGGCGAGCCTCCCGGTCGCCACGGCGGCGGCCCGACCCCGCCACCAGGCGACGGCCTCGGCCCGGTCGAGCGGCGCGAGGAAGCCGACCGAAGCGCCGCCGTCGACGGTCTCGGTGAGCAGGTCCGCCAACCCCTCCAGCAGGCCGGTCAGTCGGTGCTCGTCCACGCGGCCCACCATCACGGCAGCACCACCGCCGGCACGTGGCGCACGCCGTCGGGGCCGGCGCACCGGAACCTCGTCGGCCCCGCGAGCCGTCCCCCGACGAGTCCTGCGCGCGGCCCGGCGTGCGGCGGGGACACCGAGCGGCGCACGAAGCCGGCGGACCGGTCCTCCCGCAGGGGCTGCTCGGCGGCCCGTACCACCGGCGCGGGTTCCCCCTCGACCTCGCTGAGCAGCCGGGACAGGGTGCGTCCGTGGACCGCGCGGAGGCGGTTCAGGACGGAGGCGGTGGGGCTGGTCTCCGCGCGTTCGGCCCGGCAGAGCGTGGACCGGCCCACTCCACTGCGCTCCGCCAACTCGCCCGGTGACCGGCCTCGTTCGGCGCGCAGCTCGGCCGGCCGGGTGGCGGGCCGGCCGTCCACGGGATCGGGAGCGTCATCGGCGTCTCTCATGTCCGGGACGCTATCCCGCGTACGGGACAGCCGTGTTACCGGAGCCTCACGCCCGGGCCGCCTCGTCGAGTGCGTCCAGGACCGGGCGGATCAAGGGGTGCTCCTCGGCACCCCGGCGTACCGCCGCGAAGACACGGCGGGTGGGCGCGACCCCGTCGACGGGCCGGACGACCACGCCCGTGAGGTCCGTGCCGTGCAGCGCCGAACGCGGGACGAGCGCCACGCCGACGTCGGCCGCGGCGAGGGACACCACCGCGCGGAAGTCGTCCGAGGAGTGCTCCATGCGGGGCTGGAAACCTGCGTTCTCGCAGGCCAGGACCACGACGTCGTGGCACGGGTTGCCGGGGTAGGGGCCGATCCACGGGTCCTTGGCAAGTTCTGCCAGCGGCACCTCGTCGGCGTCGGCGAGGCGGTGGGCGACCGGGACGACCGCGTCGAAGGGCTCGGCGTACAGGGGGACGTGCGTCAGACGCGGGTCGTCGGCGGGCGGCGCCCCGCGGTACTCGACGGCGACGGCCACGTCGACCTGCCGGTCCAGCACCATCGGCAGGCTGGCGTCGCCCTCGGCGTCCTGGACGCGGATGCGGATGCCGGGCGCCGACTCGGCGAGGCGGGCCAGCGCGGGCGCGACGACCAGGGCGATACCGGTCGCGAAGGACGCGACCGTGACCGTGCCGGCCTCACCCGAGCTGTACGCGGCGAGCTCGGCCTCGGCCCGTTCCAGCTGGGCGAGGACGGCGTTGGTGTGGTCGAGCAGGATCTCGCCGGCCGGGGTCAGCCGTACGCCCTTGGCGCCGCGCTCGACCAGGCGGTGCCCGGTCTCCTGCTCCAGGGCGGTCAGCTGCTGCGAGACCGCCGACGGGGTGAGGTACAGCGCGGCGGCGGCCGCCGTCACGGTGCGGTGGTCCGCCACCGCCCGGAGGATGTGCAGCCGCCGCGCTTCGATCACGGCATCGATTCTCTCATCGATGTGCGCAGGTCACGCACGTGTCAGACGTCGAGCTCCGCACGTGCCGCCACGAAGGCGTCCACCGCGCGGTTCACGTCCTCGGTGGAGTGGGCGGCGGACAGCTGCACGCGGATGCGGGCCTGGCCCTGCGGCACGACCGGGTAGGAGAAGCCGATCACGTAGACGCCGCGCTCCAGGAGCAGCTCCGCCATGCGGCCCGCCTTCGACGCGTCACCGGTCATCACCGGCGCGATGGCGTGGTCGCCGGGGAGGATGTCGAAGCCCTCCTCGGTCATCCGGCGGCGGAACAGGGCGGTGTTCTCGGCGAGCCGCACGCGCAGGTCGTCGGCCGACTCCAGCAGGTCGAGCACCTTGAGGGAGGCGGCGGCGATCACCGGGGCGAGGGTGTTGGAGAAGAGGTACGGGCGGGAGCGCTGGCGCAGCAGGGCGACGATCTCGGCGCGGGCGGCGACGTAGCCGCCGGAGGCGCCGCCCAGCGCCTTGCCGAGGGTGCCGGTGATGATGTCGACGCGGTCCATGACGCCGTGCAGTTCGGGGGTGCCGCGTCCGCCGGGACCGACGAAGCCGACGGCGTGCGAGTCGTCGACCATGACCATGGCGTCGTAGCGGTCGGCGAGGTCGCAGATCTCGGCGAGCGGGGCGACGTAGCCGTCCATGGAGAAGACGCCGTCGGTGACGATCAGCTTGCGGCGGGCGTCGCCGGCGGCCTTGAGCTGCGCCTCCAGGTCGGCCAGGTCGCGGTTGGCGTAGCGGAAGCGCTTGGCCTTGCTGAGGCGGATGCCGTCGATGATGGAGGCGTGGTTGAGGGCGTCGGAGATCACCGCGTCCTCGGGGCCGAGGAGGGTCTCGAAGACGCCGCCGTTGGCGTCGAAGCAGGAGGAGTAGAGGATCGTGTCCTCCTGGCCGAGGAACGCGGAGAGCCGGGCCTCCAGTTCCTTGTGGACCTCCTGGGTGCCGCAGATGAAGCGCACGGAAGCCATGCCGTAGCCCCAGCGGTCCAGCGCCTCGTGGGCGGCGGCGACGACCTCAGGGTGGTCGGCGAGGCCGAGGTAGTTGTTGGCGCAGAAGTTGAGGACCTCGCCGGGGCGGCCGCCGGCGGTGACGTTCACGGTCGCGGACTGCGGGGTGCCGATGACGCGCTCGGGCTTGTGCAGGCCGGCGGCGCGGATCTCGTCGAGGGTGGCGCGCAGGTCGTCGCGCACGGAGTCGAACATCTGGGAAGCTCCTAGGAGTACGTACGTCTTGGGCGGTCGTCTTGCGCGGTCGTCCTACGCGGTCCAGTCGAGGATGACCTTGCCGCCCTTGCCGCCGGCGGCGTCGGCGAAGGCGGCCTCGTGGTCGCGGTGGCTGTAGCGGCCGGTGATGACGGGGGCGAGGTCGAGGCCGCCTTCGAGCAGCACCGACATGGCGTACCAGGTCTCGAACATCTCGCGTCCGTAGATGCCCTTGACGGTGATCATCGAGGTGACGATGCGGGCCCAGTCGACCGGGAACTCCTCGGCGGGCAGGCCGAGCATCGCGATCCGGCCGCCGTGCGTCATGTTGGCGATCATGTCGCGCATGGCCTCGGGGCGGCCGGACATCTCCAGGCCGATGTCGAAGCCCTCGCGCAGGCCGAGTTCGCGCTGCCCGTCGGCGATGGTCGCCTTCGAGACGTTGAGGGCGAGGCTCACACCGACCTTGAGTGCCAGGTCCAGGCGTTCCTCGCTCACGTCGGTGATCACGACGTTGCGCGCCCCGGCGTGCCGGGCCACGGCGGCGGCCATCAGGCCGATCGGCCCGGCGCCCGTGATGAGGACGTCCTCGCCGACCAGCGGGAAGGAGAGGGCGGTGTGCACGGCGTTGCCGAACGGGTCGAAGATCGCGGCGATGTCCAGGTCGACGGGGACGCGGTGCACCCAGACGTTGGCGGCGGGCAGGGCGACGTACTCGGCGAACGCCCCGTCCCGGCCGACGCCGAGGCCGACCGTGGCGCGGCACAGGTGGCGTCGTCCGGCCAGGCAGTTGCGGCACTTGCCGCAGACGAGGTGGCCCTCGCCGCTGACCCGGTCGCCGGCCTTGATGTCGGTGACGTCCCGCCCGGTGTCGACGACCTCGCCGACGAATTCGTGTCCGACGACGAGCGGAGTGCGGATGGCCTGCTGCGCCCAGCCGTCCCAGGCCTGAATGTGCAGGTCGGTGCCGCAGATCCCGGTGCGCAGCACCTTGATCAGCACGTCACCGGGTCCGATGACGGGCTCGGGGACGTCCGCGAGACGCAGCCCGGGCTCCGCCTTCTCCTTGACCAGCGCCTTCACGCTACGGCTCCTGACGGGTGAGGTCCCGACGCCGGGCATGCCGGGGCAGCCCGCGTCCGGGGAGGGGAGGGGAATCGCACGACAATCTGCCGTACGGTGCCGTTCCGGGTCCATCGAGGCTTTCTTAAGCCCGGTCGCAGCTTTCCTTCACGCCTCTCGCGCCCCTACCGTGCTGGTGCCCACCGCCCTCGCGCCCCTTGCGCCTCTCGGGCTTTCAGCACCTCTCACGCCTCTCGGGCCCTTTTGCAGCTCTCGCGCCTCTCGGCCTCTCGCGTCTCTCTCGCCTCTCGGCCTCTCGGCCTCTCGCGCCTCTGTGCGGATGCCCGGCGGTTCACAGCGGGAGTCCGTCCTCCGCACTGCGCTCGATGCGGCGTACCAGGTCGGCCGCGGTCGACTTGATCGTCGCCAGGCCCGCCTTGCCCCAGACCCGGGGGCGTACGTCGGCCGTGGACAGCGTGCCCAGTACCGTCCCCGTGCTGTCGATGAGCGGGGCGCCCAGGTAGGAGCGGATGCCGAACTCGTCGACGACCGGGTTGCCCGCGAAGCGCGGATAGTCGCGCACGTCCTCCAGGACCAGTGCCCGGCGCCGGACCACCACATGCGGGCAGAAGCCGTGGTCCCGGGGCTGGACGCGGCCGAACTCCGGACTGGTGCCGTCCCCGCGCGTCACCGGCGGGATCTCGGGCACCCTGAGGCCCGCGAAGAACTGCCCGCCCTCGACCAGGAAGTTGACCATCGCGTACGGTGCCTCGGCGAGATGGGCGAGATGGCCCGCGAAGGCGTCGAGGGCCGGGTCCGGGCGTTCCGCCAGACCGAGCCGGCGCAGTCGTCGCACCCGGGCGGGGGCCTCCCGGTCCTCGGGGGTGAGCAGCAGACGTCCGACCGGGCGCGGCGGGTCATAGCTCATGGGCGGGCTCCGTCGCTGTGGGCGTGCGTCATGTGCGGCTCCGTGGCGGTGTGGGCGGGGATCACCTGGGCATGCCTGGGCATCACCTGCGAGCGCCGTACCCCGTGGTGGGGGCCGGTGTGTGGGCGATGAGATGGCGTACGAGGGTGAGCAGGGTCTGGATGCCGGAACTGGAGATCCGGGCGTCGCAGCGCACGATCGGGATCTCCGGATGGAGGTCCATGGCGGCGCGCACCTCCTCGGGGTCGTAGCGGTACGAGCCGTCGAACTCGTTGATGGCGACGACGAAGCCGAGTCCGCGCTCCTCGAAGAAGTCGACGGCGGCGAAGGACTCCTCGAGGCGGCGGGTATCGGCGATGATCACCGCACCGAGGGCGCCCTCGCACAGTTCGTCCCACATGAACCAGAACCGTTCCTGGCCGGGCGTTCCGAACAGGTACAGCACGTGTTCCGGGTCGAGGGTGAGGCGGCCGAAGTCCATGGCCACGGTTGTTTCGAGTTTGTTCTCGATTCCGTCGAGGTTGTCGGTCGCGGCGCTGACGGTGGTGAGCAGTTCCTCCGTGCTCAGCGGTGCGATCTCGCTGACCGCGCCGACGAAGGTCGTCTTGCCCACTCCGAACCCGCCCGCCACGAGGATCTTCAGCGCGGTGGGGAAGGGGTCGGTGTCGTGGCCGGATCCTGGGCCGGATCCGTGGTCGTAGTCAGAGCTGTCGTCGTAGTCCATCGAGCACTGCCTCCAGAAGGGCCCGGTCCGTGGGGTCGTGGTGGAACGCGGCGGGGGGTTTCGTGGTCAGCGCGCCGCAGTCCACGAGGTCCGACAGCAGCACCTTGGTGACTGCCACCGGAAGCCTCAGATGAGCGGCGAGCTCGGCGACCGGGAGGGGCGCCCGGCACAGGTCGAGCGCCTGCGCGTGCTCGGGACCGAGGTAGCCGAGGGGAGTCGCTCCCGTGGCCATCACCTGGGACATCAGGTCGAGCGCGACGGTGGGCCGGGTACGGCCGTTGCTCACGGTGAAGGGGCGCACCAGCCGTCCGGCCGCGTCGTCGAGCCAGGGCCCGTCGCCGGCCGCAGCCACCTTCAAGGCCTCATCGCCGGGGGTTCGACTGCGTGCTGCCGGGGCGCGGTGACCAGGTAGGGCCGGACGCTCTTGACCAGCATCGCCATCTCGTAGCCGAGTACGGCCGCGTCGGCCTCGCGGCCGGCCAGCACGGCGAGGCAGGTGCCGGAACCGGCGGTGGTGACGAACAGCAGGGTCGAGTCGAGTTCGACGACGACCTGCCGTACGTCCCCGCCGTCTCCGAAGCGGACACCGGCGCTGCGGCCGAGGGAGTAGAGGCCGGAGGCCAGGGCCGCCATGTGGTCGGCGCTGTCCGCGTCGAGGCCGTGGACGGACTTCACCAGTCCGTCGCAGGACAGGAGCACCGCGCTGGAGGTGTGCGGTACGCGCTGCACGAGGCCGCTCATCAGCCAGTCGAGATCGGATACCTGGCCGGTCGGCGCGTCGCTCGCCATGGTGGATCGACTCCTTGGGGTACGGGGGTGTGCGGGAGCGCTGGTCGTGGTGGTGGGGAGGGAACTGGGGGTGGTCGCGGGAGTGGTCATCCGGCCGGGTCTCTGTGGGTCGGCTCCATGTGCGGCGACACCATGTGCGTCGGGCCCGTGTGCGTCGGGCCCGTATGGGTCGGCACTGTGTGTGTCGGCACTGTGTGCGTCGGCGCTGTGTGGCTCCGCTCCCCATGGGGCGGCTCCCCCTGGGCCGACTCCACAAGGGCCGGCTCTGCACGGCGCGGCTCGACGGCGGTCGACTCCCTGCGCTGCCGGGCCTCCGCAAGGCCGATGCCGCGTTGGAAGGCCGCCATCAGTCCGGGGTCGTGACCGACGTGCTGCTCGGGCTCCTGGCGCGGTGCGGGACCGCCGCGTAGCTGGGGTGCGATGTGCTCCTGGGCCCGGCGGCGGGGCAGCCGGGGCTTGTCCATGGTGCCGCGCACCACGCCGTGGCGCGGGACGGGCGGGGTGGCGGCGTGCTCGGCGAGGACTCCGCGGTCCTCGGCCCGGACACCGGGCGCGGCGGCGGCCGGGTCGGGCCGTTCCTGGTGGGTCTCACGGACGGACAGCGGCACGGGTTCGCCGCTGTCCGCCCCCTGGAGCACGGCCGGCGCGGGCGCCGCTGGGGCAGGAACGGGAGCGGCGGGGGCGGGATCGGAGGCCGACGCTGCTGGAACCGGCGCGGCGGCGGCCGGCGGCACCACGGTGACCGCGGGGCTCGGCTGCTGCGGGAGCGGCGGTACGGTCCCCGGCTCGGCCCCCGTGAGGTCCGCCGGCCGGGCCACGCCCCCGGGGAGAGCGCCCGGCTCCGTACCCAGCAGGGCCTGCGGAACGACCAGGACGGCCTGGACACCGCCGTAGATGTTGGTCTGCAGGCGGACGGTGATGCCGTGCCGCTTGGCGAGCTGGGAGACGACGTACAACCCGATGCGGCCGTCCGCGAGCAGGCGGGCGACGTTGACCTGGTCGGGGTCGGCGAGCAGGGTGTTCATCCGGCTCTGCTCGCCCACAGGCATGCCGAGTCCGCGGTCCTCGACCTCGACGGCGAGGCCCGAGGTGACGAGGCTGGCGCGCATCAGCACCTGGGTCTGCGGGGCGGAGAACAGGGTGGCGTTCTCGACGAGTTCGGCCAGCAGGTGGATGACGTCGGCGACGGCGTGACCGCGCAGGGTGCCGTCGATCGGGGGAACCAGCCGGACCCGCGAGTACTGCTCGACCTCGGCGATGGCCGAGCGGAGCACCTCGGTCATGTCGACGGGGTTGCTCCACTGGCGGCGCGAGACGGCGCCGCCGAGCACGGCGAGGTTCTCGGCGTGGCGGCGGATGCGGGTGGCGAGGTGGTCGACGTGGAAGAGGCCCTTGAGGAGGTCGGGGTCCTCGATCTCGTTCTCCAGCTCGTCCAGGATGGAGATCTCCCGGTGCACCAGCGACTGCAGGCGCCGGGCGAGGTTGACGAAGACCTCCAGCTTCTGTTCGCTGCCCGCCTGGCTGGAGAGCTGGGCGGCCCGGACGACGGCGGTGACGGCGCCGTCGTGGGCGCGGGACAGGTCGGCGGCGAGCAGTTCGAAGTCGTCGGCGTCGTCCGGCGGCCCGCTGCGCGGCTTGCGCCGGGGCGGGGTCTCGCCGCGGCGCAACGCCTCGACCACGGCACGCAGTTCGCCCTCTCCACGCGCGGTGCTGCGGCGCAGTGCGCCGACGCGCTGGTACACGGACCGCGCGGCGCGGTCGGCCGCGACGGCGGCGATGACCACGGCGGCGAGGGTCACCGAGACCGCGCCGGCGAGCACGACCCACAGCACGAGACCGGGCCGCGCGCCGGTGGACCGTACGGTGAACAGGACGACCGCGCTGGCGCTGAGGGCGACCGCGACGGGCGGCAGCACGGCGAGACGCAGGAGTTGGGGCCGTATGTGGGTCTCGGGCAGCGCGGGTGCTGACCGTGAGGCCGGCCGGCCGTGCCGCCCGCCCTCACGGCGGTCTGCTCGCGCGGCCGGGGCGCGGAGGTGAGACATCGGGGTCCTCGTACTGGTCCGTTGGTCCGTCGGGCCCGGATCGGACCCTGGTGCTCGCGCGTGGTGGCGGAATGCCACGCGGGCACGCGTCATCGCGGTGTCGGCCGAACGGACCGAGGGTGGTGAACCGGCCCTGCGTCGCCCGACGGACACTGACAGTAGTCGCCTGCGCATCCTGTGCGATGGGCAGTTGGCAAAGTCCCCCGGGCAACGTCCCGCTCTGGTATGAGCCCTCGTACGACAGCCCGATAAGGCGGCGAAACTTCCGTTCCGAAAGCACTGCGGAGTGGTCCGACTCGATCAGGTTCAGTCCCCGTGAGCGACGGCGGCGGCGCACGTCCGGGCGGGCGTGAGGGAGCGGCCACGGCGCGCGGCTCCCCTTCCTCACAACCGGAGTTCCCCACCGGAATATTGACGCCCCCATGCAGCTCGACCTGCACCCGGTCCTGGTGCACGCCATGGAGGCCTTCAACGAGCAGGGCCACCACGGCACGTCGGTCCGGAACATCGCCGGCCGGGTCGGTGTCACCGTGCCGGCGCTGTACTACCACTACGAGAACAAGCCGGCGCTGCTCGCCACCCTGCTGGAGACGTCCGTCAAGGACGTCCTGGACCGCTGCCGGTCGGCGGCCGCGGAGGCCGGGACGACTCCGCCGGCGAGGTTCTGCGGCATGGGTCGAGTCGACCGTGCTCTCCATGGCCCACCGCAGGTCCCTGGTCTTCCTGGACACCGACATCCGCAGCCTGGAGCCCAAGAACCGGGCCCGCTACGTGGCCCTGCGCGACTACCTCCAGCACATGCTGCTGGACACGGTCGAAGCGGGCCGCGCCGAGGGGGTCTTCACCACGCCGATACCGGCCGACGCCGTCCGCTCGGTCCTCGTCATGTGCCAGGGCGTCGCCAACTGGTTCCGCCCCGACGGCCCGCTCACCGCGGAAGAGGTCGCCGAACGCCACGTCCTGCTGAGCCTCGGCACCGTGGGGTACCGCGACGTGGTCACCGGCGAAGCGGCACTTCCGTTCCAGCGATGGAAGGCGACTCCGACCCGGCCCGCCTCACTCCCGAGCTGATCGGTCTGCACCGGCGCGGCCTCTTCCCGGTGGACCGGCTGATCACCGCGTTCCCCTTCGAGGAGATCGACGCCGCCGTTGCCGCCGTGCGCGACGGAAGCCCGGTGAAGCCGGTCCTCACCTTCACCTGACCTCACCACACCTGCCGGGTCGTGCGCCTTGCCGGAGCGCGGCCGCGGCCGGACCGTCCCATGCGTTGTCAGTGCTGCCCCCTACAGTGAAGTCATCTTCCGAACGGACCGAAGTTCACGCCGGGTTGCGCGATCCCCGGAATGTGACGTCTGCCGACGGAAGAGGGCGTTCCGTGGCGCGCGGCGACCGTTTCCTCCCCGCTGCACACCGACGCTCGACGGCTTGGACAGGCTGGAACACCGACTGGCTCGCCTTCATCGGGGAAGCCGCGTCTCCGCAGGGCACCGGCGCGGTCCCACGGGGAAACGAACGGAAGGGGATTGGCGCGATGAGCGCAACGGTAAAGGACCGCCTCAAGAAGCACTTCGTGAACCACGTCGCTCTCGTCATCGACAAGTCCGGTTCGATGAGGGGGCATTCGGAGCAGCTCATCCGTGTGGTGGACGAGTTCGTGAAGGGACTGAAGGAGGAGTCCGACAGACTCGGACATGAGACCCGGATCAGTCTCTACGCCTTCGACCACCTGGTCGAGAACCTGGTGTGGGACATGGACGTGAAGCACCTGCCGTCCATGCGGGGCCTGTACACCGTCGAGAACGGCGCGACCGCGCTGATCCAGGCGTCGGTGAAAGCGCTCGACGACCTCGGCCACATATGGGAGGAGTACGGCGAGCACAGCTTCCTCCAGGTCGTCGTCACCGACGGCGAGGAGAACGCCTCCGGCGCGGACGAGACGGGCTCGCGCCACGACCACCTTCCCGACGGCCGCGCCGTCCTGGACTCGTGGCGGGGCAGGATCGGGGACAAGTTGAACAGTCTTCCGGATCACTGGACCTCGGCCATCATGGTGCCGAACTCGCTGGCCAAGCGCACCGCTCAGCAGTACGGGTTCCCGACGGGCAACATCTCGATCTGGGACGCCGACTCGGCCCAGGGCGTCGAAGAGGCGATCGGCACCGTCAAGTCGGCCGCCACGAGGTTCCTGCGGGACCGCGAGCAGGGGGTGCGCGGGACCAGGAACCTCTTCTCGGTGGGCCAGGACCTCAGCACGGCCGACGTGAAGTCCAGCCTTCAGTCCCTCGACGCCGGCAAGTACGTACTGATCCCCGTGGACGAGCAGACGTCGATCCGCGATTTCGTCACCGGCGCCGGGCATCCGTACAAGACCGGCTGCGCCTTCTACGAGCTCTCCAAGCGCGAGAAGATCCAGGCCAAGAAGAAGATCGCCGTGGCGGAGAAGGATCCCACCACCGGCCGCATGACCGGAAAGGTGTTCACCGGCCCCGCCGCCCGGCAGCTCCTGGGCCTGCCGGACGCGGAGGCGACGGTGGCCCCGGGGAGCAACGCGGCATACACCGTGTTCGTCCAGTCGACCTCGGTCAACCGGAAACTGGTCCCCGGGACCAAGCTGCTCGTCCTCCTGTAGCCGAGGGGCGCGTTCCGCGCCGAGTCGCGGAGGCGGCGCGTCGGCGGTGGTCGTCCGGTACGGCGCGACCGCGTCCGCCCTCCTCGGGAGTCATGCGGGTGGCTGTCCGGGCAGGTGACGCGCCACCAGGTTCCGTGCAACGCCTCGGGCGTCCAGCGGTCCCGCCCGGGCCCGGCACACGCCGGGCCCGGGCGAGGGGACACGGGTGCGCGAGCACCTCACTGCGCCAGCACCGCGCCGCATCATCGCGCCGCACCATCGCGCCGCACCATCGCGCCGCCAGCGCTTACCGCACGAGGCAGGGCCGCTTGGCATCGAACTCCCAGCCGGGGACCAGGTACTGCATGCCGACGGCGTCGTCCCGGGCCCCCAACGCCTTCGCCCGGTAGAGCTCATGAGCCGTGAGGAGCCGGTCCATGTCGAGCCGCACGCCCAGCCCGGGGGCGTCGGGAACGGCGATCTCGCCGTCGACGATGCGGGGCGGTGCGGTGGTGAGCCGCTCCAGTCCCTCCTGCCATATCCAGTGCGTGTCGAGGGCGTTGTACGCGCCGGGGGCCGCGGCCCCGCAGTGCGTGACCATCGCGAGGGAGATGTCGAAGTGATTGTTGGAGTGACATCCCCAGGTCAGGCCCATCGCATGGCACAACTGCGCCACACGGACGGAACCCTGCATGGTCCAGAAGTGGGGATCGGCCAGCGGGATGGAGACCGACTGCAGGGCGAGGGCGTGGGTCATCTGCCGCCAGTCGGTCGCGATCATGTTGGTCGCGGTGGGCAGGCCGGTCGCGCGGCGGAACTCGGCGAGCACCTCACGCCCGGAGTAGCCGCCTTCCGCCCCGCAGGGGTCCTCGGCGTAGGCGAGCGTACCGACCAGGGGCGCGCACAGTTCGACGGCTTCCTTCAGCGACCATGCGCCGTTGGGGTCGAGGGTGATCCGGGCCTCGGGGAAGCGGTCCTTGAGCGCCCGTACGGCCTTGACCTCCTCGGCGCCTTCGAGGACGCCGCCCTTGAGTTTGAAGTCACGGAAACCGTAGAGGTCGAAGGTGGCTTCGGCCTGCCGGACGATCGCCTCGGGAGTGAGGGCCTCCTCGTGCCGGATGCGGTACCAGTCGACGTCGGCGTCGTGGCCGCGGACGTAGTCCAGGTCGGTGCGGTCGGGGTCGCCGACGTAGAAGAGGTAGCCGAGCACCCGCACGGAGTCCCGCTGCTGTCCGTCCCCGAGGAGGGCCGCGACCGGCACGTCGAGGTGCTGGCCCAGCAGGTCGAGGAGGGCGGACTCGACGGCGGTGACGGCGTGGACCGTGGTCCGCAGGTCGAAGGTCTGGGCACCGCGTCCGCCGGAGTCGCGGTCGGCGAAGCGGTCCGCGATCTCGCGCAGCACACGCTTGTAGTCGCCGACCTTGGCACCGACCACGAGGGACTCGGCGTCCTCGAGGGTCTGCGTGATCTTCTCACCGCCCGGTACCTCGCCGAGGCCGGTGCGCCCCTCGGAGTCCGTCAGGACGACGACGTTGCGGGTGAAATAGGGGCCGTGGGCACCGGAGAGGTTCAGTTCCATGCAGTCGCGGCCCGCCACGGGATAGACGGAGAACGCGGTGACGGTCGGCTGGTTCCTGGTCATGTCTTCTTCGGACTCCTTGTGTCAGGGGGTGCGGCGGCCGGTGGTCACAGGCCGAGGACGTCGAGGGCCCACTCGGCCGCCAGGACGCCGCCCAGGCCGAGGACCGACAGCACCGTGGTGTAGGTGGTGCGGACCTTGATCGCTTGGATGACGGAAAGGTTGAAGTACTCCTTGAACAGCCAGAAGCCGGGGTCGTTGACGTGGGAGAAGGCGATCGATCCGCAGGAGACGGCGAGCACCATCATCTCGGGATGCGCACCGCTGTCGGCGAGCAGCGGCAGCACCACGCCCGAGGCGGTGACGACGGCGACCGTGGCCGACCCGAGGGCCACACGGAGAATGGCGGCGATGAGCCACGCCAGGACGACGGCGGATATGGACCACGATGCGGTGATGTCCTTGATGTAGTCGGAGATGCCACCTTCGACCAGGACGTTCTTGAAGGCGCCGCCGGCTCCGATGACCAGCAGGATCATCGCCATGGCCTTGACCGCGGACGAGCAGGATTCACTGACCTCCGACAGGCTCCGCCCGATGCGCGGCCCGAAGGCCCAGACGGCCAGGAGGAGGGCCAGCAGGAGCGCGATCGGCGCGGATCCGATGAACGCCACGGTGTTGAGCAGCGGGCTCTCGCCGGTCGCGGCCATGTCGGTCACGGCGGCGCCGGCGATCAGCACGACGGGGAAGAGTGCCACGCACAGCGACCATCCGAGTCCGGGCATCTCCTCGTCGGTGAACTGGCGTTCGCTGACCAGGCCCTTGGGGATGGCGGGGTTCATCGTCCTGATGAACGGCAGCCGCGGCCAGAGCAGCGCGATGAACGCGCCGACCGGTACCGCGATGAACAGCCCGTAGAAGAGAGTCAGTCCGACGGAGGCGTCGAAGGTGGCCGCGACGGCGGTGGGACCGGGGTGCGGGGGCAGGAAGCTGTGCATCGTGGACAGGGCGATCGACATCGGCAGCCCGACCCAGAGCAGGTTCGCGCCGGTGACCCTGACCAGGGTGAACGCGATGGGCACGACGATGATGAAGGCGACCTCGTAGAACATCGTCACGCCGATGAGCATGGAGGTGACGACCATGGCGACCTGCACCCAGCGCGGCCCGAAGGCGTCGAGCAGTTTGTCGGCGATGCGCTGGGCGGCACCGGAGTCGCCCATGACGCGGCCGACCATGGCACCGAGTCCGATGGTGAGCATCGTGTCACCGATCTGGCCCCCGATGCCTTCGGAGAGGACGTCCGGGATGTCCGTCACCGGGATGCCCTGGACCACGGCGACACCGACGGCGACCAGGAGGAGGGCCGCGAAGCCGTTCAGCTTCAGCCTGGTCATGAGAAGCAGCAGAACCAGAACACTGATTCCCACTACGAGAAGTGGCATGTCAGTTCCTCTTCGAACTGTGGTTGGGGGTAGCCGGGCCCGAGCGCCGCAGGGGGTACGGCACGACTCCGGTCAGGGGCGGAGCGGGATGCGCGGACGCGGAGGCGCGTCCGGCGGGCGGGCCGGGCGGCGGAGGGGGTCCGGGGCGGCGGCCGGTGGTGGACAGCTCCCCGCACGAAAGGCGGCTTTCCGGTACCGGCACGTGGGGGTGACGGTTCGGCGGTTCACGTTCGGCGCAGCCGGCCGGTCCCGCGCCGGAGGGCCGCCCCGCGTCTCACCTCGGGCGCGACCGTGGTGCTCGACGGCGACGGCTGCCGTGTGCGGGCCTTCGCGGCCGTCGTCGGCGTGGCGCAGCAGTGGTGGTGCCGAGGGCGGCTGTCGCCGCCGGCTCGTCCTGCCGGACGAGATCGAGCATGGACAAATCTCCTAGACATGGAAGGAGAGCGACAGCGGGTGCCGCCTACGGTCCTGGCCACGGAGCCGGTGGCTGAGTTGACCGTAGGGTTGGTTCTGATTCACGTCCATGTCGAATTTTGTTGGTTGCCATACCTTTCTTGTATGGCGGTTCATGACGGTTCCGTGAAACCGACATGTCAGGCGGATGTCACAGGCGTCGCAGCAAGGCTTCGAGCGCCGGATTGTCGTTGCCGGGACGCCATACGAGGCTCAGTTCGACCGGTTTCGGGTCCGGCAGGGACACCTGCCGGAAGACGACGCCGCCATAGCGCATCCGGGCCGCGGCCTCGGGCACGAGGGCGATGCCCCAGCCGCCGTCGACGAGGGCAAGGATGCTGTGCACCTGCGTGAGGTACTGGGTGAACACGGGGCGGGTCCGCGCGGACCGGAAGATGCTGATCAGCAGTTCGTGGAAGTAACGGGCCTCGAGGGGCGAGTACATCAGGAAGTCCTCGCCGTCGAAGTCCTCGATCCGCATCGGCCCGTCCTCGGCGGCCAGCGGGTGATCGGCGGGGAGCGCGGCCAGCAACCCCTCTCGCAGTGCCGTGCGGGCGGACAGACCCGCTCCCGTGGTCGTGGGCCGCATCAGCCCGAGGTCGAGCGAACCCTCGCCGAGGGCCTTCAGCTGGTCGCGCGTGACGAGTTCCTGCAGCAGGAGCTCCACTCCGGGCAGCACCGCTCTGGCGGTCTCCAGCAGGCCGCCGAGCGCGGAGTGGGCACTGGCGGCCGTGAACCCGACGGCGATGACCCCCGCCTCACCGGTGGACACCCGGCGGACGGCGAGGGCCGCCTGCTCCGACTGCCGCAGGATGCGGCGGGCCTCCCCCAGGAAGGCGCGGCCCGCCGGGGTGAGCCGAACGCTCCGGTTCGTGCGGTCCAGCAGCTGCACGCGCAACTCGCTCTCCAGCAGCTGGATCTGCCGGCTCAACGGCGGCTGGGTCATGTTCAGCCGCTCCGCGGCCCGGGTGAAGTGCAGTTCTTCGGCGACGGCGACGAAGCTCGTCAGCTGGGCGAGGGTGAACACTGATGCTCTCCAGGTATCGCGAGATCCAAAATCTATGTTGGACGTGAATCAATCGCGACCGTAGCGTCGGACGTGGACAGACGGCGACCCTGCGAGTGCCTCGGTCGCGGCCCGCGACCGGCAGGGTCGTCATGGGGAGCGCGCGACCATGGTGCGGACACGGCGTCGTCACGGTAGTGCCTCTCCCGGCCCGCCGGTCCTCGCACACGGGTGAGGCGGGGCCGCCCGGGCGCCGCATCCACCGCGTCCACCGCGTCCTCCACGTCCTCCACCCTCATGTCCTCGACGGCGACAGGCGGATGCCCGTCGCCCGGCCGGGCGGTCCCCCTCGTACGGCGGCCGCGTGGTACCCGGTCTCCCGACCCCGGCGCGGGCAGCGTCGACAACGGACAGCCGCGCTGCCCGCGCCGGCCCCAGCACCCGCCGTGCGGGGGCTCCGAGCGAAATCCGCCGGCAGACCGCCCCTCGTACACCGCCCCTTCGCCCTCACGTTCACCCTCACGACTCCAGGAGCATTCCATGACGTCCTACACCCCGGAGGAACTCGGCCACCGGATCGGCTCCGGGCTGCTGTCCTTCCCCGTGACCCACTTCCACGACGACCTGTCCTTCGACGAGGACGCCTACCGGGAGAACGTCTCGCGGCTGTCCACGTACGACGTCGGCGGCCTCTTCGCCGCCGGCGGCACCGGCGAGTTCTTCTCCCTCACCCCCACCGAGGTCGAACGGGTCGTGGCCGCCGCCACCGGCACGGCTCCCGAGGGCACCCCGATCCTGGCCCCGGCCGGCTACGGAACCGCCACCGCGCTCGAGTTCGCCGCGGCCGCCGAACGCGCCGGCGCCGACGGCATCCTGCTCTTCCCGCCCTACCTCACCGAAGCCGGACAGGAGGGTCTGGCCCGGCACGTCGAAGCCGTCTGCCGGTCCACCTCCCTCGGTGTCGTCATCTACAGCCGCGCCAACGCCGTCTACTCCGCCGACACCGTCGCCCGTCTCGCCGAGTCCTGCCCCAACCTGGTGGGCTACAAGGACGGCGTCGGCGACATCGACACCATCACCCGTATCCACGCCCGTCTCGGCGACCGCCTCACCTACATCGGCGGTCTGCCCACCGCCGAGACGTTCGCCCTGCCCTACCTCCAGCTGGGAGTGACCACCTACTCGTCGGCGATCTTCAACTTCGCGCCCGAGTTCGCCCTCGGTTTCTACGCCGCCGTCCGCGAGCGCCGGCAGCAGGACGTCACGCGGATGCTGTCGGACTTCGTACTGCCCTACACGGAGATCCGCGACCGCCGGGCCGGCTACGCGGTCAGCATCGTCAAGGCGGGCATGACCGCCACCGGTCACGGCGCGGGCCCCGTCCGCCCCCCGCTCACCGACCTGACCCCGGCCGAACTCGACGAGCTCCGTGCGCTGATCGCCGGCCTGCCGACCACCCCGGCCTGACCTGTACACCGGCCACCGGCCACGGCAGGAGAAGGCTCCGGGCACGAGCATCGCCCCCCGCTCACCGCCGAACGGCTACCGCCTCGCATCGGCCTGACGGAGGCGGTGGTCACCGCCGGCGAGCTGATCCCCTGTGCGGGCGCCGAGGGGCGTCCCCTCGACGCCCGCACCGGCAGGCCGCCCGTCCCGGCCCGGACGGGCTGCGCACGTCCGCGCGGTAGCCCTCGCCGCGTACGACCGGCAGGGCGGCGTCCAGGAGGGCCGTGCCGGGATCACGGACGGCCCGTGGCGTGCGCCACGGCGTCAGTGCCGGTGCCGACGGCCCGCCAGGGGGGCGGTGAGGTGACCGGCCTCCCCGGCGGGCCGCGCGTTATGCCCCGATACGCTCCTTCCCCCGAGGAGTGCGACTCCCCCGCCCCCGAAGCGGACCCTGCGCAAGTCCCATCGCCCCAGGTCAGCGGCACCGATCTCTTGTGCGAGCATCCCCAATTTCGTCTAGACCTATTTTGTCTAGACCTCTTGCCCCGCCCTCACCCGCGGGCTACGTTTCCCGCTGTTCGGAGTACCGCACGTTTCCTTCAATTCCCTTGATGAGCAAGGCTGGAAGGAGCATGTCCGCATGCAGGACCGGAATCTGTCCAGACGCACCGTCCTCGCCTCCGCGACCGTGGTCGCCGCGACCGCAACGGGCGTCGTGGGCGTGACGGCCACCCCCGCCGTCGCCCACCGGCGCGACCACCGCCTCAAGAAGATCATCTCCAGGATGAGCATCGAGGCGAAGATCGGCCAGCTGTTCGTGCCGTACTTCTACGGTGCGTCGGCGACTTCCCCCAGCCAGTTCGACCAGGACCGCAACCTCAGGGAACTCGGCGTCCGCACCGTGGCCGAGCTCATCGCCAAGTACCACATCGGCGGTGTCATCTACTTCTCCGGCTGGACGAACAACATCCAGGACCCCCGGCAGATCGCGGACCTGACGAACGGTGTGCAGCGGGCCTCGCTCGCCCTGCCCACCCCCGTCCCGTCCCTGATCTCCATCGACCAGGAGCACGGGGCCAACGTCCGCATCGGCAGCGGCGCCACCCAGCTGCCGGGTGCGATGGCGCTCGGCGCGGGCCGCTCGACCGCCGACGCGCGCACCGCCGGACGGATATCGGGCACCGAACTCGCCGCCCTGGGCATCCACCAGAACTTCGCCCCGGTCGCCGACGTCAACGTCGATCCGGCCAACCCCGTCATCAACGTCCGCTCCTTCGGCGCCGACGCCCGCGAGGTCGCCCGCATGGTCGCGGCGCAGGTGACCGGCTACCAGCAGGCCGGCGTCGTGGCCTGCGCCAAGCACTTCCCGGGCCACGGGGACACCGGGGAGGACAGCCACACCGGACTGCCCGTGATCACCCACACCCGGGAGGAGTGGGACCGTATCGACGCCCCGCCCTTCAAGGCCGCGATCGCCGCCGGCGTCGACTCGATCATGACGGCGCACCTCCAGGTCCCCGCGCTCGACCCCAGCAACGAACCGGCCACCCTGTCGCCCACGATCCTCCAGGGCGTGCTGCGCGACGAACTCGGCTTCGACGGCGTGATCGTCACCGATGCCCTCAACATGGCCGGCGTGCGCACCAAGTACGGCGACGACCGCGTGCCCGTCCTCGCCCTCAAGGCCGGCGCCGACCAACTGCTGTTCCCGCCGGACATCGGCGTCGCCTACCACGGCGTCCTGGCCGCCGTCCGCAGCGGCGAGATCACCGAGGACCGGCTCGACGAATCGGTCCTGCGCATCCTCCGGGTCAAGGACAAGGCCGGCCTGCTCAGCGGCAGCCCCTACGTCTCCGCGAAGGAGGTCGACCGGGTCGTCGGCGCCCGCAGGCACCGGCTCGCCGCCGCCCGGATCGCCGAGCGCACCACCACCCTGCTGGTCAACGAGGACGAGACGCTCCCGCTGCGCCGCGGGCAGAGGAAGCTGCTCGTGGTCGGCGCCAGCCCGGCCTTCCCGACCGACGACACCCGCACCACGGTGCCCGAGCTGGCCAAGGCGTTCGACGAGCTGGGCTACAGCACCACCCACCTCCCCACCGGCCGGGCACCCGACGCGGCGAAGATCGACGAGGCCGTGGCCGCCGCACGGGGACGGGACGCGGTGGTGGTCACCACCGACAACGTCGGCGCGGCCAGCGCCCAGCGCACCCTGGTGTCCCGGCTCCTCGCGACGGGCGTCCCCATCATCCATCTCGCGGTGCGCAACCCCTACGACATCGCCCACCTCGGCGACGTCCCGGCCTCACTGGCCTCCTACTGCTGGACCGAGGTCGAACTGCGCGCCGCCGCCCGGGTGATCGCCGGCCGGGTCGAACCCCGCGGCAAGCTGCCCGTACCCGTCCAACGGGCCGATGACCCCGCCAAGGTCCTCTTCCACTCCGGGCACGGCCTGTCGTACGACGACTGAAGCCCGCGCACCCACGCGGTTCTCGGCCCCGGTGCCCCCTGCCCCCCCCTGCCCCCCTGCCCCCTGCCCCCCCTGGCCAGGGAGCACCGGGGCCGCACACGTCACCCGGCCGGCCACGACCTGTCCGTGCGACCTCGATGGCGGCCTTGACCTCAACCTCGCTCGAGGTCGCAGAGTGATCCGCATGAACACCGAAACCGCAGATGTCAAGGCCATCGAAGAGGTAGTGGCCACCGTCGAACGCACCCAGCGCGCCAAGGACGCCGAGGGATTCCTCGCGCTCTTCCATCCCGAGGCCCTGTGGACGACCGCCCACGGCAGGGTTCTGGTGGGGTTCGACGCGATCGCCGAGTTCACGCGTGCCGTGCTGCCCGACGCCGGCTGGGACGGCGAGGTCACGTACGAGGCGATTCACACGCGGTTCCTGCGGCCGGACGTGGCGGCCGTCAAGGTCCGGCAGGTCTACCGTTCGGCAGAGGGTGACACGGAGGGCTCCCCGCTCTACGTCATGACCAAGCAGGATGACGGTACCTGGTTGCTGCACGTCGGCCAGAACACCGAAGTCCGGTCGGAACGGCGCGCGTAGGGCCGGAGGCAGCACGGTGCCGCCGGCCCGCTTCCGGGACGAGTACGTCGAGCAGCTCGTCACACTGGGCCTGTTTCGAGAGGAGGACCTGCACGTCCCGGTCACCGCCCTGCCCGCCCTGCCCGCCCTGCCCGCCCTGCCCACCAGTCAAGAATCCCGCCGAAACCACGGAGCCATGACCACCTTCCTGACACCGCAGCAGCTCGCCGCCCGGACCTCCGCCGCCGTCGGGGCGGCCGTCGCGGCAGGACGCGAGCTCGGCCTGACCATCACCGACCCCGCGGTGCTCCACGACACCTTCTCCGTCGTCGTCCACCTGGCGCCTTCGCCGGTCGTGGCTCGCATTCCCACCGTCCTGCCTCGTCCGGACGACCTGGCCGCCCTCGCGAGCCGCCAGCAGGACGAGCTGAACGTGACGCGCTGGCTGGCCGGCCAGGGAGTCCCCGTGATCGCGCCCAGCCCGCTCCTGCCGCGAAGGCCCGTGCAGCGTGACGGTTTCTCCATGACGTTCTGGCCGTTCGTCCTGGAGGACCGGGACAAGGAACCCGACTACGTGGCGAACGCCGAGAGCGTCGCCGACCTGCACGCGGCCATGCGTGCCTACCCGGGCCGTCTGGCATTCCTGTCCGCGGCCGATCCGCAGTTCATCGCCGAAGGCCTTGCCCGGCTCGACCGACACCCTGGACTGATCGGTGCGGCCGAGCTGGACCGCGCCCGCCGCGAGTGGCAGATCCTGGAACCCCTCGTGCGCTCACGCACGGCCTTCGAGGCGCGGTTCCCGGGCGTCGGCCTCCAGCCCATCCACGGCGACTCCCCGCCCGCGAACCTCTTCTCCGGGGTGGAAGGGGACCTCTACGCCGACTTCGAACTGGTCACGCTGGGGCCCGTCGAATGGGACCTGGCCGCTCTCGGACCCGAGCACACATCCGCCTACAACCGCGGTGCCCGGCGCAACGGCATGAGACCGCTCGACGAGGGGGTCCTGGGTTTCGTCAACGCCGTGGGCATGCTGCGGGCCGTCGCCACCCTCACGCTGGCCCCGCAGCTGCCCGTGCTGGTGGAGTACCTCAGCCCCGCCGTCGACCACTGGCAGACGATGCCCTTCGCGGGCGGCGTGAGCGACTGACACCGAGCGGTGGCTGAGCGGGAGGCTCAGCACGCCGCTGGTGGCGAGACTGCGGGGGACCCGTCAGGGCGTTCCGCAGAAGGCAACGTCGTCCCGCCTGGCGTGAAGACCGCCCCTTCTCCTGCGGCTCCGCCCCGAACGGGCCTCGCCTCTGACGCAGGATTCCCGCGCTGGAGGCTGCTCCGTAGCCCGGCGGTCCAGGCCGGCGCACCGCCCTGTGGAGCGCGGGTTCGGAGCAGCCTCCCGAACGGCTGCTCCGAACCCGCGGGCCGGTCAGTTGACGGTCAGGACCGCCGTGTTGTTCGTGAGGTCCGGGTCGAAGCCGAAGGGGTGCTCGCCGAACTCACCGAACGAGGGGTGGATGCTCACGGCGCCGGTGGCGCCGGGCACCACGGTGTCGACGCGCACGGAGAACGCGAACGTGTGCCGGGTGTCCTCCAGCACCCAGTACCGCAGGGTGCAGTCGTAGCGCGGGGCGCCCGTCCGCTTCGGGTGGTAGCCGCCGTCGAGGGTGCGCGGGGAGCAGCCGGACGGCACGCCCGTGACCTCGGTGCCCTCGGGCACGACCAGCCGGACCTCTGCGACGGGGTCACCGGAGCCGAGGTTGCCGAGCCATGCCGGGCCGTTGTTCTCGAACGTGAGCTCGGCCGTGGCCGTCTCGCCCGCCGTGCCGGAGACGGCGTCACCGGTCACGGAGAAGTCCGCGGTGTTGTCCGCGCCGATCTGGAGGGCCACGTAGTCGTTCTGGGAGTCGATGTCCTGAACGCCGCCGCCCGGCTCGACGTCGATGTCGAGCCGCTCGTTCAGTGCGTGCGGGGCGAGTCGCACCGTCAGCGGCTCGGGCAGCTCGAAGGAGTCGCCCGGCGCCAGCACCTGGTCGAACGTGCAGATCACCCGGCCCGACGGTGCGTAGTCGTTGCCGTCCGTCGTGGTGTAGGTACAGGCGTCGTACCGGGTGATGTCCGTCAGGCCGTACGAGGCGTACAGCTTGACGGTGAACCCGTTCGCGCTCTCGTTGCCGTTGTTGGTGACCTTGAACGGGATCGTCCGCTCGTCGCCGGGCAGTCCGTTCTCGATGTCGGCAACGGGGTCGATGGCGAGGTCGGGTCCGGCGCCGACGGTGAGCGTGGTGTCGAAGCTCTCGAGCGGCGCGGTGAGCGTCCCGTCGGGGCCGCCGGTGGCCGTCGCCTCGTAGGTGATCCTGCCCTGCGCGCCGGCTTCGGCGCCGTCGGCCGCGCGTACCGTCAGGAACACCTGGTCCTCGTAGTCGCCCCCGATCACGGGGACCACGGGGATGTCGCACACCGCGCCGGCACCGCTCGGCGTGCAGTTGTCGGACCAGGTCACCTCGGCCACCCCGGCGAGGTCGGAGACGTCGATGGTGAGCCTGCCCTCGGTCACCGTGAAGTTGTCGTTGTCGTGGTAGATGCCGACGCCGAGGGTGCGGGACTGCGGCTGACCGCCGTCGGTACCGGCCGGCAGCATCTGCTCGTACGGCGTGTTGATCCACAGCTGGTCGGTCTGCGACGGTTCGTCGGCGGCCAGCGCCGGCGAGGCGAGGCCGGCCATCAGCAGACCGGCCGCCGCCGCCACGGCGGCGCCGGATCTGAGACGTACCGGGCGTCCAGCAGATATCAGGCTCATTACTACCCCCCAAGGGTATGGTGAAGTGACCGGTGCGACGGGAATCCCTGCGCACCGGAAGGATCATCACATGGCAGGGGAGCCCACCGCGCCCCGGTTTCCCGGCTGTGGTACGCGAGGAATCCGAAAGCGGTCCCGACGGACCCCGCACTCGAGGGTGTGCGGGTGATTCGGCCCCCTGACCGGCTCTGACACAAGCTACTGATCATGAGACTGTGGGCCTCTGTGCCCGTACGTCCGGTGAGGGGAAACCGTCAGTCGCGGCCGTGGATCGTGTCGGACGAACTGGGGGCGCTGACCGAACCGTTGCTGCCGAGGCCCGAAGAGATCGAGGGCAGACCTCGGGTGCCGGACCGGCAGGCCCTGCGCGGGATCCTCCCCGTCTGCACACCGGCACCCAGCGGGAGTACCCGCCCCGGGAACTCGGCTCGGTCGGGCATGACCTGCCGGCGCCGCCTGGCGGCCTGGAGTCGGAGGTACGGGCCGAACGACGGACTGGTCCGGGCGAAGTCCTCCCGCTCAGCGGCGCCTGCCGTGAAGATGGAGGGATGAACACACGGCGGATCGTCCTGGCTGTCACCTGTTCAGCGGTGGCGGGTCTGGGAGTAGCCTTCCTCCTGCTCCAGGGAGACGAGGCGGGCCAGGTGGCCACAGTGGTCTCGGCACTCGTGGCGGTGGCGGCGCTCGGCGTCGCCGTCTGGACCGCTCTGCCCGCGCCCCGTTCACGCGGGCTGCGGGTGACGGACACCGGCGAGGCACGCGCTGGAGCGGGAGGCACTGCGGTTTCCGGCCTCACAGCTCCGGCCGCCGGCGGAACGGGCAGTGATCCGGGGACGGTCGAAGTGGAACGTACCGGCCCGGCCGAAGCCACCGGCGGTGGAGATGCCACCAGCGGCGTCCGCCTGACCTGACCCCGACTCGGACGACGTGTCGGCCTCTGCACGCGGGTCGCGGCTCTACAGGGTCGTCCGGCCGAGGAAAGGACGCACGCGGGTGAAGCGAACGGAACCCCGGACGGCGCGCGGATGGCCGCAGCGGTCGACGACAACCGTCACCGGCAGCGGCGAGGCTCGCGCCACGTCGGGTGGGGTGGCGGTCAGCGGCGTCGTGCATGGTGACGTCGCCGTCCATGCCCCGGCTGCTGCTCGCAGCGGGTACCGGCAGCAGGTTCTGCGCATCGCGCCGCCCGAACTGGCCGGCCGCCAGGCGGAACTGGAGGAACTGGCCGCGTTCTGCACCTCGCCGGACCGCGCCTCTTACGTCTGGTGGCGGGCGCCCGCCTGGGCCGGGAAGACCGCGTTGATGTCCTGGTTCGCGCTCCACCCGCCGCAGTCGGTGAGGATCGTGCCCTTCTTCATCACCGCGCGCTTCGCCGGGCAGAGCGACCGGGCCGCCTTCATGGACGTCGTCGGCGAGCAGCTCGCCGAACTGCTCGGGCAGCCGACACCGGTCTACCTCACCGAAGCCACCCGTGAAGGGCATCTGCTCGCCATGCTGGAGGAGGCTGCCCATCATTGTCAGCGGCGCGGTGAGCGTCTGGTGCTGCTGGTCGACGGTCTGGACGAGGACCGGGGGGTGACCACCGGGCCGGACGCCTACAGCATCGCCGCACTCCTGCCCGCCCGGCCGCCTGCCGGACTGCGCGTGATCGTGGCCGGCCGACCCCACCCGCCCGTACCGGCCGACGTACCGGAACACCACCCCCTGCACGACCCCGGCACCGTCCGCCCGCTGGGCGGGTCCCCGCATGCTGCGGCGGTCCGGGCCGACTGCGAACGGGAGTTGGTGCGGCTGCTGCGCGGCACGCCGGAGGAACGAGACCTGCTTGGTCTGGTGACCGCCGCCGGGGGCGGCCTGAGCACGTCAGATCTGGCCGAACTGACCGGCTGCGACGCCTGGGAAGTGACCCAGCATCTTCGGGCGGTCACCGGCCGAACGTTCACCGCCCGCGCGGGTCGCGCGCAGTCGGCGGCCGAGCCCGGCACGGACACCTCAGAGGTGTACGTCCTCGGCCACGAAGAGCTCCAGAGGACGGCGCTCACTGTGCTCGGCCGGGACAGGCTGGCCGGCTACCGGGGGCGGCTGCACGATTGGGCGGGGACGTACCGCGACCGGGGCTGGCCGCCCGCCACCCCGGAGTACTTGCTGCGCGGCTACGCCCGGCTCCTGCGTGCCACCGCCGACCTGCCTCGTGCGGTTGCCTGTGCCACCGACTGTGCTCGCCACGACCGGCTACGCGACGTCACCGGAGGGGACGCCGACGCGCTCGCCGAGATCGGTGCTGCCCAGGCCCTCCTCCTGGCGTCCGAGGATCCCGATCTCGTTTCGGTGGCCGTGCTCGCTGCCCACCGGCAACGGCTCGTGGATCGCAACGATTATCCGATGCGCCTCCCTGCTCTCTGGGCCGCTGTCGGTCAGCCGGACCGGGCTGAGGCGCTGGCCCGCGGCATGGATGACCCGGACTCGGTGAGTGCCGCGCTGGCGGAGATCGCCACGACGGTGGGGTCCGCGGGCGCCCGGGCACGGGCGGCCCGCCTCGCGGACACCATCCAAGGACTCGGCGGCGGCAGCGATACGGCCTGCTGGCGGGCGCGCCGGATGGCGGCCGTTGCGGAGGCGGCGGGCGCCGCCGGCGATCGTGAACGTGCCGCCGCCCTGGACCGGGCCATGGACACCGTCCTGGCGCGGGCTCCCGACCGGGAGAAGCCGTTGGTCCTGGCCGCGAGGGCACGGGCGGCGGCCGCGGCAGGGGATCGTGGGCGGGCCGGTGAAATGGCCGATGCCATGGAGGAACTGGCTCGCACCGGCATCGACTCCTGGTGCGGGAGCGATCTGGAGGGGGCGGCCGGCTCGCAGGAGCCGGATCGTGTGGCCACCGCTCTGAAGCACCTGGCGGTCCTCGCCGGTACAGTGCGCTCAGCCCGACGGCGGGCTCGCATCGAGGAGATGCTGGCGGCGGCCGCCGCAGCTCGCACCGGCAGGCACGGCACAGCGCTTCGTGAGGCTGCCACGGAGTTGAGCCGGTGGGCCAGGCCGCCTCTGTGGGCCCTGGAGGTCATCGGCCCGCTCACCGAGGCAGTGGTCGCTGCGGCTGACGCACCGCGTGCCGCGCGGCTGGTGGACCTGATCGCGGAGGCGGCCGCCGTTCCCGCCCACCCCTGCTGGAAGGACTCGGTATCAGTACGTGACCTGGCCCAGGCGGCGATGGAGGCGTTGACCGCGTGCGCCGACCGGGAACGAGCGGCCAGGCTGGGATCTGCGTTGGAAGCCGTGGCCGGTGTGTCGACGGGGCCTGGCTCCGCGGCCTCCCCGGCGAGGCCCGGCAGCGGAGACGCCGGAGCGGACAATGACGTGCTCCTGGCGGCCGCAGCGGGGGCGGCGGCGCTGGCGGGCGACGACGCGCGTGCCGAGGCGTTGGCGCGCGCGATCACGGACCCGTATCAGCGCGCGGAGGCGACGGTCCTGCGGGCGAAGGTGTTGCTCGGCCGCGGGGATCACGACCGGGCAGCCGGGCTTGCCGCAGTCGCCGAGCACTTCTGCCGTGACAGCACCCGGCCCGCTCCTCGCGCAGGGGAGCTGGCCGCGCTGGCGAGGACGACCGCTCTCGTCGGCGACCGGGAGGGAGCGGCGCGCTTGACCGGCGCCCTCGCCGACCTCGTCGGTGCCACCGTCTCGCCGTACGGGCGGGCGAAGGTACAGATGGCGTGGGTCAGAGCGCTGGCGGCGACGGGAGAGGCGGACCGGGCGGAGTCGATCGCACGGACGATCACCGTGCCCGTGTACAAACAGTGGGCCCACCAGGAACTGGTACGGGTGCACTCCGAGCGGGGAGAGCTCGACCGGGCCGAGGCACTCGTACGGGGCATCGGCAACGAGCAGGAACGGGGCGAGGCCGCGAGGACGCTGGCGCACGCCGCGATCACGCACGGAGCGTTCCACCGGGCCGACAGGCTACTCGACGAGTTCCCGGGCCCGCCGGAGGACCGGGCGCGATTGCTCGCCGCACGCGCCCGGGCGGCCGCCGTCGGCGGGGCCCGGCACCGAGCCGACGTGCTGGCCTGCTCCCTGCGGGATCTGGCCGGAACGTGCTCGGGTAGCCGGTCCCGCAGGGACCCGGTGGCACGGCACGCCGCGGAGACACTGGCCTGGAGCGGCCGCTTCGAGGCGGCCGAGGCTCTCGCGCGCGACATCACCGATCCGATCTGGCGTGCGCAGGCGATGGCCGCGCTGGTGACGGCGGCGGCAAGGTCGGGCGAGCCGGGCCTGGCGGCGGTGTGGGCCCACCGGTCCTGTGAGTTCCTCCACTCACGGACCGACCGGTATGAGCAGTCCGTGGGCCTGAGCCGTCTGGCGGAGGCGGTGACTACGGCGGGCGACCTCACCACCGCTCTGGACCTGGCGGAGCGCGTCCCGCTCCCTGGCCGGCGTGCCGGCGTCCTGGCGAACCTGGCGCGGTTCGTCGAGCCCGTCCGGAGACGACGGCTTCTGGCACGCGCGCTGGTCCTGGGCAACTGGAGCAATCTGCTCGACATCCTCGCCCGGTGTGCTCCCGAGACACTCCAGGCTCTCACCGGCACACTGCTCGGCTGGGAGGAAGCGAGCGCCGGTTCCGTCGCGGCGCAGAGAGGCGCGACGGCGGCCACCGGTACGGCAGGCAGGTCAAAACCGTGACGAACCACGAGCAGCGGGCAGTGTCGCCGCGCGACGAGCAGGCCGCGGTGGCACAGCCGAACGGCCGGGCGGCATCGCTGAGGACGTCCCGGACGGGCGCGGCAGAGGCACGGACCGGCGCGGTGGCCAACAGCGGCATCGTGTACGGGGACGTACAGGTCGGTATACAGCCGGCGCCGCGCTCCGGGTACGACGAGCAGGTCCGGCGGATCGCCCCGGAGGTGCTGGTGGGCCGGGAGACGGAGCTCCGGGAGCTGGCTGCTTTCTGCACCGCGGGCGCGGGCGGCCCGTACATGTGGTGGCAGGCCGAAGCGTGGGCCGGGAAGACCGCGTTGATGTCCTGGTTCGCCCAACACCCGCCCCCGAAGGTGCGGGTCGTGCCGTTCTTCGTCACGGCCCGGTTCGCAGCGCAGAACGACCGGGTCGCCTTCACCGACGTCGTACTGGAACAACTCGGTGAGCTACTCGGTGAGGGACCGGCGGCCTTCTTGACACCCTCGACCCAGGAGGCGCACCTCCTGCGCCTCCTGAACGAGGCGGCCCATCAATGTCAGCGGCGCGGTGAGCGTCTGGTGCTGCTGGTCGACGGCCTGGACGAGGACCGGGGGGTGACCACCGGGCCGGACGCCTACAGCATCGCCGCACTCCTGCCCGCCCGGCCGCCTGCCGGACTGCGCGTGATCGTGGCCGGCCGACCCCACCCGCCCGTACCGGCCGACGTACCGGAACACCACCCCCTGCACGACCCCGGCATCGTCCGCCGCCTGGACCGCTCTCCTTTCGCACAGGTGATCCGGGCAGAGACACAGCGCGAACTGAAGCACCTGCTGGCGAGTTCGGGCGCCGAGCGTGAGCTGCTCGGTCTGCTCACCGCCTCGGGCGGCGGCCTCGGCACCGCGGAGCTGGCCGAGCTGACCGGCCTCGTCCCGTACGAGGTGGAGGAGATACTGCGCAGCAGGGCGGGACGCACCTTCCGGACCCGGGAGAGCCATGCGCGGCCGGGAGAACTGCCGGTGGTCTTCGTCCTGGGCCACGAGGAACTGCGAGAACACGCGGTACGGATGCTCGGACCGAAGGAACTGGAAGCCTACCGGGACCGTATCCACGCCTGGGCCGGCGCGTACGCGTCCGCCCTGTGGCCACCGGACACACCGGAATACCTGCTTCGTGGCTACTACTCCCTGCTGCGCGCCACCGCCGATGTGGCCCGCATGGCCGTTCTCGCTGCCGACTCCGCTCGCCACGACCGGATGCGCGACCTGACCGGCGGCGACTCGGCGGCTCTGACCGAGATCCGCTCGGTCCAGCACACCCTGGCCGAAGCGGACGCGCCAGACCTCACGGCCCTGTTCAGACTGGCCGTCCGGCGCGACGCGTTGCACGCCCGCAACGAGTTGGTCCCGGTCGGTCTGCCAGCGGTGTGGGTCGCGCTGGGACAGCCTCGGCGGGCAGAAGCACTGGCTCGGAGCCTGGCCCACCCTGTCCGGCGTGCCGAGGCGCTCACCGCGGCGGCGCAGGCGATGGCCGACACGGGTGCGGGGGAGGAAGCCGCGGAGATGTTCGCCGGCGCGGTGGAGAGCGCACGCACCGACCCCGACCCGACGGAGCGTGTCCGGGCCCTGGTCGCCGTGGCGCGGGCATGGTGGCCGGTCGGACCCCGGAACGCCGAAGCCGTGCTGCGGGAGGCAGCGGGCCAGGCCACCACCCTGATGGTCCCGTCCCATCGGTCAGAGGCGCTCGTGACCATGGCGGAGGGCTGGCAGGAGACCGGCGACCTGAATCGGACACGGGAGGCGCTCACCGAGGCCGTCGCCCTGGCCCGCACCGAGGCCTTCCCCGAGGAATCGGTACGGATCGACATCCTCGCCCGAGCGGAACGGGTACTCCTCACCCTGAGGGACGTCGAGCGCACCGATGAGGCAGGATCAGGAATCCGAACGCCGGCCTGGGACACCGGTCTTCTCTCCGAGTCAGCCTCTCCCCTCCATGTCGCCTGGACTCTGCGGGACCGCCCGGAACAGCGCGAACGGGTCGGCGAGCTGTTGGCCAGGGCCGAATCTCTCACGCGGTCGGGCCGGGCGGGCGAGGAAAGCAGACGGGACTGGGACCTGATGGTGATCGGCATCGTCCTGTCCGCCGCCGGATTCGCCGACCGGGCTGAGGACATCGCCCGCGACACAGTGGAGAAGGAACAATTACTGGCCTTCGTCAGTACGGACCTGGCGGAACGAGGAGAGACGGCGCGAGCCGAAGAACTGGCCCGTTCCCTCAACGACCCGATGCACCGGGCTCGTGCACTCGCCTCGGTGGCGAAGGCACTGATCACCGAGGGGCGTCAGGCCAAGGCGCACTCTCTGGCTGAGGAGATCGAGGCTGTGGCGCACAACGCCGTCAATCCGCTGAGCCGGGCCAACCAACTGATAGACCTGGCAGGTGCCCTGGAGGCGGCTGGACGGCGCGGCCGGGCTCTTGCCCTGCTCGACCAGGCGGAGACCCTCGTTCGCGCCGGCACCCACCATCCTGACTGGGAGTGGGAAGGCCAGCGGCTGGGCAGAACCCTGGTCGAGGCGGGGGCGTCAACGCGAGCCGAAGCCGTCCTCGGTTCCCTGACCAATCCGCTGTGCAGCGTCCGGTTGCTCACGTGTTTGGGCCGGGCGGCGGCCACCGGCTCCGACAGCCCGCGTGCCGCGGCCGTCCTGGAGGAGGCGGCTGAGGCTGCTGCACGCCTTGCCGATCCGACCCACCGCGCGTACGAACTGAACGACATCGCCGTCGCCCTGGTGACCGCAGGCGCAGGCAAACGGGCCGAAACGCTGGCTCGCTCGATCGAGTTCCCCGGCGAGTACGGGAACCCGGCGCTCGACCGCGTAGGCAAGGAGCTAGGCCTCCAGGGGCACCATGCTCAGGGCGCATCTGTCCTCGCCGGGTGCGAGATGGAGGCTCGGGAACTCGAGGACATCGGCCATCGCACCTGGCGTCTGGCACTCGTCGCCGAGGGCTTCGCCGCCTGCGAACACCGAGAGCGGGCCACCCGCCTGCTCGCCGAGGCCGAGGCCGCAGGCCGGAAGGTCCCCGACCCGGAGGACCGTGCCGCGCGCCTCACCGACGTCGGCGTGGCTCTCACGGCTTGCGGGGACCGCACGAGAGCGCGCTCCCTCCTCACCGAGGTTGTGGAAATCTGCCGTGCCCTCCCTGACCCGCACGACCGCGACCACACCCTTGTCAACGCGGGAAGAGCCCTTGTCTCCGCCGGTGCGTACCGGGAAGCCGAGGAACTGGTCGCCGACATCGGCAACCCCGCCAGCCAGGCACACATACTCACCGCGCTGGCACGGGCCGCCCCTCGGGAGGGGGCACGGCGACTGGTAGCGCGGTGCCTGTACTCCGCTCCGTGGTGGGATGCGTTGGACGGACTCGCCGTGACCAGTCCAGCGACGTTGGCGGCGGTCACGGACGAGGAATACGGGGGACGAGACGGCGGCACCGTGGAAGACGGAGGCACGAAGCGGGCAAGCAGCCAGGAAACCTCGCGCGAAGTTCACGGACGACAGGAGGCTGGGACCTCTGGATCTCCCCGCACAGGAGTTCCGGGTGTCTCCTGGTGACGGCCAGACCGGCGATCATCCTGTCGACGCGGCGAAGACCGTGTCCACCGATTCCGGCGTCTCGCTCACGCGAGGCCGCTGACGCGTGTGGCCCCGGCCAAGGCCCGGAGACCACGGTCGCGCCCTTCAGCCGGGAGACGCTCCAGCATCCGGAGCATCTCCTCGGCCTCGTCCCCGGCGTCCCCGGCGTCCCCGGCGTCCCCGACCGACCTCAGCGCTCACCGGCGAGGTCGAGCTGCCCGCCGCTCGTCCCGGCCACAGCCTCAGCGCCCCGGGAACGCCGCCACGGGTGCGCGATCGGACCGGACACCGCCCGCCACCACGCCTCCACCGGCAGCTCCCCCGCCGGCTCGAACGGCTCACCGGGGCGGGGGAACGCCACGGCCTGACCCGCGTCCTCCGCCGCGTCCTTCGTCCACTCCCCCGGCTCCGCCCACGCGTGCGGCGCCAGGTTGAACGTCCCCCAGTGGATCGGCAGCAGGGCACCGCCCGGCCGGCCTCCCTGCAGGTCGAGGTGGGCGCATACGCCTTCCTCGGGAGTCATGTGAATGTCCGGCCAGAAGTCGTTCTTGGTTCTTTCAGCCCACAGTGACTCGATGGCACGTGAGGCGCCGGCATCGACAGCCGCGTCCCGCTCGGCGCCAGGTGCGAGCAGTACGACATCCACTACTTGGTCCGGCCTCGGCTTGGCATGCGATCGAGAGTTCCGCCCCTGTTGGAGCTCGTGTCGTTGCACGGGAACGTCAGGCGACGTCGGAGCGCGGACCCGTTCCTACCCGCCAGACACGCATCCCGACGCGTCCGTTCCCCCGAAGCCGGGGCGCTCGGCCCCATACCCTTGGCAGACTACTCCGCAGGCACAGTGCGCGTTGGGGGTACGGATGACGGGGATCGGTCTTACCGCAGCGATCGAGGAACTGCGGCAAGAGCTTTATCGGGCACAGGACCTGGGGGCAGACCAGCAATTCGCGTTTGGCATCGAGGAGGCCGAACTGGAACTGCAGCTGGAGCTGCGCAACAGCGGCAAGGGGGACGGCAAGGTCAGCTTCGGTGTGGCGACCGTCGGCGCGGGCGGCGAGCACTCCAGCGTCCGCGCCCACAGACTGACGCTGAAACTTTCGGTCCGGGACCGGGCCCGCGGCGGCTCCAGTCCAGAGATCAGCGACACCGAACCCGGCTCCTGGGATGAGGAGTGATGGACCCGCACAGACTGGTGCTGATCCGCAGCGGGACCACGCGGCTGCGCCATCGCGTCGGGTCCGGCTATCTTGTCGCGCCGCGCCTGGTGCTCACCGCCGGACACATCCTCCAGGACCGCGAAAGCGGCGCCTACTGGGAGGAGATCCAGGTCAGAGTGGGACACCCGGGCCGCGGTGAAACGCTACGCACCGGCGCGGAGCTGATCTGGACCCATCCGCAGGACCTGGACGTCGCCCTGCTGCTCACACACGACAAGATCGACGTACCGGGGTCGGTCCGATGGGGCCACCCCGTGGGCACGACCCCGCTGCGTTACGAGGGACTGGGCTTTCCGCTGGCATCCGCAGAAGACGGTCGTGACGCCGAACACCTTCGAGGTGTCCTGCCTCCGCTGTCCTCCGGGGCTCGTGGCCTCTACGTGCTCGACCAGGAGTCCGCACCCGACCTTCGCGACGACGGCCGCAAGGCCTGGGGAGGCGCCTCGGGAACCGCAGTGTTCTGCGAGGACTACCTGGCGGGCGTGGTGATTCGCGACGACCGGTCCTACGGCAACCGCCGCCTGCGGGCCCTCCCGGCGCATTGCTTCGTCCAAGACGCCGGCTTCGAAGCACTCCTGCGGCGGTACGCCGACGGCCCACCCCGCCTGACCGAGATTGGCGCCGCCCTCCCGACGGCTCAACCCGCGGCGGAACGCAGCCCGGCCGAGCAGGAGACCGAACGGCTCCTGTGGTCGGTGCTCGGCGGCCGGAGGACGTACGCGGCACATGCCCGCGACCTCGCACGGCGGCTCGGATATAACGTCTCCGACAGCCACGAACCGACCATGCCCGACCTCGCGGCACTCGTGGCAGCCCATCCCCGCGCCCTGCCCGCCCTGAGCAGCACCCTGACCCCGGCCCTCACGGGCGAGGACGAGCGCACCCGTCTGACGGACGTCCTCACCCGCGCCCGCGCCGGCGGACTGTGCCTGCTCCTGTCCCCGGACGAGTACGAGCACTTACTGGAACTGCTCTGCGGCATCTGCAAGGAGCAGCCCGCGCTGATACCTCGCGCCGCCCGCGAGGCCCTGCGCTTTGCCTGGCTGCCCGACCCGCTGAACCGCACGCATCTCTGCGTCGACGATCTCGAACACGTTATCGAGCACCTGGAGTCCGTCTCCGACAGCGAGCGCGTACCAGACGGCACACCGCCCGTACCAGCCCTGCTCCGCCTAGTCGAGGTTGTAGCCGCCGCCCTGGGAAGGGGAGCGGGCGCGGAGCTGCGCAGCTGGTCCGATCAGGTGGCCGCCCGGACCGGCATCCATCCGGCGGCGCTTGCCGAGCGCCGCACCGACGCCGGCCGCTGGGCCGCCCGGCAATCCTCCCCCTTCTCTCGCGTCGTCGTCGAAATATCCCGCGCGCGGACCGAACCGCGTGAGAGCTACTACTGCCGCATCCTGCTCGCCCGCGCCGACGGCACGCAGACCCCCCTCAACGAGGCGGAAAGCGCGCCGCGGACACCCGAGGGAGTGGCCCAGCGGGTGCGCGACGCCGTCGAGGTCGTCGCGGACGAGCTCGGCCCGACGGCCGTGCCCCACGCGACGGTTCTGGTGGACCGCGACAGCCTCCAGCTACCCATCGACGAATGGAACCCCGGGGCGCCCAACGAGTTCGTGCCTGACCAGCCGATCGGCGCCGAGTTCTGCCTCACCCTGAGCTGCCCGGAGATGAGCGACCTGGTGCGGGGCAGAGAACGTGAGCACCGGCGGCGCTGGGAGAGCGGACACGCGGCCGCGTTAGTGGTCGACGACGAATGTGTCACTCGCCCACGGCTTAGGCGCCTGCTGCAGACCACTCACCGTGATGCCACTCAGGTCGTGCTCCACGGTTCCCCGGACCAGCGGGACGCACTACTCGAACTCTGCCTGGCGCTCGGCGTCCCGGTCGTCCTTTGGGACAGGAGGGCCGACTGCCCTGCGGACGCGGCCGGGCTGCAACAACTGGACCCCACCGGCTCCCTCGCCGATCTGCCCGAGCGAGTCCGACTCTTCCGCGGGACGGCCTTCGACGAGCCGGAAACGTTCCCGGCGCGCCCCGCACTCGTATGGGAGGAACACGGTCGGCGACCGCGGCCCGAATTACTGACCCTGCAGGATCCCCCAGAAGGAGCCCACGCGTCATGACCGTCGCAGAATCCGCTGCCACCGGCCACCCCACCCCATCCGGCGACGGGAACTGGCGGCTCTTTCGGGGCGACGGAACGGCCCGCGCGGTCACCTTCCCGCCCGCACCACCATGGCGCCGGCTCCGCACAGAGGAGCCCGACGGCTCGCGGACCGCACGCCCCCACCCGTACCTGATCGACCCCGACGACGCGGACATCGTCAACGCCGCCCTCCACCTGCGCCGGCCTCTGCTGGTCACGGGACACCCCGGTACCGGAAAGTCCTCCCTGGCCCACGCAATCGCTCACGAACTCGCCCTCGGCCGTATCCTGCACTGGCCAATCAACAGCCGCTCCACCCTGCAGGACTCCCTCTACCACTACGACGCGATCGGCCGACTGCGGGAAGCCAACCTCCGCCGGGACACGGACAGCTCCGACCCCGGCATCGGCCAGTACGTCCGGCTCGGCCCCCTGGGCACTGCGTTGCTGGCCCGGGACCGGCCCAGGGTCCTACTCATCGACGAACTGGACAAGGGGGACGTCGATCTACCCAACGACCTGCTCACCGTGTTCGAGGAGGGCGAGTTCGAGATTCCGGAGCTCAGCCGCCTCCCCGAGGAACACTCCACGGTCCACGTCCAGACCGACGACCCTGACGCGCCAGCCCCAATTGTTCGAGGCCGCGTCCGCTGCCCTGAGTTCCCCGTCGTGGTCATCACCAGCAACGGTGAACGCGAATTCCCTCCCGCTTTCCTCCGACGGTGCGTCCGTCTCGACCTGCCCGAGCCCGACGAGGAACGGCTGCGGGACATCGTCGCCGCGCACCTCGGCCACGAGGCACTTCACGACATCGACGGCCTGCTGGAGGAGTTCCTCGGCCGCCGCGCACCCGGAGAACTCGCGACCGATCAGCTCCTCAACGCGGTCTTCCTACGCAAGGGGGGCATCGATCTGGACGCCGGCCGACTGCTCGACGCCGTTCTGCACCAACTAGGCGGGGCGGTATGAGGGCATGCTCGGACGTCTGAGAGAGATCCTGGCCAGGAGCGGCGTCGACCTCGCCGACGAGGATCTCCTCGACGTCCTGTGGCTCGCCAGGAACCTGCCGGGCGACGTCGATCCGTTGGCGCGACGTCCGGCCCCGGCCGCCCCCTCACGGCAGGTCGCCGAGCATGGCGAGCCCCGGGCCCCCGACGCGGACGATGCCGTGCAATCAGGTGCGCACCCGCCGCCGGACGTCGCCTCGCACCGCCTGTTCCCGCTGCACGCGGCCCCGCGAGGGAAGGGGAGCGGCAGGCCGGAGCCGACCCTGCACCGGGCACACGCCGTACGCACGCCGGGCCCTCATGTCCTGCCCAGCCGTCATCTCACGCTCGGCAAGGCGTTACGGCCGCTGCGGCAGCGGCTCCCCGATCGACGCCGTCAGGAACTGGACGTGGCACGGACGGTTGATGCCATGGCCGAGACGGGCCTGCCCGAGACCGTGACGGGTGCAGCTCGTAGCCGCTGGCTGTCTCTCGCCCTGCTGATCGACGACGGCGTGTCCATGGTCCTGTGGAAGCGTCTGGCCTCCGAGATCCGCACACTGATGGAACGGGCCGGGGCTTTCCGCGACGTCCGCGTCTTCGGACTCAATACCCGTGGTTCCCACGCTCCGTTGCTGAGCAACCGTCCCTACCACCAGCAAGGTCCCTACCTTCCGCCGGCCGCGCTCTGCGACCCCACCGGCGCCACCCTTGTCCTCATGGTCAGCGACGGCGTCGGCGACGCCTGGTGGGACGGCCGGATGAGTGAGGTGGCGGCCATGTGGGCCCGCCGGCAACCCACCGCGATTGTGCAGGCGCTGCCCGCCCGGCTCTGGGCTAACTCGGGCGTCATGACTCGGCCGTGGCACGTCACCAGTGTCCGCAGGGGCGGCCCCACCACCGCTTGGCACGTCACCGACCTGAGACTGCCGGCGGATCTGGTCGCGTTCGACTCTGTCCCCGTTCCGGTGCTTGAACCCACACGGGCCTCCGTCGGTGACTGGGCCCGGCTGGTCGCCTCACCGAGCGCGACCGCGGTGCTGCCGCTGTGGGACATCGGGCGGTACGTCACCCAATCCTGGCGCGCCGGAACCCGGCAGGTTACGGACGCTGAAGCCGTCCTGCGCTTCCGCGACGCGGCCAGCCCGGAGGCATACCGGCTCGCAGCCCACCTCGCAGCCGTGGCGCCCGTCACGCCCTCAGTCATGCGCATGGTGCAGGAGGCCCTGGGCCCTCCGACGGACACCGGGCACCTCGTGGAAGTCTTTCTGGGCGGCCTCATGCACAACGCCGCTGCTGACCCCACCGGCAGGTCGCCGCAGCCAGAGTTCTTCGACTTTTCCGCCGACGCACGGAGCATCCTCCTCGGCACGCTCCCCGCCCGCGAGCTGCTGCGCACCACGCGTCTCATCGCCGACCGCCTGGCAGCGTGGGTCCGGCACTCACCGAGCTTCACCGCCTGGGTGGCGCATCCGGGAGGAGCCGCCGCCGTCGGCGCACCCGAACGATCGTTCGCCCATCTGGAAGAGCGGCTACTGAAACGCCTTGGCGTCGCCACGCACATCGACACCCCGACCACCGACCGGCCTCCCCCGACCCCGCGGCTCCCGGAACCCCGGGAACAGGAGGGACCGCAGTCACCTGCGGCTTACCGGACGGCTACCAGGCTCCCCGCACCGTCCTCCGCGGCGGACACGAAGGTCAAGATCCTTTTGGTCGATGACCAGCCGGAGAACTTGCTGGCCCTGGAGACCGCCCTGTCCGCGCTCGACCAGACACTCGTCCGCGCCTCGTCGGGCGAGGAAGCCCTCAAGGCGCTGGACGAGGACCAATTCGCCCTCGTCCTACTCGCCACCCAGATGTCGGGAATGGACGGCCACGAGACCGCCACACACATCAAGCGCCGATTGCGGACTCGTGACACCCCGATCATCTTCATCAGCGCGTACGAAATGGGTACCCACGCCTCCTTCCGAGGGTATGCGGCGGGTGCCGTGGACTATGTATCGCGGCCGTACGAGCCCTGGGTGCTGCGCGCCAAAGTGACCGTATTCGTCGACCTGCACCAGACAAACGTGCAACTGCGCAAACAGGCAGCCTTATTGCGCACCGGGGGCGCGACCGATCTGCTGGCGCAGCTGTCCACCCTGCTGTCCGACGCCGAGTCGCAGGCACACGACCTGACCGGACAGCTCCAGGCACAGGCATCGAGCGCGACGGTGAGGACCACGGCCAACCGCCTGGAACGCGCGGTCAGGAGCCTGCGCCAGGTATTGCAGGGTGCGTTGGAGCTGCAGGAAGAACTTGGTGCCCCGCCCGCCCCGGCTTCCCTACACTCACCACGACATCGAGACCAGTGAAGGCAGCCCGGCCGCGCGGGGCATTTCCAGCGCGCTTGATTTACAGCCGGACCGAGACCACGGCAGCGCCCGCCGTTCCACCGAAGACGAGCACCGGCTCGGCGAGCTTTGGAACGTCCCACGCGGGCGGGGCGCAGAGCGATGTCAGAGCAGCACCAGTAACGATTCGCGTCAACTCCTCCCCCGTACGGGGCTCCCACACCCGCACAGTGGTATCCCGTTGACCCACCGTGGCGAGGAGGGGTGGGGCGGTGGGCGAGGCCCGGAAGCTCGTAATGGCAGTCACCGGGCCCTGATGGCCGCGCAATCCGGGAAGCGCCTCCTGTCTCAGTGCATCTGGAGACCAAAACCGAACTATGCCGTCGGAGCCGCCGGTGGCGAGGAGCACAGTGCCGTCCTCCGCCGTCCAAGTGGTCAAGCAACCTACGATGCCGATGCGGGAAGGAAGGCGCCCCTCGGAAGGCTGCCCGGGACGGCAGAACCGTACGGCCGCAGCGGATGAGTAGGCCACGATCGTGCCTTCCGCACTCGGCAGGGCCACCAGGGCGCGGATCGCATGTGAGGCGCGGACGACGGGCCACGGCTCTCCGGTGGCCAGATCGTGGAAGGACACGGTGCCAGAACTCGTGCCGCTGACTACGAACACCTGGTCCCTGCCATCCACGCCAAAGGTTGTCAGCGCACGTATCGGTGTCAGATCGTGTACTGGCCTCGACAAAAACGTGCGGGTCGGATCAGGCATGCGGAACCATCCATTCTCTTGGTCCCAACGGACGATGCCGCCGCCATACGTGCCCGCGATCACGGATACCGATCCATCGGGCCACAGGTGGCTGGTGACAGCTGTCAGTCCTTGGAAGGCCACCTCTTCGGGCAAGTGGATCTGCTGCCGCACTTCCCCAGTCACGACTGAGGTGACGTTCAGAGAACGCAGCGACTTCGATCTTAGGAGGAGGGCTGTATCTCCCCGCGCGGGGAACGGCACCATGATCGACCCGTCACGCGGCTCTTCTTGGCGGTTGCTTCGCTGTAATAGGGGGGTGGAAGGATCCCAAACCCGGACAGCGTGATCGTCGGACCCAGACACCAGCCTCGGGGCCACTTCCCCCGCATCAAGGACGGTCAGGCCCTTGACCCTCTTGTCGTGGTTGGCGGCGAAGTCGCGCACTGCCAAACCGGTTTCCGGATCCCAGAGGCGGACGCTCCCGCCCCGGCTGGGTCCCAGAGCGAGCAGTGTTTCCGTGCGGGAATTGCGTCCGACAGGGTACAGGCAGATGGTCACAGCAGACTCGCGAATGACAGCTGTAGCGTTCTCCTTGCCCGTCCACGCGTCGTAGTTGCGCACGCGCCCCGTGGAACGTGAGGCTGCGGCCAGCCGCGGACGACCATCACTGCCGACGTACAGGGCAAGAGCCGAAACTCCCCTGCCCTGGCCCCCCACCTCGCTGACCAGCGTGAGCGACTCGGCATCGAGTACTTCGACCGTGCTCCCTTCTCCGCCGAGAGCGATCAGAGTCTGGCCGGTAGGGAGCTGCAGCGCGGCAAGGGCCTTGATGGAGTCACCCCACATCGTTGCGCGGGGTGTTCTGGACAGCACTTCGCGTGCGAGGGGGTCACAGATCACCAGGCCCTCGGCCGTGCCCAGCGCCAACCTGGTGCCGCCGCCCGCCGCGGAGAATATGGCTAGCGCGTACACGGGGGCCGACACTGGGAGATGGTCGACGTGGCCGCTCTGCGGATCGTAAAGCCAGGCCCCTTTTGCGCAGCCGACCGCAAGCAGTGGCTCTCCCCGGCGGCCGGCCAGCACGGCCAGAGCTCGCGCATACGGACCGCGTCGTACGGGCAGCCCGAAGTCGGTTCCGGTGAGCGGATCCCACAGGCGGACCTCGCCGCCGATGTCCCCTGCCGCCACGAGGACAGTGCCGTCGGGCAGGGTGAAGGAAACGAGCGAGGAAACCTCTGCCTGGGTGCGACCCAGCAGGTTTCCAGGCACTCGCAGCTCGTTCCACCGCGGGACGACACGCCGATGTGCTGGTGCCACGTCGTTCTCGCTGCGCGCGGTCGGCGTGGCTTCGCCCTCCGTCGGATCCTGCGTATTAAGTGCGGTGCCGTCGTATTCGCGGACCATGCCGAGAGCAGCTAGGGCCAGGCTGTCGGCGCGTGCCGAGGGTGGGGCATCGGCGAGGAAGGGCTCGATGCGTGCCCACGAGGCCAAGTGCAGGGTACGGCGCGTGGGGTTGGCCGGGAGCCCGAGAGCGCCCCGTACGGTGCCGCTGGTCTCCCAGGGAAGGAAGTGCGCTGGAACGTGGCTGCTGTCGAGGACCTTGGCGGCTGCGGCGTGAGCCACCAGGTGGCGCCGCAGATAGGGGTGCGGGGCGATCTGGTCGCCCGCACGGGGAATGAGCCGCTCAAATGCCCTGACTAGTGCCCGGTGGCTGTCCGAGATCTCCTCGTCCGAGAGCCTTTCACGCACGCCGTTTTCCGAGGCCCCAAGGAGTGTGCGCGGTGCGTAGCGGAGTGTCTCGCTGATCCGCTCATGCACCGGCCGGTATACGGTCCGGCCGTCCTCGACCGCGTTGGTGAGATAGCCGGAGAGGCGGCTATCCCACACTTTCCGGATGACGTCATCCGGGTCGGCGACGGAGGTCGGTGAAAGGCAGCCCACGGCGGCTGGCCAGATGTCGGCCCATGGCAGGCCGGCCCCGTACGCGAGCGCTGTGGCGCGCAATGCGGACATGAGTTGCTCAGCGGCCGTGGAGTGCGTATCGGCGACGTCACGGAGGTCTTCCCGCAGGAGGGCTTCGGTGCCCTCACGCAGGGTCTTGAGCCACTCGGGGTCCTCCGGATCCGGCAGGATGCATCGTGCGCGCAGGCGTTCCGCCGCTATACGGGCGTCCAGGAATGAAGGGGTCACTTCCCGGGCCACCGCCTCCGCCAGTTTCGCGTGGCGGCCGAGCGGCGGAGCCGACGGCACTTCCCCGTCCTCCTGGCCCGCATACGGTGCTCCCAACAGCGCGTGGACGTACGGGGCGATGTCCTGCGCGGTGTCGGGGCCGTCTGTGCGGATGGGGGCACTGGTGGCAGTGGCCCGGACCAGCAGGTCGAGGAGGTCTGGGGTCTGGGCACGCAAGGCGGGAGCCTCAACAGCGGCTGAGGTGTCGGGACGGGTACTGCGGATGCCGAGCAGCAGCCGGACGGCAGGGCGCTCGTCCGGCATCCGGAGATCTGCCAAGGGACGCAGCAGGTCTGTGATGACGCGTGTTGGGTTCTTGGCTTCGTCGATGCCGTCGATTACCAGGGTGAGCGGCTCGCCCCGGTGTCGCGCCTCGCTCTGCAACAGGTTCCGCAGTCGAGTGAGGTGTCCGCTCACGGGGCCGCCGGCCCTGGACGGGATTCCTTGCCCCAGGTCGGCGTCGAGGGCCTCGCAGAGCGCCTGGGCGAGCTCGTCCGGGCCGGTGTTGCGGGCGAGGACGGCAGCATCCACGGCCCCTTCCGGTACCTGAAGTTCTACCGGGATCTGAGTGACCAGCGCGCGGTACATCTCGTCGGCCCGGAAGCGGGTGTCGCTCAGGGTCACGGTGCGGGCAAGGAGGGCAGACTTCCCGGAACCGGCCACGCCGGTGACAATCAATACGCCTTCTGTGCCGGTCAGGAAGGCGAGGATGCGCTTGACGAGCTCGGTACGGCCGGTGAAATACCAGCCCGGATTGTCCGGTTCGGAGGTACCTGCGGCGCGGGAGAGCCAGAATGTGTCGAGCTGGGCGCGTGTCCACCCGACCTGGTGGGCGGAAGCCTTCAAGACTGGTTCGTTCCCTGTCTGGCCGGGGTTGGGCAGGCAGGGGCTCAGCTGTGCTTGCGCCCTCTCTGTAGAGGCCGAGGGCGTGGGCCAGGCGTACACGAGGTCGGTCATGGTGCTCTCCTCGAACACCTCTATAACGATGCTCTTCCATTCTTGCCAACTTAGGTGCGACTCGGCGAAGCCATTGGTCTTGTCCTTGCAGTGTGCCCGCACTGCCCGCAGGACGTTGGCGAAGGCATTCAGGCTGGGCGTGCTCTGCTCATTCCCTGCGACGAGGACCACCAGCGAGGCAAGGGCGCGGCGCTCCTGCCGCAGACCCCTCAGCGTGGTCTTGAGCTCAGCCTCAAGCCGACCCGAAAAGCAGGAGTCCACTATCACCAAAACGTGCGTGGCATGGGAGTCAAGCACGGTGGTGATGATCTCAGCAGTCGGGAACGCGGTCGCGTACGGCCTGTCCACGTACGTGTCCCGCAGTTGCAAGAAGTGCTGAGGAGAGTTCGTCGGAGCCAGCCCGTGCCCGGTGATATAGACGACAAGGGCTTCGTCGTCATCCGCGTTCCCTAGGTCCTCCTCCAGGAGGAAGGTGCGCAGGTCGCGCAAGTCGTGAAGCTGCTTGGCCTCGGAAGGCTCGAAACGGCGCTCGTCATCGAGAGAGGGATGTGCCCACCAGTCCTTCACCGCCGTCACCTGCGCGGTGATCGCCTTTCCGAACGCCTCCTGCTCGGCTGCAGATCCGTCGTCGTACTCCGAGACCGCGATGACAACGAGGCGGCGGGCGAAGGTATCCGGGGCTGGCGCGCGTGTCACGGTCGGCCGCCCACCACGGCGCGAGCCACGGGCACGCTGCGGAGATAGCGCAGGGCACTATGCGGATCGCCAGTGCCATTGTTCACCGGAGCTTCGGTGAGTTCCCGCGCGACGGCGGACAGGCTCGCGCCCCCGGTGATGAAGTCGTCGGGGTCAAAGACGTTGACCCACCTGATGCGCGAGTCGAGCTGGAGGGGTGCGCCATCGGTGAGTCCCATGAGCCGCCGCACGGCGGGTATGCCCAGCGGCGAGCCACAGGTCACCAGCGTGTGCAGGTCAGAGCCGGGCATGCCCGCAGCACCGAGCTCCTTGCGGCGGAGCAGATCGTAGGCGATGACACTGCCGAGCGAATGACCGATGACCACGGCAGTATCCAGCGTGAATCCGTCCCGAACGAACGCCCGTACCTCGGCGGCCAGGGCTGGCCTGGTGAGGTAGTAGCGCACCTCCCGCAAGCGCCGGACGAGGAACTGCACGCCGCCTCCCGGGAAACGGTGGTCATAGGCCATCGCCAGCCGGGTCAGACGCGGCGACCACAGCTTGGGAAGCCCCAACGTGGCCAGGGGCCGGGTTTCGGCAAAGGCTACGTCCTCGGACCGTACAAGGTCGGTGAAGGCCTCGGCAACGAAGTCCTCTTCGGCTGCCTCCATCGGCACTGACTGGCTGAAGAGGTCGTCCTCGGGACCCAAACGGTCTGTTCCCCTCGCCAGGAGTGCCGTCCAATGCGGCACCACGAGGGACACCGCGCAGGCTGCTATGTCGGGCAGCGAGTCAATGCCGCGCTGGAGCGCTCGACTCCAGTCGGCGGTCAGTCGATGCCCAGAGGTCTTCGACTGCCCGATTCCGTGTACACCGACGACCTGTACTGTCTCCACGCCTTGGCTCGCCCCGCTCCACCGTGTGCCTGCCTGCAAGCCGCGGATGTACTGTTGTCCCCCGGCTGAAGGCCATTGTGCTGCATACGATGCGGGCATATGGGCGCTTCACACGTCATGCGCCGCACCAAGACGCTGCCTCCGACATTCTCCGAGCAGTGCGGCCGAGCGCTGCCCAGCCTGGGCTCCATCTGGCTAGTTCAGCGCCCCAAGATGTGTGTTCGGACGGCAACCCGAGATGAGCCGTCTAGGGACGGCAAGGGTATGAATCGCTGGGCAGTGGCTTCACGCTCCACGCGGGGCGTCCCGTCCAAGGCTCCCAGCACACGGTCCTGCTCCTCAACCGTGAGACGTTCCATCATCCGAGCCACCTCGCCGAGCTCGTCCCCGACCGACGTCATCGCTCACCGGCGAGGTCGAGATCACCCTTGAACGTCTCGGTCGCCCCCTCAGCGATCCGAGGAAGCCGCCAAGGGTGCGCGATCGGACCGGAGACCGCCCGCCACCACGCCTCCACCGGCAGCTCCCCCGCCGGCTCGAACGGCTCCCCCGGCCGCGGGAACGCCACCGCCTGGCTGACCTCCTCGGCCGCGTCCTTGGTCCACTCCCCGGGCTCCGCCCACGGATGCGGAGCCAGGTTGAACGTTCCCCAGTGGATTGGCAGCAGCACCCCTCCCGGAGTGCCTCCCTGCAGGTCAAGGTGGGCCTGCACCCCCTGCGCAGGCGTCATGTGAATGTCTGGCCACATGCCGGGCAGCGGCGTATAATCCGTGTGGTTCTTGGGCCAGAACTCGGCGTACGCCCCGAGCTGGATCATCGTGGCGTCGAACGGGCCGTGGGCGGCGCCGATGTCCCGGAAGCCCTCGAAGTAGCCGGTGTCCCCGCTGTGGAAGACGCGGTGTTCCGCACCGGCCACGACCCAGGACGCCCAGAGAGTGTGCTGGGTGTTGCGCAGGCCGCGCCCGCAGAAGTGCCGGGCCGGGGTGGCGGTCAGGGTGAGGTCGCCGACGCGCGTCGACTCGTGCCAGTCCAGCTCGCGCAGCCGGTCGGCGCGGACGCCCCAGTGTTCGAGGTGGGCGCCGACGCCGAGGGGCACCGCGAACAGGGTGTCCGTGCCGGCCAGCGCCGAGATCGTGGGCATGTCCAGGTGGTCGTAGTGGTCGTGGGAGATGACGACGACGTCGACCGGGCCCAGTGCGGCCAGGGGCACCGGGACCGGGTGCAGCCGCTTGGGGCCGGCGAAGGGGAACGGGGAGCAGCGCTCGCCCCACACCGGGTCGAAGAGCACCCGCTGTCCGTCGATCTCGGCGAGCACACTGGAGTGCCCCATCCAGGTCAGCCGCAGTCCGGTGGCGGGGGGCCGGGCGAGGTCGGCGAGCGTGGTGGCATGCACCGGGACCGTGCCCCGCGGCGCACGGCGGAGCCGGGCCTGCCTGTCGAAGTAGATCTTGGCGAACTCGCGGGCCGACCCGGAGGGCCGGGTCCGGGCGGTGCCCCCGGGGTTCTGGAAGACGCCGTCGCCGAAGTGCGGCGATCTGCGGATACGCGCCATGCGCTCACCGCTGGGGTCCGCGCCGAAGGCCGCGGGCCGCGGCACGCGGAGCCCGGGGCTCGGGGAACGGGAACCGGCCACGGTACCTCCAGGTGGAGTAGGTCAGGCTCTCATTGTCGCCTGGTCCGACGTCACTCGAACGCCTGATGTCACATCCGAGTTCCCGCCGGCCGTCGTACCGGTGAGGGCGCCCCCGCCGGAGCGCCCGGAAGGCAACGGCACGACCGACGGACAGGAAGGGGGCCCTCATGGCCCGCGTATCCCTCACCCCGCCCCGGACGCTCCTCCTCCGCGTCATGGAGTGGTACTCCCGGCGCACCTACGGCAAGGTTCTCGACCCCGGCAAGGCGCTCGCCCACAACCCGCGCGTGCTCTGGGGCGACCTGCGGTTCGAGCAGTCCGTGGCCAAGTGGAACAGGCTGGACTCCGACCTGAAGGCGCTCGCCGTGATGGCCTCGGCGGCCTCGATCGGCTGCTCCTGGTGCATGGACTTCGGCTACTGGGAGAACGCCGAGCGCGGCATGGACCGGCGCAAGCTCCACGACGTGCCGGTGTGGCGGGAGAGCGACGCCTACACGCCACTGGAGCGGGACGTCATGGAGTACGCCGAGGCGGTGACGGCGACCCCGCCCACCGTCGGCGACGACCTCGCCGAGCGGCTGCGGACCCGGCTGGGCGAGCCCGCGTTCGTGGAGCTGACGGCCATGGTCGCGGTCGAGAACCTGCGTTCCCGTATCAACGCGGCGCTCGACCTCACCAGCCAGGGCTTCAAGGACTCCTGCGACCTGCCCGACGTCGGCCCCGCGGCCGCGACCGCCGCGCCGGCGGACTGAGCCACCGCGACCGGAAGCGGCCGTCACCGCGGGCCCGGGCGGACCGGCCGCCGCACGACGGCGCTGCGCCTGCTGCGGACGTCCGTGCGGTGGTACGCCCCGGCCGGGCAGGCCAAGGGGTGGCTGCTGTGGGATCGGAGGCTGGGCGGTGGCGCTGCGCGAGCCCGCGCTGCGAGAGGTCACGCGGGAACTGGACCGCCGGTGGAAGGCCGCGATCGCCGAGGGCGTGGCCGCCCGCCGGGGATTCCTCCTGCCCGGAGCCCGACGGGCGCCGCCCCGCGCCTGGCCGCGCTGCTCGACGGACTGGCCGTGCGGCTGACGTCGGGCGGGGGCGCGGTGTCGCGGGCCCGGGCACAGGGGTGGACGGACGGGGCGCTCGCCCGGGGGCCGGGACTGGACCGCGCGGCGCTGACGACACCGCGCCGCTGGTCCGGACCGCCCGCCCAGCCACGCCCCGCTGTCAGGCAACCGCCGAGATCCGCATCTTGATGTCGTCCGGCGACAGCGTCCCCTTGGCCGTCACGTGGTCGCCCGACGACTCCCCGCGCAGCCGGCGTCCGATCCACGGCACCAGGTACTCGCGTGCCCAGTGCACGTCGTCCCGTCGTACGTGGAGGGTGCCGCGGGGCGGCAGCTGCGGCCAGGGCTGCTCCGGATCGGCCGGCACCCGCAGGCCGAGTGCCTGGCCCGCGCGCAGCGCCACGCGCGTGTGCCCCTCGGGTGACAGGTGCAGCCGGTCGGCGTCCCACGCCCTGCGGTCCTGGACGCTCCGCAGCGACCACAGGTCGAGGACGGGACAGCCGTAGCGGTCGGCGACGGCACGGACGTGTCCGTTGTACGTGGCGATCTTGCCGCGCAGATGCTTGAGGACGGGCACCCCGCGGGTGTCGAAGCCGGTCGTCACGAGGACGGTGCCGGCCACGGCGGTCAGTGCGGCCACCGCCCGCTCGAACCGCTCCGCCACCTCGTCGGGATCGGTGCCGGGCCGGATGATGTCGTTGCCGCCCGCCGCGAAGGAGACCAGGTCCGGCGCGAGTTCGGCGACGCGCGGGACCTGTTCCGCCACGATCTGGTCGAGCAGCCTGCCGCGCACGGCGAGGTTGGTGTACCTGAAGTCGCCCTCGGGGCGTCGGTCGGCGAGCAGTACGGCGAACCGGTCGGCCCAGCCGACGAACGCCCCGTCGGGTCCGGGGTCGCCGACGCCCTCGGTGAAGCTGTCCCCCACCGCCACGTACGACCCGATCACTTCTCTGCTGTCACTCTTCGAATCGTCTGCCACGTCGGCCCATGATTCACCTCGGAATGTGACCTACGCGACCGTAGAAAGGGTTGACGGGCGGTGAGAAAGACCACTCCTAAAGTGTTCACCAATTCAGGAATACACCGAAGGCCGGACCCGGGGATCGGGGTCCGGCCTTCGGTCGCGCGGGGGCTGTGCCCGGAACCGTCGTCAGAGGGAGACGCCGTGCGAGCGCAGGTACGCGATCGGGTCCACGTCCGAGCCGTAGTCCGGCGTGGTGCGGATCTCGAAGTGCAGGTGCGGGCCGGTCACGTTGCCGGTGGCACCCGAGAGACCGACCTGCTGACCCGCCGTCACGGACTGACCGGCGGAGACGGAGAGCGAGGACAGGTGGGCGTACTGGGCGTAGTGGCCGTCGGCGAGCTGGATGACGACCTGGTTGCCGTACGCTCCGCCCCAGCCGGCGGAGACGACGGTGCCCGCACCGACGGCCTTGAGCGAGGTGCCGGTCGGGACGACGAAGTCCGTGCCGGTGTGGTAGCCGCTGGACCACATGCTGCCGGTCTGGTGGTACGGGGTGCCGACGCTGCCGCCGGGGACGGGCGAGGTGAAGCCGCTGGTGGCGCCGGCGGACTGGCCGCTCGTGTCCGAGGAGTCCGAGGAGGAGGTCTGCGCGGCGTCCGACGACTTCTCGGACGACTCGGACGTCCCTGCCGGCGACTTCTGCGGCGCGGCGGGCTTCTCGGCCGCCGGCTTCTCCGACTCGGCGGAGGACGACGGGGCCGACGCCGTGGCGGCCTGCCCGCCGATCGAGAGCTTCAGGCCGGGGTGGATCAGCGAGGGGTCCGAACCGACGGCCTCGCGGTTGTCCGAGTACAGCTTCTTCCAGCCGCCGTCGACGTCCTGCTCGTCGGCGATCCGCGAGAGGGAGTCACCACTCTTCACCGTGTACGTCCGCGCGTCCGCGTTCTTCTCGGCGCTGCCTCCGGCGGCCTTCTTCGCCGTCGTCGGGACGGACTGCACGGCCTGTCCGGAAACGGACTGCGCGGGAGCGGCGTGGGCTGCGGCGGCGCCCATCAGCGGGAGCGCGAGCGCGGCGCCCCCGGTTCCGGCGACGGCGATGGTGCGGGTCAGGCGCATGGCCCTGGTGCGGCGGTGCTTACCCTTCGCGGGCATGACGAATTCCTCTCCGGCGCCTGCGAGGTGAGCTGTCGGGTGCGGGCTGGAGATGCCCGGCCGCGCCGAGACGCGGCTTTACCCCAAGCCGTTCCGGGAACCGGAACAGGCAGTCGTACCTGTGGGTCCCCCGCTCCTGCCGTGTACGGGTGGTGGGTGGGTGCGGGCTCCGGTCGGCGGCAGGATTAGGCGTCCGTCCGGATCGGTGGTGAACGTAAGGGACCAGGACGCGCAGGGACAAGCGTGGGGTTCCATCGGCAGGTGTTCCGATTGATCCTTTACGGGAATCACCGGTCACCCTCCGTCGATTCGCACAGCGCCGCTTCACGTGAACAGCCTTGAAAACCCGCCTGATTACGTGAGCATGACGAGCAACGCACGGTCACGGATATGACGCTGCTCACGCGGCGCCTCGCCATCCTCTTTCATTTCAGCGCTAGTTGGAATGAAAGCGCCAATTCGGACAGAAGGCTTAGAAATGGCGTAGTCGGACGGCCGAAACGCCGAGGCTCCAGGACCGTGCCGTATCGTCGAGTGGTGCCCGTCGGCGAGCAGCGTCGACGGGGCGGAGTGGGAGGAGTCCCCGTGACGCAGCAGGTCCCGTCGACCGAACCCGAGCTGGCCGGTGTGCGCAACTTCCGTGACGTGGGCGGACTGCCGACCGTGGACGGGCGGCGCGTGCGGCAGGGGGTGCTGTTCCGCAGCGGTCACCTGGCGCACGCCACCGGTGAGGACGCCGCGTTCCTCGCCTCGCTGGGCCTGCACACCGTCTTCGACTTCCGCAACGCGGCCGACCAGAAACTCGAAGGCCCGGACGTCGAGCTTCCGGGCGTGCGCAATGTGAACCTGCCGCTGAGTGATCCGGCCGACGGCGCCGAGTTCTGGAAGATGGTCCGCGACGGGGACCTCGACCAGCTGCGCGAGATCCTGGCGGACGGCAAGGGCGCCAACCGGATGATCGACTCCTACCGCATGATCATCAAGGAGCGCACGGCGGAGCACTCCCGGGTGCTGCACGCGCTCGCCGAGGACAGCGTCCCCGCCCTGATGCACTGCGCGGCCGGCAAGGACCGCGCGGGCCTGTCGATCGCCGTCACCCTGCTCGCCCTGGGCGTCGAGCGCGAGGCCGTCGTCGACGACTACCTGAAGTCCAACGCCACGCACCGCCGCTACCGGGTACGCCGCAGCAGCTCCGCCACCTCGGCCTACTCCCCCGAGGTCATGGAGCTGCTCAGCCCCCTGTTCGACGCGCGTGCCGAGTATCTGGCGGCGGCCTTCGAGACCGTCGAGGAGACCTGGGGCGGCGTCGACGCGTACCTGGAGAAGGGCCTGCGGATCACCCCGGAGACCCGGGAGCGACTGCGCGAGCGGATGCTGGACTGAGGCATCCGCTCACCCGCTACTTGGCTCCCACCTCGAAGAGCAGGTAGATGAAGGCCGCGAAGACGTGCCCCACGATGAGGTAGATGAAGAGCCGCACCCACAGGGCGCGCGGGAACTTCTCCTGCAGATTCATGGCATCTCTCCAAGGGTCGGGTGGACCGCGGTGGTGGCCGGTCCCAGGCACAGCGCCGCCGCCGGGCTCTGCAGCAGGGTGTGGACGAAGAGCAGTTCGACCCCGTCGGCGTCCTGGGCGGCGATCCGGTGCGGGGTCAGCGAGTCGAAGTGCGCGCTGTCGCCCGGAGCGAGCCGGTGCACGGTGTCCCCGAGGCGCAGCCGCAGCCGGCCCCGCAGGACGTGCAGCCACTCCTCGCCGGGGTGCACCCGCACGATGTCGCCCTGCGAGCCGTGCGGCACATGGACGCGCAGGGCCTGCATACCGCGGCCGGCCCCGCCGGCCTGCCAGTACGTCCAGCCGCCCGCGAACGTCGGTTCCATGGCGTCCGCGCGCACGACGGCGTCCCGGTCCACCGCCGTCTCACCGAGCAGCTCCGACACGGTCGTACCGTAGACACGGGCGAGGGAGAGCAGCATCGGCAGCGAGGGCTGACGCTGCCCGGTCTCCAGGCGGGAGAGATGGGCGGGCGACAGCCCGGCGGCACGGGCCGCCGCCTCGAGGGTGAGGGCGGCCCTGCGCCGCAGGGCACGCAGCTGCGGTGCCACGACGGACACCGCGTCCGCCGGAGCTACCGGCTCCGGCGGTCCGGACTCGTGGGAGGTCATGCCTCCATTCAGTCCGAGAAGTGCCTGTCAGGCAATTTTTTTGCCTGGCAGGCAAAGAAACCCGGGTGGGCGGCCCTGGCAGTCCTCGAAGACCCGCGGGTGCGGTCCTCCAAGACGTGCGGGAGCGGCTCTCGAAGACGCGCGGGTGCCGCGGTGGCTCCGTCCCGCTAGCGGTTGGCCACCGCCTGCCTGACCAGGGTCTTGCCGAAGTCCCACATCAGGCCGCCTCCGTGGTGCGCGTCGTCCATCACCTCGGTGAAGGCGTCGACGAACCGGTCCGCGTCCGCCACGTCGATGATCAGCGGCGGGATCAGCTTGATCACCTCCAGGTGGTCGCCGGAGACCTGGGTGAGGATCCGGTGCCGTTGCAGCAGCGGCACCACCACCATCTGCGCGAACAGTCCCTTCCGCGTGGCCTGCAGCATCGTCCACCGGCTGCGCAGCTTCAGCGATCTCGGCCGGCCGAACTCGATGCCGATCATCAGCCCCCGGCCCCGGACGTCGGCGAGCAGCTCGTAGCGGTCCACCAGCTCCGTCAGCCGGGACTTCAGCCGCTCCCCCACCGCGGCCGCGTTCGCCACGATCTCCTCGTTCTCCATCACCGAGAGCACCGCGAGCCCGGCCGCCATGGCCTGGGCGTTGGACCCGAAGCTCGCCGAGTGGACCAGCACCCGGTCCATCGAGGAGTACACCTTCCGGAAGATCCAGTCCTTGCCCAGCGTGGCCCCCACCGGTACGTATCCGCCGGACAGCGCCTTGGCCACGCACACCAGGTCGGGCTCGACGCCGTCCTCGTGCTGGAAGGCGTAGAACTTCCCGGTCCGGCCGAGGCCCGTCTGCACCTCGTCGGCGATCAGCAGTGCCCTGTGCCGGTGCAGCAGTTCCTGCGCGGCGCGCAGATAGCCGGGCGGGGCCTCGTGCACGCCCTTGCCCTGGACCGGCTCCACGATCAGCGCGGCCACGTCGCCCTGCTTGAGCTCCCGCGCCAGTGCGTCCAGGTCGCCGAGCGGTACGGCGGTATCGGGCAGCAGCGGGTCGAAACCGTCACGGAAACCGCCCTCGCCGTTGACGGACAGCGAGCCGGTGGTCAGCCCGTGGAAGGCGTGCGTGCAGTACAGGATCCTCGGCCTGCCGGTCGCGTACCGGGCGAACTTCAGCGCGGTCTCGACCGACTCCGTGCCGCTGTTGCCGAAGAAGACCCGGTCCAGGTGCGGGCTGTAGGAGAGCAGCTTCTCGGCGAGCAGCCCGGGCAGCGGCGGACAGTCGAAGCGGGTCAGGTCGGCCAGCGAGGCGTCGAGGACGTCGTGCAGCGCCTTGCGTACGACGGGGTGGTGGCGTCCCAGGCCCATCACCGCGAACCCGGCGAGCATGTCCAGGTAGTCGTTGCCGTCCGCGTCCCAGAAGTGCGCGCCCTCCGCCCGCTCGTAGACCTTGTCGAAGCCGATGGTGCGCAGCATGCGCGGGAGCTGGTGGTTGAGGTGCCTGGTGTGCAGCTCGTACCGCTCGGCTCCGCGGTCGGCCAGGAGGGCGGCGAGGTCGAACTCCTCGGTCATTCAGTTCTCTCCTTGCACTGGCATGACGATCCGTCCGTCCTCGGTCCGGTCTCCGGCCTTCTGTCCGGCCTGGGCCGCGGTCTGTGCCGCGACGGCCAGGCTCGCGCCGATCCGGCCGGCGATCTCGACCGGGGTGAGACCGATGTCGGCGAGCACCTCGGCGCGCTTGGCGTGTGCGAGGAACTGCTCGGGGATGCCGAACCGGCGGACGGGAACATCGACCTCCGCGTCACCCAGCGCCAGGGCCACCGCCGAACCGACTCCGGCCGCACGGCTGTTGTCCTCCACGACGGCCACCAGGCGGTGCCGGGCGGCCAGGGGTGCGAGCGCCGGGTCGACGGGTTTGACCCAGCGCGGGTCGACGACGGTGCATCCGACGCCGCGGGCCTCGAGCAGCTCGGCGGCGCGGAGGCAGACGGGCGCCATCACGCCGACCGCCACCAGCAGCACCTCGGACCGGTCGGCCGCGTGCAGGACGTCCATGCCGCCGACCCGGTCGACGGCCGGGACCACCGGGCCGACGGACTCCTTCGGGAAGCGCACCAGCGTCGGCGCGTCGTCGACGGCGACCGCCTCGCGCAGCTGGGCGCGCAGCTGGTCGGCGTCGCGCGGGGCGGCGATCCGCAGGCCCGGGACGACCTGGAGGACGGACATGTCCCACATGCCGTTGTGCGAGGGCCCGTCGGCGCCCGTGACCCCGGCCCGGTCCAGGACGAAGGTGACCCCGCAGCGGTGCAGGGCCACGTCCATGAGCACCTGGTCGAAGGCGCGGTTGAGGAAGGTGGCGTAGACGGCGACGACCGGATGCAGGCCGCCGGTGGCGAGACCGGCCGCGGACACGGCGGCGTGCTGCTCGGCGATGCCGACGTCCCAGACCCGGTCGGGGAACCGCTCGGCGAAGCGGCCGAGACCGACCGGGTGCAGCATCGCCGCGGTGATCGCCACGACGTCGTCGCGCTCCTCACCGATCCGGACGATCTCCTCGCCGAAGACGGAGGTCCAGGACGGCGCGTCGGAGGGACTGAGCGGCGCGCAGGTGAGCGGGTCCATCACGCCGACGGTGTGGAAGTGGTCCGCCTCGTCGCGCAGGGCCGGTTCGTAGCCGCGGCCCTTCTCCGTGAGGCAGTGCACCAGTACGGGCCCGTGGAAGCGCTTCGCGCGACGCAGCGCCGACTCGACGGCCCCGATGTCGTGCCCGTCGATCGGGCCCACGTACTTCAGCCCCAGGTCCTCGAAGAGCCCCTGCGGGGCGAAGGCGTCCTTGAAGCCCTTCTTCGCACCGTGCATCGCCTCGTACAGGGTGTTGCCCACCACGGGTGTGCGCTGGAGTACGTCCTTGCCCCAGGCCAGCATCCGCTCGTAGCCGTCGGTCGTGCGGAGCGTCGCGAGGTGGTTGGCGAGGCCGCCGATGGTCGGCGCGTACGAGCGTTCGTTGTCGTTGACGACGATGATCAGCGGCCGGTCCCTGGCCGCCGCGATGTTGTTCAGGGCCTCCCAGGCCAAGCCGCCGGTGAGCGCGCCGTCGCCGATGACGGCGGCGACGTGACCCCGCCCGCCCTGCACCTGACGGGCCTTGGCGAGGCCGTCGGCCCAGCCGAGCACGGTGGAGGCGTGGCTGTTCTCGATGACGTCGTGCTCGGACTCCTCGCGGGACGGGTAACCGGACAGCCCGCCCTTGCCGCGCAGTTTGGAGAAGTCCTGACGGCCGGTCAGGAGTTTGTGCACGTAGCTCTGGTGGCCGGTGTCCCACAGGATGCGGTCGGCCGGTGACTCGAAGACCCGGTGCAGGGCGACGGTCAGTTCCACCACGCCCAGGTTGGGGCCGAGGTGGCCGCCGGTGCGGGCGACCGCGTGCACCAGGAAGTCACGTATCTCGTCGGACAGTTCACCGAGTTGTGCCTCGGACAGCGCCTTCAGGTCGCGTGGTCCCCCGATGCTCTCCAGAATCGTCACGCTCGGGCCCCCTTCGGTCCGTGCTGTTCAGCTCACGGTGACGGCCGGCTCCCCCGACGCGCCGTCCTTCTCCATCTGCTCGGCGATCTTCATGGCCTCCTCGATGAGGGTCTCCACGATCTTGGACTCGGGAACCGTCTTGATGA
>NZ_JBNGGC010000042.1:0-65203 GCF_049974565.1 Streptomyces sp. WG5 | reverse complement strand
CCCACGGACCACACCCACTCACTCACACACGCCAGAACACACTCATACGCACTCAGAGACGAGCAGTTCCACCCCCCTGCCCGAAAAGCGTGAACACCCAGCACCCAAGTGTCCTCAGACCGCTCATCCGAGCGCCCCGAGGACACCAAGGGCCGAAGTGTTCACGCTTCGGAATCCGTCGGGCGCCGGCAGGAGCAGGTCCCGCGGATCGGCGGCGTCCGGGTTGCGGCGACGTCCGCGGCCGGCTTGAGGCCGACGCTCATTGCCCCATGACGTAGGCGACGGTCGGGCCGGTGGTCCAGCCGCCGTCCACGGCGAGTTCGGCGCCGGTGACGTAGGACGCGGCGTCCGACAGCAGGAAGACGACCGCGCCGGCGATCTCGTGGGGCTCGCCGACCCGGCCCATGGGCGTGTTCGGGTACTTGCCCTCGCCCTGCTCGATGCCGACGGCCGCCGTCATCGGGGTGTACGTCATCCCCGGGTGCACGGAGTTGACGCGGATGCGGGCGGTGCCCAGCTCGACCGCACCGATCTTGGTGAGCCCCCGTACGCCCCACTTGGAGGCGCCGTAGCCGGCCGTGAGCGCGAGACCCATCAGGCCCGCCGCGGACGAGATGTTGACGATCGATCCGCCGCCGGCCTCCCTCATCGCGGGGATCACGGTCTTCATGCCGATGAAGACAGGTGACGTCAGAAGTGGGCGCCGCCGTCGATACGGATCTCCGTGCCCGTGATGAACCGGCCGTCCTCGGAGCCCAGCATCGCGACGACCGACGCCACCGTCTCCGGGCCGGCGAATCCCTGCCCGAGGGCGGGTGACAGCTTCGCGAAGAGGCTCATGTCGGCGTCCTGGGGCAGCCCGGGGCCGGCGCTCTGGCCGCTGACCCCGCTCCTGTCCGTCATGCCGGAGGAGATGGCGCGGGCTGCTGGAGGACATGGAGCCGGGCGCCCCGCTCGGCCCGGCGCTGCGGACCGCCGTCCAGCAGGCCCTGGCGGTTCCGGACGCCCAGGCCGCGGAGGCACTGCTGCGTACGCGCGGGCTGCTGCGGGCCGGCGCGGACGATCCCGCGCTGCGGGCCGTGTGGTACCGGGTGAACCAGGAGTCCGAGGAACGGCTCGTCCCGGTCATCGCACGCCTGACACGTCCGACGGACGGCGGCCGCGATCCGCTGGAGGTGCGGCTGGTGGCCGCCGCCGCCACGGACGCCATCCGGATCGCCCTGGAGACCTGGGCGGGCACCGACGCGGGGGCCGAGGGCCCGGGGTCCCCCGCCGACCTGGCGGTGCGCTGCCTGGAACGCCTTGTCGGAGGCCTGGACAGGTCATAAGGACGGGCCGGGGGGAGTCTCGGAGAGGGCTCAGGGAGGGCTCAGGGGGACTCGGGGAGAACTCGGGGAGGACTCAGGGCCGGTCCTGGTGCCGCGGTCCCTTCTTGCCGTCCAGCTCGTCCCACCACTCGTCGGACTGCGGGTCGCCCGAGGGGTCGTCCCACCAGCGGTCGTCGGGGCCGCGGCGGTTGGCGACGACCGCGGCGAGCGGGGGGATGACCATGGCGACCACGCACATGCCGACGGCCGCGGGGACCGACCAGAGACGGACGACGCCCCAGGCCAGGACGAACAGCCCGATGCAGACGCCCATCATCACGAAGTAGATGTGCCGCCGCCGTGCGTACATACGTCCAGGGTAGGTCCGGACGCGGGACCCGACAGGAGCCCGGAGGCGGTACCGGACACCGGACCGGACACGGGACCGGACATGCCGGAGGGCCGCACCCCGGGCGGCGTCCAACCCGCGGGGTGCGGCCCTCCGGCCGTCACTGGCCGTCAGACGGCGATCGCGACCTCGGCCAGCCCACCCGGCTGGGCGACGACCGTGCGGTCGGCGCTGGCGCCCGGGACGAGCGCCCGTACGGTCCAGGTGCCCTCGGCCGCGTAGAAGCGGAACTGGCCCGTGGCGGAGGTCGGGACCTCCGCGGTGAACTCGCCGGTGGAGTCCAGCAGACGGACGTAGCCCGTCACCGGCTCGCCGTCGCGGGTCACCTGGCCCTGGATCGTGGTCTCACCGGGCTTGATCGTCGAGGCGTCGGGGCCGCCGGCCTTCGCTCCGCACATGTCGTACTCCTGAAGGGTTGGGAAAGGTCGGTCGGGTGCGCTACCCGCTTGGTTACTTGGCCGCGCCGAGCTCGATCGGCACGCCGACGAGGGAGCCGTACTCGGTCCAGGAGCCGTCGTAGTTCTTGACGTTCTCCACGCCCAGCAGCTCGTGCAGGACGAACCAGGTCAGGGCCGAACGCTCACCGATGCGGCAGTAGGCGATGGTGTCCTTCGCCAGGTCGACCTGCTCGTCCTCGTAGAGCGCCTTGAGCTCGTCGTCGGACTTGAAGGTGCCGTCGTCGTTGGCGTTCTTCGACCACGGGATGTTGCGGGCGGACGGGACGTGGCCCGGGCGCTGCGACTGCTCCTGCGGGAGGTGGGCCGGGGCGAGCAGCTTGCCGGAGAACTCGTCGGGCGACCGGACGTCGACCAGGTTCTGCGCGCCGATGGCGGCGACCACGTCGTCGCGGAAGGCGCGGATCGCGGTGTTCTGCGGCTTGGCCTTGTAGTCGGTGGCGGGGCGCTCGGGCACGTCGGCGCCGTCGACCAGCTCGCGGGCGTCCAGCTCCCACTTCTTGCGGCCGCCGTCGAGGAGCTTGACGTTGTCGTGGCCGTACAGCTTGAAGTACCAGTAGGCGTAGGACGCGAACCAGTTGTTGTTGCCGCCGTAGAGGACCACCGTGTGGTCGTTGGAGATCCCCTTGGCCGACAGGAGCTTCTCGAAGCCCTCCTGGTCGACGAAGTCGCGGCGGACCGGGTCCTGGAGGTCCTGGGTCCAGTCGATCCGGATCGCGTTCTTGATGTGGTTCTTCTCGTAGGCGGACGTGTCCTCGTCCACCTCCACGATGGCGATGCTCGGGTCGTCCAGGTGGTCCTGCAGCCAGTCGGCGTCGACCAGTACGTCGCTGCGACTCATTTTTCTCCTCCGGGGCAGTTGGCGGCGGGGCGTGCGGTGAGACGGTGTGCGCGCTCGGGCCGGAGCGGCGCGCGGGTGCCCTGACCAGGGCGGCGAGGGGGACCGGACGGCGGCGTCGCCGTCCGCTCAGAAGGTGCGACAGAGCATGGCGGCAACGCGGCACAGGTCCACTGCCCGCCGCTTCGTGAGATCCGCCTGTCGCTTCATGAGTCCCGATCGTAGGGACGGACGGTGGGCCATGTCACCGGCGTGTCGCATGGTGAGACATGATTGTCCGCGATACGGGACGGCTGCGGGCTCCGGAGGGTCGTCGAGAGGTGCCCGGCGCGGGGCGGCCTGCGCTCCATCTGCGGTACGGACGGTGCCGTCTCGCCTGTCGGACGCCCGTCGCCGTTCGCCGCCCTCTCCGGCGGCCTGCCGTCGTCCGGCCCCGGCACCGGCCGTCGTCCTGTCCGGCGGCCGGTCGTCGTCCTGTCCGGCAGCCGACCGTCGTCCTACCCGGCCAGCACGACGTTCGAACCCTTCACCGAGATCTTGACGCCGTCCTTCGCCGCCTCGACCTTGTCCAGCTCGATGCCGCCGGGCAGTTCGTCGATGGTCTGCTGGAAGTCGGTGATCGCCCGGATCCGGGACTCGGCGAGCTGCTTGCCGCCGATCTCCGGCAGGCCTTCGGCGACGACCTCCACGTCGTTGTCCTTGACCGTGACCGTGCTGAGCACCTCGACCGGCTGGGGCACGTCGACGCCCATCACGGTGGCCGCGAGCGACACCTTGATCTTGCCGTTGCCGCCGTCGGAGAGGCCGATGACCTTGGCGGTGACACCGGGCGCCATGGCCGTGGGCTCGGACTTGGCGGCCTTCATCAGCTCGTCGTAGCCGACGGTCGCGGTGCCGGTGGCGGAGGCGGCGGTGGCGGAGCTGAAGTCACTCGAGAACTCGACGCCCTTCATGTTCGCGCGCAGGTCGTCGATCATGATCTTCTCGCCGCCGTTGCCGGTGGACGCCTCGTAGCCGTCGATGCCGACCTCGACATCGTCCAGCTCGCCGCCGACGACCTGGGTGAGGAAGGGGAAGCCGTTGATGGAGACGTCCGGCGCCGAGGCCAGGTTCTCGGTGCTGCGCAGCTGGTCCGCCGCCTCACCCTCGGCGAAGTTGACCGCCAAGCGGTCCGCGACCACGAAGAGTCCGCCCAGGATCACGACGACGATCAACAGTATTCGCAGTGCACGCATGCGGTGTTCCCCAACCTGGGCGGTCAACGACGACGGTCCCCCGACGGCCGGCGGCCGTACAGCGCGAGGGTAACGCGGCCGGGAAGGACCACCGGGGTTTTGTCGATCACCTGTGACAGGGGAGCGGCCCGGCGCGGGGAGCACCGCGGCCGGGGAGCACCGCGCCCCGGGGAGCGAACGGCCCCGGGGCGGTGGCTCAGCCGAACGCCCGGCCGAGCACGTACACGGCCGGTGCCGCGGCCGCGAGGGGCAGCGCCACGCCCGCCGTGAAGTGGACGAACCGGGACGGGTAGTCGTAGGCCGCCACCCGGTGGCCGATCAGCGCGCACACCGCCGCTCCCGCGCCGAGCAGCGCCCCCGACGTCCCGAAGTCCGTCATCGCGCCGGCCGCGATCCCCGCCCCGGCCGCCGCGAGCAGCGCGACGACCACGGACACCGGCGTCGGCAGCGGCAGGGCGCGGGCCACGGCGGCGACGGCCACCGCGATCGCGCCGACGGTCACCGCGTCCGCGTCGGCGGCGAGGTATCCGCCCGCGACGACCGCCAGGGCCGATGCGGCGACGGTGGCCATCAGGCCGTACATCCGCTCGTCGGGGTCGGCGTGCGAGCGCAGTTGCAGGACGAGGGACAGCAGCACCCACACCCCGAGCGTGCCGAGGATCGCCGCCGGGGAACGGTCGGACACCAGCATCGCCGCGTCGGCGGCCAGGGCACCCGCGAAGCCCAGCGCGATGCCCTGCCGGGCGGGCCACATGCCGTTCAGACGGAACCAGCCCGCCGCGGTGACGGCCTGGAGGGCGACGAGCGGGACGAGGAGGGCGTACGTGCCGAGCGCCGCCGATCCGGCCAGCAGCAGCCCGAGCAGCGCGGTGAGCCCGGCCGGCTGCATGCCCGGGTCGATGATCGGCGAACGCCCTTCGGCACGGGCGCGCTGCGCGTCGGTGATCCGTGTGTTCCCGGCGATGGTCGCGGGACCGTAGCCGGGCTCGTCGGAGGACGCGGGGGCGGAGGGTGCGGGGGCGGAGGACGCGGGGGCGGGCACGGGGTCGGGGTCGGGCGCGGGGGGTTCGTACGGCTGGGAGTGGGGCTGGGAGTGGGGCTGGGGCTGGGGCGCGTAGGCGTGCGGCTGTGCCTGGTACGGCGGTGACTGTGCCTGGTGCGGCTGGGGCTGCGGTTGTGCCTGGTACGGCTGCGGCTGCGACGGGTACGGCTGAGGGTGCGGCTGCGACGGGTACGGCTGGGGGTGCGGTTGCGGCTGTGCCGCGTAGCCCCCGGTCGTCCCGTACGGCGTACCCGTCGGCTCCTGATGACCGTGCGGCGGCTGCGTCGACACGGGCGGCAGATACGCCGTCTCCTCGGCGGAGACCGGCGGCTGCACCTGGGTCTCCCAGGTCTGCCCCTGCCACTGCTGCGTGTACTGGGCCGCGTCCGGGTCCTGGTAGCCCTGCTGGTCCTGGTACGCCTGCTGTCCGGGCCACACCCGGGCGTCGTACCCCTCGTATCCCTCGTACGACTGATGCGACTGATGCGGCTGATGCGGCTGATGCGGCTGGTTGGTCATCGCTCACCCTCCTGCGAACGGCGGGAGCACCTCGACCGTGCCGCCGTCGGCCAGCCGTACCGTCTCGTGCCCGCGGGTGCCCACGGGGTCGCCGTCGACGAGGAACGAGCAGCGCAGCAGCACGCGCGTGAGTTCGCCGGGGTGCCGCTCGCGCACCGCGCCGAGCGCGTCGGCGAGCGTGGCCGCCTCGTACGGCTCCTCGGCCACTCCCGCCGCGGCCTTCGCGGCGGCCCAGTAGCGCACCGTGACCTTTGCCATCTGGATCCTTCGTCGCCGGTGCCGATCGGCGTCCGTGCCGTCGGCGGTGAACACCTCAGGCTAGCCCGCCCGGGACGCGGCCCAGTCGCCGATCCGGCGCAGCAGGTCCTCGTCGGACGCGTGCTCCGCGTGGCCCATGCCGGGCTCCAGCCACAGTTCGCCGTGGTCACCGGCGGCCGCGGCCAGCATCCGGGGGTGGTCGAGGGGGAAGTAGCCGTCCTGGTCGCCGTGGACGACGAGCAGCGGTGTCGGCGCGATCCGCCCCGCCGCCTCCACCGGCGACAGCGGCACCGGGTCCCAGTCCCGGTGGTGGATACGGGTGCGCAGGCCGTAGCGGCCCACCAGGCGCCCGGCGGGCCGCATCACCAGCCAGTGCAGCCGGCGCATGGGCGCCGTCCCCCGGTAGTACCAGCGGGCGGGGGAGCTCACCGACACGACGGCGTCGGTACGCGCCTCGCTGTCGGCGCCGTACAGCGCGGCGTGCCGCAGCACCACCGAGCCGCCCATGGAGAAGCCGACGGTCACCACGCGCGCGTGCCCGAACCCGCGTGCCCAGGTGACCGCCGCCGCCAGGTCGAGCACCTCGCGGTCGCCGACGGTGGACCGGCCGCCGGACGCGCCGTGCCCGCGGAAGGAGAACGCGACCACGGCCCCGTGGCGCGCGAACGCCGCCGCGATCCGCCGTACGTGCGGGCGGTCCGCGCCGCCCGTGAAGCCGTGCGCGATGACGAACACCAGGTCAGCGACCTCGCGGCCGGCCGCGCCGGGCTCGTACACGGCGTCGATCCGGACCCCGTCGGATGCGCGGAGGAAGGTGCGTGAGGGCGTGCGGCGCCGCGTCCCGCGGGGCGTCTCGGGATGCGGACGATGGGTGGGACGCGCCACATGACCCGCCGGTCGGTTGCTCATGTCGGCTATTCTGCTGGGCAGAGGACTCGGGCAACGTAGCCCCCGGGTCCTTTTGTGCTTCCGGGAGCGACGCGCGGCGTTCATCTCCCGGACGCGCGGTGGGCCCCACGGCCACGGGGTCCGCACCTGTACGAAGCAGTGCCGTAAACGTCCTCGCAGGGACCCAGGAGGAACCAGACGTTATGGGCGAGCGAAACGTGCACGACCGCAGGACGACCCGGGCAGGTGGGGCGCGATGAGTTCGCTGCTGCTCCTGACCAACGCCCTCCAGCCGTCGACGGAGGTGCTCCCCGCCCTCGGCCTGCTGCTGCACAGCGTGCGCGTCGCCCCGGCGGAGGGACCCGCCCTCGTCGACACCCCCGGCGCCGACGTCATCCTCGTCGACGGGCGCCGTGACCTTCCCCAGGTCCGCAGCCTGTGCCAGCTGCTGCGGTCCACCGGACTCAGCTGTCCGCTGGTCCTCGTCGTCACCGAGGGCGGCCTGGCCGCCGTCACCGCCGACTGGGGCATCGACGACGTGCTGCTGGACACCGCCGGTCCGGCGGAGGTCGAGGCCCGGCTGCGCCTCGCCATGGGCCGCCAGCAGATCGTCGGCGACGACTCCCCGATGGAGATCCGCAACGGCGACCTGTCGGTGGACGAGGCGACGTACTCCGCGAAACTCAAGGGCCGGGTCCTGGACCTGACCTTCAAGGAGTTCGAGCTGCTGAAGTACCTCGCCCAGCACCCGGGCCGGGTCTTCACCCGCGCCCAGCTGCTCCAGGAGGTCTGGGGCTACGACTACTTCGGCGGCACCCGCACGGTCGACGTGCACGTACGGCGGCTGCGCGCCAAGCTCGGCCCCGAGCACGAGTCGCTGATCGGCACCGTCCGCAACGTCGGCTACCGCTTCGTCACGCCGGAGAAGCCGGAGAAGACGGAGCGCGCCTCGGAGGACGCCAAGGCGAGGGCGAAGGCCCGGTCCCAGGCGCAGGCGGAAGCGGATGCGGATGCGGACACCGCGGCGGAGGCGTCGTCGGCCAAGGTGTGAACCGGGGCGAGGACCACGGGGTGAACCGGTCGAGGACCAGGGCAAAAACCGAGGTGTGCTCCCAGGTGTGAACCAAGGTGTGATACGCCCTGCCCGGTGCGGTTCCATCCGCGTAGACTCCGCGCGTGGCCAAGGTGACTCGGGATGATGTGGCGCGACTGGCGGGGACTTCCACCGCCGTCGTCAGCTATGTCATCAACAACGGACCCCGGCCGGTCGCCCCGGCCACGCGCGAGCGTGTACTCGCCGCGATCAAGGAACTGGGGTACCGGCCGGACCGGGTCGCCCAGGCGATGGCGTCGCGGCGCACGGACCTCATAGGCCTGATCGTGCCGGACGCGCGCCAGCCCTTCTTCGCGGAGATGGCGCACGCGGTCGAGTGGGCCGCCTCCGAGCGCGGGAAGATGGTGCTCGTCGGCAACTCCGACTACGTCGGCGAGCGCGAGGTCCACTATCTGCGCGCCTTCCTCGGGATGCGCGTCTCCGGCCTGATCCTGGTCAGCCACGCCCTGAACGACCTGGCCGCCGCCGAGATCGACGCCTGGGACGCCCGGGTCGTCCTGCTGCACGAGCGCCCCGAGGCCATCGACGACGTCGCCGTCGTCACCGACGACCTGGGCGGCGCCCAGCTCGCCGTACGCCACCTGCTGGAGCACGGGTACGAGTACGTCGCCTGCATGGGCGGCACCGCCGAGACCCCGTCCGTCGGCGACCCGGTCTCCGACCACGTCGAGGGCTGGACGCGCGCGATGAAGGAGGCCGGGCTCTCCACCGAGGGCCGGCTCTTCGAGGCGCCGTACAACCGCTACGACGCCTACCGCGTGGCGCTGGAGCTCCTGTCCGGGCCCAGGCGTCCGCCCGCGATCTTCTGCTCCACGGACGACCAGGCGATCGGCCTGCTGCGCGCGGCGCGCGAGCTGCGCATCGACGTCCCCGGGGAGCTGGCGGTCGCCGGCTTCGACGACATCAAGGAGGCGGACCTGGCCGATCCGCCGCTGACGACGGTCGCCTCGGACCGGTCGGCGATGGCGCGGGCGGCCGTGGACCTGGTCCTGGACGACGGTCTGCGGGTGGCGGGCTCACGGCGGGAGCGCCTGAAGGTGTTCCCGTCGCGGCTGGTGGTACGGCAGTCCTGCGGCTGCGAGTAGCTTCACCGCACGCCCTTTATATCGGGCATACGAGGTTCTGCCGGGCTTCTCAGGCAGCACTCAGACCGCTCTCATACGGGGGCGGGAAGCTCATGAACATGACCGAGAGCCTCCGCCACAGCGGCGAGTACGAGCACGCGCACGAGAACCCGTACGGCAATCCGTACCAGGGCGCCCAGCAGCACGCCTCCTCTCCCGTCAACCCCGAGTGGCCGCCCCCGCCGGCGCAGCCGCCCGCCGGACCCGCGCAAGCGGCTGCTCAGCCCGGACAGCCCGGACAGCCCAAGCCGCCCGCCCAGTCCGAGCAGCCCGCCCAGTCCGAGCAGCCCGAGCAGCCCGAGCAGCCGCGCCAGAAGCGCACGGTCCGTCGCGGCCCCGCCGCCCTGCTCGCGGCCGTGGCGATCGTCGCGGCGGCCGTCGGCGGCGGCACCGCGTACGGCATCCAGGAGCTGGCCGGCAGCGACACCGTCGTCTCCAGCGCCACCAGCACCAACGTGGTGCCCTCCAGTCAGAAGGGCACGGTCTCCGGGGTCGCGGCGGCGGTCAGCCCGAGCATCGTCGAGATCAGCGCCGCCTCGAACGCGGGCTCCTCCACCGGTTCGGGCGTGATCATCACCGGTGACGGCGAGATCATCACCAACAGCCACGTCGTCTCCGGCGCCTCGTCCGTCAAGGTGACGACCAGCGACGGCAAGCAGTACACCGCCCAGGTCGTCGGTACCGACAGCAGCAAGGACCTCGCGCTGATCAAGCTGGAGGACGCCTCCGGTCTGAAGGCGGCGACGCTCGGCGACTCGGACGGCGTCGGGGTCGGCGACCAGGTCGTCGCGATCGGCTCCCCGGAGGGCCTGACCGGCACCGTGACCAGCGGCATCGTCTCGGCCCTGGACCGTGACGTGACCGTGTCGACGGACGAGGGGCAGCAGCAGCAGCGGCAGGGCGGCGGCTGGCCGTTCGAGTTCGGCGGTCAGGAGTTCAACGGCGACACCGGCTCGTCCACGACGACGTACAAGGCGATCCAGACCGACGCCTCCCTCAACCCGGGCAACTCCGGCGGCGCGCTGATCGACATGAACGGCAACATCATCGGCATCAACTCCGCGATGTACTCGTCGGCCGAGTCCTCCGCCGGTGCGGGCAGCGTCGGCCTCGGCTTCGCCATCCCGATCAACACCGTCAAGGCCGACCTGCCCGCGCTGCGAGCGGGCGCCGACAGCTGAGCGGGTACGGAATCGTACGACGCGACGTGCGACGCTGAAGGCGTTGGCAGCCCGCACCGACCCACCGCCCGCACTCACCGCCCGTATCCCACCGCCCGTATCCCACCGCACACCCGAGGACTGACGCCGAGCCATGAGCCCCGCAGACGGCGACCGCGACCGTGACACCCAGCGCATCCTGATCGTCGACGACGAGCCGGCGGTCCGCGAGGCCCTCCAGCGCAGCCTCGCCTTCGAGGGGTACGGCACCGAGGTCGCCGTCGACGGCGCCGACGCCCTGGAGAAGGCGGCGGCCTACCGGCCCGACCTGGTCGTCCTCGACATCCAGATGCCCCGCATGGACGGTCTGACGGCCGCCCGCCGGATCCGCGGCGCGGGTGACACGACCCCGATCCTGATGCTGACGGCTCGCGACACGGTCGGCGACCGGGTGACCGGCCTGGACGCCGGCGCCGACGACTACCTGGTCAAGCCCTTCGAGCTGGACGAGCTCTTCGCCCGTATCCGCGCGCTGCTGCGCCGCAGCTCCTACGCGGCGGCCGTCGAGGCCACCGCCGAGGACGACGACACCCTCTCCTTCGCCGACCTGACCATGGACCTGGCGACGCGGGAGGTCACGCGGGGCGGACGGCCGGTGGAGCTGACCCGCACCGAGTTCACGCTGCTGGAGATGTTCATGGCGCACCCGCGCCAGGTCCTCACCCGGGAGCAGATCCTGAAGGCGGTCTGGGGCTTCGACTTCGAGCCGTCCTCCAACTCCCTCGACGTGTACGTCATGTATCTGCGCCGCAAGACCGAGGCGGCCGGCGAACCGCGCCTCGTCCACACGGTCCGCGGCGTCGGCTACGTCCTGCGGCAGGGCGGCGCGGAGTGAGAGGACTGGTCCGCCGTTTCCGTGCGCTGCCGTTGCGTTCGCGCCTGGCGCTGCTGGTGGCCGCGGCGGTGGCGTTCGCCGTGACGGCGGCGGCGGTGGCGTGCTGGTTCGTGGTGAAGAGCGTGCTGGTGGACTCGCTGGACGAGGCGCTGAAGGCGAACCGCATGGACGGACAGCAGGTGAGCCAGTACGTCAACCTGCGCACCGGTCTGTGCGCCCACGACCCCGTCACCCATGAACAGAACCCCTTCGGCTCGTCCGTACAGCTCGTGGACCGCAAGGGCGGCAGTTGCCTCATCATCGGCACGGAGGAGGTCCCGCTCACCGACGCCGACCACGCCGTGGCCGAGGGCGCGTCCTCCGACGCGCTGCACGACGCCACCGGGTCGGACGGCACCCAGTACCGCGTGTTCACCTACCCCGTGCCGGGCCTCTCGGGCGTCGCCGTCTCCGCCGCGCGTCCGCTGGGCGAGGTGAACAGCTCTCTCAGCAACCTCGCGCTGGTGCTCGTCTTCGTCGCGGGCGCCGGTGTCGTCGGCGCCGGTGCCGCCGGTCTCTGGGTGGCCCGGACCGGCCTGCGCCCCGTCGACGAACTGACCCGGGCCGTGGAGCACGTGGCCCGCACCGAGGACCTCACCGTCCGCATCCCCGTCGAGGACGACAGCGAGGACGAGATCGCCCGCCTCTCCCGCTCCTTCAACAGCATGACGTCGTCCCTGGCCAGCTCCCGCGACCTGCAGCAGCAGCTCATCGCCGACGCCGGCCACGAACTGCGCACCCCCCTCACCTCCCTCCGCACCAACATCGAGCTCCTCACCCGCAGCGAGGAGACCGGCCGCCCCATCCCGGAGGCGGACCGCAAGGCCCTGCTCGCGTCGGTGAAGGCCCAGATGACGGAACTGGCCGCCCTGATCGGCGACCTCCAGGAACTCTCCCGCCCCGACACCGGCCAGCACTCGGACCGCACCCGCATCCTCGCCTGGCACGACGTCGTCGAGTCGGCCCTGCGCCGCGCCCGCCTGCGCGGACCCGAGCTGACCATCACGGCGGACGTGCGGCCCTGGTATGTACGGGCGGAGCCGGCCGCCCTGGAACGCGCGGTCGTCAACGTCCTGGACAACGCGGTGAAGTTCAGCCCGGAGTCCGGCACCGTCGAGGTCCGCCTCGCCGACGGCGTCCTCACCGTCCGCGACCACGGCCCCGGCATTCCCGTCGACGAGCTCCCGCACGTCTTCGACCGCTTCTGGCGCTCCCCGAGCGCACGCGCCCTGCCCGGCTCGGGCCTCGGCCTGTCGATCGTGGCGCGGACGGTGCAGCAGGCGGGGGGCACCGTGAGCCTGACTCCGGCCGAGGACGGCGGCGGAACGGTGGCGACCGTCCGGCTGCCGGGGGCGCCGGTGCCACCGCCAGAGACGACCGCGGGCGACGGGGGTCAGTGGTAGCCGAGCATGCCCGGGGAGTCGATGTCGACGGTGACGACGCCGGGCGGGTAGGCGTCCTCCCGGTCCGTGAGGAGAATGGACATGCCCGTGAACTCGGGGCGTGGCAGCGCGCAGTACAAGGCGTGACAGGTGTCCGCGCCTCCGTACCCGTCACGGATCATGGTCCCGACGGTGACCGCCCCGGCCGTGTCCAGGTCGTCGACGACCACCGACGAGAAGGCCAGTACCCGTCCGCCCGCCCCCGCTTCCTCCGACTCCGCCTGCAGAAGGCAGAGGGCGGGGATACGCAGGAGATCGCCCGGCGTACGCGCCATGTTCCCGGCGAGCAGGTTCAGCGTCTTGTGGCCGTCCGCGAGAGCACGGGTCGCGCCGGTGTCCAGAATGATCACGCGGCGGCGCCCCGGGCCATACGGACCTTCTCGGCGGCGATCCGGTAGATGTTGCGCAGCACGTCCGGCGCCCGGTCGAATTCCTCGTCGCTGATTGCTACGCCGACGACATCACGGACGACCTGCCGGTCGGCCGCCACCCGCTCCGCGATCTGCTCCGCCGTCGGCTGCTCCGAGGCCAGCTGCTCCACCAGCTGGCCGAGGGTCATGCCCCGTTCCTTGGCGACCTGCGCGAGGTGGTCGCGGGCCTGGCGTGACACCTGAATGGTCGTGTTCTCTGCCATGGCACCACCATAGCCACATTACAACCCAGGGGGTCGCCGCCCGCCGCTCCCTTCACCCCAAGGTGTCTACGACGCTCGCCCCGCTTGACGCCTTCGGCTCCGCGGCACCTCCCCCCGCAGCCCGAGCCTCCCGACAAGATCCCGGAACCGCCCCCACGCTTCGGCGGCGTCCGTTCCGTCGCCCAGCCGGTGGTGCCGTGCGGCCTGCGCGGTGTGGCCGAGGCGTTCGGCCTCCGCACGGCCGAGGGTGAACGTGACGGGCACCGGCGGGGTCTCGAGGCGCGCGGGGACGGTGAGGTCCCGGCGTGCGGCACGCAGCGACGCGAGCAGAGTGACGAGGCCGTGACCCGCGTCCAGCTCCGCACCCAGCCCTGCCAGGGCGTCCAGTGGCGGGGCCTCTTCCTCGCCGTAGCCGAACGCCACGCTGATGTCCTCCTCCACTCCCGCCGGTGTGCGCAGCACACGGACCGTGGCGATCGCGGGGCGGCCGGGCGGTCCGACGGCGACGAGCCAGGTGGGCCGGGGCGCACGCGCCCGCGCCAGGTCGGTCAGCTCCCGCGTCGACCAGGGAAGGTTGACCGGCTCGGCGGTGCTCCAGCCGGTGGGCGGGCCTCCGGTCAGCTGCCGGAAGGCCGTCTCCAGGGACCGGCCCAGCACGAGATCCGCGTCGGGCGCCTGGCGGGTGCGCAGGGTGAGGAGCAGCTGGCGTTCGCCGGTGACGGTGGCGGCCGCGAAGGCCTCCGCGGGCGTGGCTTTCCCGTCCTCGTCGCGTACGGGCGTGAAGGTGCCGCCCTTCCAGTGGAGTACGGCACCGGACAGACCGTCGTAGTAGCCGTGCTCGGGGTCCTGGACCACCCAGCGGTTGGGCAGGCCGTGCAGTGCGGTGCGGGTGGGGAGGGTGAGGCGGGCGGCGGGGGGCGTGACGATCTGCAGGGCGCGGTCGCTCTCGGCAGCGGTGCGCAGGGCGTCGGAGAGCCAGCTGGTGAGGGGGACGAGCGGGCGGTCCTGGATGACCACGGCCGTGGTCGTGGTGAGGACGTCCACGGCCGGTGTGCCGGTGGCGGGGACCGGGACGGCGGAGACGTCGGTGGTGACGGGCACGACCTCGGTGGTGGCGGCCTCGGGCGGCCAGACCGTACCGCCGAGCACGGTGGCCAGCCGCCCCGCGAAGGAACCCGCGAGCCGCCCGGCCTCGGCGACCGCCGTGGAGGCCCGCGCCTCGGTCCACCACACCGGTGCTTCCTGCCCGGTACGGCCCAGCAGGCGGGTGGTCTCGCCGGGCACCTGCACCAGGAGGGGTGCCTCCACCGAGACGAGCGGGCGGCCGTCGGCTGCGCAGAGCTGGACCACGGCCCCGTCGGCGGCGGTGCCCACCCCCAGGTCGGGCCCGCCCGCGTAGAGGCCCGCCAGGAGGGTGCGCAGGTCGGGCATGGCGGGCGTGAGGGCGATGACGTCCTTGGTCACGGGGTCTCTTCACCTGTGAGGGCGGTCTGGATCAGCTGGTGGGGACGGCCACGCCGGACGAGCGTTCCCCGGCCCGGCGGCTGCGGCGAGAGGTGGAGGCCGGGGAAGATCTGGCCCTCGGTTCGGTCGCCGGTCATGAGAAGGGCAGTCGTGCCGGTCTCGCGCAGGGCGGTCAGCAAGGGCTCGTACAGGGCGCGGCCGGCCCCGGCGGCGCGGCGGGCGATGACGAAGTGCAGGCCGATGTCCTGGGCGGAGGAGACGTAGGGCAGGAAGGGTGCCAAGGGCTGTTGGCCTGCCGTGGTGAGGATGTCGTAGTCGTCGACGAGGATGACGATCCGCGGTCCGGTGAAGGCCGGTTCGCTCTCCGGGGCGGCGTCGGGGTCCGCGGTTTCCGGCAGGCGTTTGTCGAGTTCGGCTGCGATGCCCGTGGACAGGGCCGCGGCGAGTTTGGCGTTGTGGGCGTAGCCGCCGCGGTAGGGCTCGGGGACCGCGCCGCGCAGGCCGCGCCGTGGGTCGTAGACGCCGAAGACGAGGTCCTTGTCCGAGTGGAGTTCGACGAGCCGTCCGGCGATCAGCTTCAGCAGGTTGGTCTTGCCGCACTCGTTGTCGCCGAGGATCAGCAGGTGCTGGTCCTGGCCGAACAGGTCGAGCAGTGCGGGGGCGAGGGTGTCCTGGTCGACGCCGAGGGGTACGCGGTGCGGTTCCTCGGCCGGGGAGGGCAGCTTGGCGGCGGACAGCCGGGTGGGCAGGACCCGGACGGGCGGGGCGACGTCACCGTGCCAGGAGGCGCGGAGGGTACGGGCGGTGCGTTCGAGGGCCGCCCCCAGGTCGTCGGCGTCGGGCCGGTCGTCGATGCGGGGCAGCGCGGTGTGGGCGAACAGCTTGCCGTCGGTCAGTACCCGGCCCGGCACGTCCGGGGTGAGGGTCTCGGACAGCTTGCGGTCGATGGAGGAGTCGGCGGGGTCGTTCAGCCGCAGCTCGACGCGGGTGCCGAACATCGACTGGGTGGCGATGCGGACGTCGTTCCAGCGCAGCATGCCGGCGACGACGTGGATTCCGTAGCCGCCGCCGCGCTTGAGCAGGTCGGTGACCGCGTCCTCCAGGTCGGCGAACTCGTCCCGCAGGGCGCCGAACCCGTCGACGAGGAGGACGACGTCGGTGGCGCCGCCCAGCTCCGGGAGTCGTCCCCGGGTGCGCGACTGCCGCAGCCGGTCGACGGAGTCGATGCCGTGCTCGCGGAACAGTTCCTCCCGCCGGGCCAGCATCGCGCGTACCTCGGCGACCGTGCGGGCGGCTCGTTCGTGGTCGGCGCGGCCCGCGATGCCGCCGACGTGCGGCAGCCCGGACAGGGCCGACAGGCCGCCCCCGGCCAGGTCGAGGCCGTACACGGCGACGTCGTACGGGGTGTGGGTGAGGGCCAGGGAGAGGGCGAGGGTGCGCAGCAGGGTGGTCTTGCCGGACTGGGGTCCGCCGATGACGGCCACGTGCCCGCCGGCGACGGTGAGGTCCAGCAGCCAGGGCCGCTGCCACTGCCGGGCCGGGTCGTCGAGGGTGCCGAGCGGGACGCGCAGCGGAGCGTCGTGCGTACGGGTGAGGCGGAGGCCCTCGGGCCCGGCCCGGAGGGGACCGGCGGCTCGGTCGAGGGTGGTGGTGTCGGGCAGCGGAGGCAGCCAGATACGGCGTAGGGGCGGTGCCGCCGCGGCCAGCTGGGCGACCATGACGGACAGGACCGTCGGCCCGGTCTCCCGTTCGGTCACGACCGCTTCCTCGGCCGTCTCCGGTTCCTCCGGGGTGCTGTACGCCGGGTAGGGGCGGGCCAGCGGCTCGTCGGCGCGCTCCTCGCGCAGGGCCGGGCCACGGTACGCGCCGGACACGTACCCGGCCTTGAACCGCTCGTAGGTGGAGGTGTCGACCTTCAGGTAGCCGAAGCCCGGCAGGGGCGGCAGGTGGAAGGCGTCGGTGGTGTCCAGGACGGTGCGTGACTCGTCGGCGGAGAAGGTCCGCAGCCCCAGCCGGTACGACAGGTACGTGTCCAGGCCCTTCAGTTTGCCGCCCTCGATGCGCTGGCTGGACAGCAGCAGGTGCACGCCGATGGAGCGGCCGATGCGGCCGATGGACAGGAACAGGTCGATGAAGTCGGGCTTGGCGGTGATCAGTTCGCCGAACTCGTCGATGACGACGAAGAGGTGCGGCAGGGCGTCGAGGTCCGGGCGGGTCGTGGCGCGCAGGGTGGCGTAGTGGCCGATGTCGGCGACGTCCCCGGCGTCCTTCAGTACCTGCTGGCGGCGTTTGACCTCGCCGGCGAGGCTGGAGTGGACGCGTTCGACGAGGCCGGCCTGGTTCTCCAGGTTGGTGATGACCCCGGCCACGTGCGGGAGCCGCGCGAAAGGGGCGAAGGTGGCACCGCCCTTGTAGTCGACCAGGACCAGCGCCAGGTCGTCCGGCGGGTGAGTGGTGGCCAGGGCGAGGACCAGGGTGCGCAGCAGCTCGCTCTTTCCGGAACCGGTGGCACCGACGCACAGGCCGTGCGGGCCCATGCCGAGCTGGGAGGACTCCTTGAGGTCGAGGAGTACGGGTTCGTGCCGGTCGGTGAGTCCGATCGGGACGCGCAGGAAGTCGCGCTCGCCGCGAGCCGCCCAGAGCCGGGCCAGGTCGAGCGCGGCCGGGTCCTCGATGCCGAGCAGTGCGGGGAAGTCGACGGGGCCGGAGACCGGGGTGCCCTCGGCCGCGGACTCCGCGGACAGCCGCAGCGGGGCGAGCATGCGGGCGACGCCCTCGGCGCCGGCGGCGGTGACGGGGTCGACGGTGCCCCGCGTCGTACGGGCGCCCCGCAGGTCGTCGACGACGACACGCTCACCGTCGACCGTGATACGCACGCTCACCTGGTCCGGTTCGTGCACCTGCTCCCGCAGCAGGTGGAGCACGGTGACGCCCATGGCGGCCGGGCCGACCGCCGAGTCCGGCAGGGGGAGGTCGGAGGCGGTGTCACCGTAGGCGTCGCTGACCACGAGCAGCCGGCCGGTGAGCCGCAGCGCGTCGGGGCCGGACAGCCCGCGCCGCACCTCGGCCGCGTAGGCGGCACGCTGCCGCAGGTCGGGCGCGCACAACCGGGCGAGACCGGCGAGATCCGGGGCGATCCGCCGGGCGGCCACCGGACCGTCGTACGTCTTCGGGTCGAGCACGTGCGGCAGCCACTTCGCCCATGCCCAGGCGGGCTCGTCGGCGGTGGCGAGGGCGAGCGAGACGTCGTCGGGCGCGTGCGTGACGGCGGTCTGGATCAGCAGCGCACGGGCGACGCGCAGTACGTCGTCGCGTTCGCCGATGACGCTGACGTTCCCGGCGCGGTCCAGCGGCACCGTGAGCGGGAAGTCGGCGGCGGTGGCGAAGCGGCTTCGCAGCGCGCGGGCCTCGTTGAGCATGAACGGGTCCGGCGGAGTGAGCACGCCGCCGGCGCTGTTCTGCCCGATGGCCGCCTCCTGGACGGGTACTTCGCCGGTGCCCAGCCGGGGGTGCAGGAAGTCGGCGTCCGCGCGGCGGCGTTCCCACAGCCGCGCCGGGTCCCGGACGAGGTCGTACAGCGCCTCGGGCGGCGGGTTCAGCTCGCGCGCCGCACTCCGCGACTCCCGCTCACCGGCTCCCAGTTCCTCCCTCAGCTCCTCCAGGTACTCCAGATACCGCTCCCGCTGCACGCGCCGGGTGCGCTGCGCCTTCCCCCGCTGCGACAGGAACAGCGCGACCGCGCCGAACAGCGCGGCGACCAGCACCACCGCGCCGAGTACGGCGAACCGGCTGTTGCGGATGACGGTCATCAGCACCACCGAGCTGATGACGCCGGCCAACGGCAGCAGGGCGGTGGCCGCGTTGCCGACCTTGCCCTCGGGCAGGTTCGGCGGCGGCTCGATCGTGCGCGGCTCGGCGGGAGCGAGCGGGCGGGTGGAGCGCGCCGGGCGGTGGACGATCCGCTGAGTCATCGCACCCTCACCGCCCGCCCCATCACCTCGGCGGCCAGGCGGACGGCCGCGTCCCGGGTGTCGCGGGCCAGCTTGGCGGTGTGGATGGGGCCTCCTTGGGCCAGGTGGCGGTCGTAGGGCAGGGGCACCACGGTCACGCCGGGCTCGCGCAGGTGGGCGGCGGCCGCCTTGGCGTCGAGCGTGGCGTCGGGCGTGGCGGCGCTGAGCGCGACGACGGTGGAGGCGAGCGCCGAGTGCGGCAGCCCGGCCAGCCAGTCGAGGACCTGCCGGGTGCCGTGGACGCCCTCGGCGGTCATCGGCGCGACGACCACCCGCGCATGGGCGGTGTCCATCGCCGTACGGGCGACCTCGCCGGGCAGGGTCTCGCAGTCCACGACGGTGACGGCGAAGTAGCGGCGCAGGGCGAGGGTGACGGTGCGGTAGGTGGCCACGTCGAGTGGGGCACCGACGCGTCCCTGCCCGGCGGGCAGCAGCCAGCCTCCGTCGGCCACGGGGACCAGGTAGCCGGTGACGTCGGTGAGCTGCATGGCGGGGGTGAGGACGGTGGCGAGATCGGCGGCGGACCAGCGCACCGACTCGGCCCCCATGCGCACCGGCAGCGTGCCGAGCGCGGCATCGGCCTCCAGGGTCAGGACGGGGTCCTGCCGGTAGTGGTTGAAGGTACGGCCGAGCAGCGCCGAGACCGTGGACTTGCCGACCCCACCTCGGATCGAGGTGACGGCGACGACCCGGCCGGTGGTGACGGGCTGCTGCAACTCCCGCGCGTCCCGTGTCTGTTCCGCCACCTCCCGCCCGGGGGAGGCGGTGAGCCGCCGCACGCCGGCCCCGGCCCGCCGCACGGCGGAGTCGCCGTGCCGGGGGCGGCCGAGGGCGATGGCGAGGCGGGGGTCGATGGTGGGGAGGGATTCGGGGACGGGGGTGGGTGTGCGGGGGTCACGGGACTGCCGGGGGACGGGAGCCGAGGGCTGCGCTTGAGGCTCGGGCTCGGGCTCGGGCTCGGGCTCGGGTCCGGGGCCCGTTCCGGGCGCGTGAGGCGCACCGCCCTCGGCCCGTGGGCCGTCGGTCAACTCCCGCACCAGATCCCGCTGCCAGTCGCCGCCGTTGCCCGCCATGCCGATCGCCACCCCGCGTCCGCTCGCCACGTTCTCAGGCGAAGGTGTCGAGGAGCCGCGCGTAGACGCCGAACGCGCCGAGAACCAACGGCAGCAGGGCGATCACGGCGACGGACTCCAACGCGTCACCGACCCGCCGCAGGCGCACCCGCACATGCTCGGCCGGTTCCACGGTGAGCACCAGGAGCGGCAGCAGCGCGAACACACCGAGCACGGAGAGAGGCCCCACAGCCCCCGCGTACTCGCTCCACAGCACGACAAGCCGTACGGCGACGACCGCGGCGGCGACCAGCAGCACCACGACCTCGGCGGCGAGCGGAAAGGCACGGGCACGCAGCGCGAGCACGACGGTCACGGCGACGGCGAGCAGCACCGTCCACACGGACACCGCGCGCAGCGCCAGCACGCCGCCCGCTCCCGCGGAGACGGCGAGGGCGACGGTCGCGAGCGCCAGCCCGGGGTGGGTGGCGGCGAGCTCGGTCGAGACGTCGTACCGGCTCACGGACGCACCACCGGTCCGCCGGTCGTCCAGCGCCGTGAGCCCGGACGTCATCAACGCCAGGCGCGGCAGCACCCCGAGGACGACGACGCAGACGACGGCCGCGACCGCGCCGGCGCGCGCCGCTTCGTCCTGAACGGCGAGCACGCCTTCCCACAGCACCAGGCACCCGGCGAGGGCCCCGCCCCCGACGAGCCCGCCCCGCCCGAGCGGCGTGACCCACCCGGCGAGCAGCAGCACGACGACCACGGCCCCGGCAAGTCCCGCCAGTCGCGCGGCCCCGCTCCACCCGTAGGCGTCGGCACAAGCCCACACACCGAGGGCTGCCAGGACACCCGCGGTCACGAGCAGGGTGACCGCCGGCGCCTGCCGCCGCACCCGCCCGCACAGCACCCCGGCCACCGCGCACAACGCGGCCACGCCGAGCGCCCCGGCCCCGACACCGGAGGCGGCGAACTCACCGCGCGCCAACAGGCCGGCGGCCAGGGCGAAGAGGACTGTCGCGCACCCGGCGACGACACGACGCACCGCGGGCCGCCAGCGCCACGCCCGTACGCCGAGGTCGTCGGCGACCTCGTCGGTCACGTCGTGCACGACGGGCGCGGAGGGGGCGTCCTCGGCCCGCACCAGCCGCAGCACGGCGCCGTCGGGAACGCCGGCCGACTCGAGCGTGCTGTCGTGCGCGAGAGCGGCACCGTCCGGCATGACGAGATGCCGCAACTCCGGCCGCTCCCCCACCCGGTCGTCCAGCAAGCGCATGACCTCGGGCAACAGCATCCCGACCGGTTCCCGCGACGGCAGCACGAGATCGACCCGACGCCGCTCACCGACCAGGGTGACTCTGCTGAGCGCGGTACGACTCGCGGTCGCGGTACGGCTCAGGGGCCCCGTGGACATCACGCGTTCGAACCTATCATCGTACAGACACCGTAACGGAGGGTGACGTATCCGGGCCTTCTCCGGGCGTCGGCCCCTGCGAAGCCCCGTACGGGCTCTTCCCCATGACCCGGTTGGCCACGAACGACCACCCCACACACCCGGCACACACCACGGCCGCGATCACGATCCCGGCGACTACCTTGCCGAGGCGCTCATCGACGGACCGCCGCTGCCGCTGAGTACCGAAGAGAAGAGCGTCACGGAGGCGCCGGCGGCGGACGGAGACGGATTCGAGGAGCTGGCTGTCGTAATCACTCGCTGTCATGGCTACCGGCTGTCCCTGGGGTTCCTTTCGTCATGAGTCGCGTCCTCACAGCGGCTATCCCCGCCCTGCCGTGACCTCATCGACGAATGCGAGCGCTTCTGCCTCGCTGATCTCCACACGCTCGACCTCGTTGTGACCCAGCTCGTAAAGTCGCAGGTACTCGGTCGGCTCCCAGCACAAGTTCCGGGTGAATGCCTCGTCATGTGCTACGCCATTGACAATGCGCCGCCTGACGATTCCTTGCGGATTTCCTCGAGAATAGCCCTCGCTGACCTTGGCGTAGTAGGTGATGCGGTGTGAACGCGGCTGCAAAACACGCACCTGCGCACCGCGGCGGTTCAGCCACTGCTCGAGGTCCGCCCCGTCGACTTCGCGCCGCCCACCTGCTTCCTCGATGACCACAGGACCGAATAGCGTGCCGAAGAGTCCTGCTACGACTGTGCGTTCATCAAGCACGACCTTCAAGGACGTCTCACGCACAGACGCATTGGTAAGGTCGGCCCCTTCCAACCTGGCACCTATAAAGGAGGCTCCGTCCAACTTCGCTGACCGGAAGCAAGCCGACCGGGCATCCACTGCCCACAGGCTGGCACTACCCAAGTCCGCCCGATCGAGAGTGGCGCTGCGCAAAGAAGCCTCGTCGAGCTCCGCCTTCACCAGCGAAGCTTCGGTAAGATCCGCCTGATCCAGCGCTGCGCCTTCCAAACGGGCTCTGTAGAAATCAGCACCCACGAGTCTGGCGTTCCGAAGTGCGGACTGAATCAGCAGCGCCATAGCGAGGTCGGCCCCGGACAGATCGACACCAGACAGATCAAGACCCGATGCGTCCAAAGGCGCATCCGGTTGCGCAGTCCAGTGCTGTAGAGCCGCAGCCGCCTCCTCGCCAGGAGGCATCATTCGCACCTCACGGATACCAGACAACTCGATCACTCCACCCGTGTTGCTCGACAACTGACCTGACATCGTCGATGAACCTTCCAAGGAATCGACCTGCCGGATCACACTCTGCTCTAGTTGCTGAGAACGATGCTGCGCCTCCTCTGCAGAGAAATCATGGCTCGAAAATAGGACAGCCACGCACACTCCCCCTCCAGATATCCCAGTACTTGATCAGTTATCGGTCGAGCAAAGTTAAAGCCGGTCACTCGCACCCGGAAAGCTCCTGCACGTACTCCAGCGAATCCGCTTCTTTCAGAGAATCGGCGACAACAATACCGGCCGACGCCCCATCGCTCATCATCGCCATTTCTCTCAACGCATCAGACGGAACAGCACCCCGCTCCCTGGCGTCACTTAGACGAGACAGCCAAATCACAGCAGCATCGAGGGCCACGTCACCACGCGGCGCATACGGTTCGTATCCTGCAGCACTGTCATCACTCGCAGCCCACATGTACCCAATGACCCGGCCCCTCAACACCACGTCCATGTACTTGACGGCAGAGGCGTAATCCGGTTCACCCAAGGATGCGCCGCCTGATGGAAGTCCGCGCCGCAGCGCCTCAGTACGACGTGGAACCTCGAACATGTACCAGGAGTCCAACAAGTCGGGGTCCTCGTCCGGCAAATCTGTGAATCCATGCTTGTCCGGAATTCCGTAGAGCGTTGGATCACCAGGAACTGTCTCCGCGCCAGTCAGGCGGGCCAATCCGGAAAGCGTCACCTCAAGACGTGGGGCATTCTCCGCCTGAACAACCGGCTGCCTGCGCCCCCTCAAGTCGTGAGACATCCAAGCGTCCGCGAACGTTCGAAGGGAAATCGTTCTAGCCCCAGTGATCCATGCGTCGACCGATACAAGGAACAACTTCTCAACCTCGCGCTCCTCGCCATTACGCAGGCAAGTGCCAGGAACCGACAGATCAACGGTCACCGCTTCAGCAATTTCCGCGTAGTGCACCGCAGGCCAGGACCGCAGCACCCCGCCTACAACGCGACTTTCAGGAGAAGTGACACGCACATCGCGTAGACAAAAAAGCTCGGAGCCATCTTCGCCGTTGACACGGATGTCAGCTCGCGCCGTACCTACAGCGACGTCCGCGGACTGCAGTAGCGACCAGGCAGCAAGTGCATCACTCAGGCATTCCACCACGAGATCTCCTACGGAGACTTGCCGCTTCGTCTCCCAGAACCAGAGGCCAACGGGGGCGGTCGTGATCACAAAACACGTCCCATGTTCAACTTCCCCCCTAGAAAACAGTGACGATCCGAAGCCGGCAGTAGGGCCCGGCAACTACCGGGCGCCGAACCGGGCCGCGTCGGAGTTGGCGGAGCCCATGTTCTGGTGGGCGTTGCCCTCCAGCTCCTGATCACCCGTTCCGAACGCGGTGTCCATGCCCGACTGCCCACCCAGGAACGTGATCATCGACGACTACGACGCGCAGGGCACCGTCACCGTCCTGACCGAACCCCGGCCCGACAAGGCCGACTGGCTGGGCGTCGTGCGGGTCCCCTACGGGAACCGACGTCGACATCCCGAAGGGGCCCGCCACGGGCTTCGTGATCGGAGAGGCGATCACAGGCCCCAAGCGGGCCTGAACCGGAGCGGAAAGGTGGGGACCGTTACCCACTGGGCTCGTGCGGCAAGTGTTGGCTGCTGGGCCTGCTACCCGTTCTCCGCCACGACGGGGACAGTTCGCTTCACGTCGCAGCCACAAGTCAGCCCGGCAAGTGGGGGTCGCCGTCCTTGAGCCCCATCAGGAAGGACATCCACGGGCTCGACCCGAACACGAGCACCCGGCCGTCCGGCACCTTGCTGTCGCGCACGGGCACGATGCCGGGGCAACTGTCGGCGACCTCAACGCAGTTGTTGTCTCCGCCGTCGCTGTAGCTCGACTTGCGCCAGGCGGCGGCACTGAGGTCGAAGGTGTCCTTCATGATCGGTGCTCCTCCAGTACGTCCCGGATGAACGTCAACGAGTCCGACGGCGACAGTGCCAGATCCCGCAGCCGATCGTAGGACAAACGGTGACGCAGAACGTCCCCCGGATCATCCATCAGCAGACCGCCGCTGTCTCCTTCTGTGTACGCCACGGAGCTTCCGTCCGCTTGCCACAGGAGTGTCAGCGATCCCTTCCCCATGAGTGGATGAATCCCTGCGGAGAACGGAAGGACCTGAATCACCACGTTGGGCCATGTGGCGACCAGCTCTACGCGCTTCATCTGCTCCGACCAGGTCTCCGCGCTGACCGAAGGTCGGCGAAGCGCCAGTTCGTCGATGATGAAGCGGACGCTGGGTGCCGGCTTCTTACTCAGCAGCAACTGTCGGCCCAGGCGGGCGGCCACCTGCTCTTCAACCGCTTCGGGATCCTGTCCCGTTGCCAGAGGGCTGGACAACACCTCCCGGGCGAGTTCCTCGGTCTGCAGCAGCCCCGGAACGTTCGGTGCGTATCTGTGCATGATTCGCGCTGTTGCCTCCAGCCGCATGAACTCCTTGTACTTGTCCTTGAACGCGTCGATCCGAGCCATCTTCCAGAGGCTGACCAGCAGATCACCGGAGCCGTAGTACCCGTCGAGGTCTTCCATGACCGTCACCTTGGACAGCCGCTCCCCCGACTCCAGGCGGCACAAGTAGCTCTTGTCGTACCCGGACTCGTCGGCCAGCTGCCCCAGGGACTTGCCCTCCTTCTCCCGGAGGAAGCGAAGCGTTCGCCCGAGCACCGCGCGTCCCGACTCGTTCTGTCCATCGACCCGTTCGGTCACGGTGCCTTTCCTTTCCCCTGTTGCCCGGGGCCATTGGCAACGCCTACCCCCTTCCACAGCGTACGGGCAGCCAGTGACGATTGATGCACGAACAGTAATCGCCGCTGGCCGCAGCCCCGAAGAGACAAACCCCATGGACACCTCCTCTCTCCGCCTCCTCCCCTGGACCACCCCCGAAGGCAACCCCTGCTACCTGAGCACCGACGACAGCCGCAGCCTGCTCTCCCGGCTCGCGGACGACATCGAGGGAGCCCAACTCGACTCGGGTGAGCAGGTACTCGCGGGGGCCAGGGCCGTGCTCGGGGACGGGAAGGCCGGTGAGCGGGCCGTGCGGTTCGCGTTGGCCAGGGCGACGGAGTCGCTGGAGGACGTGCTGCGGGTCGCGGTCAGCCGGGGGCGGCGTCTGTCCCGCCCGGCGGGCGGCAACCTTTGTGCGCGGGGTGGCGACTGAGCGGCAAAGCGTCTTCCCCCCACGGAACGGAACGCCGTATGAGTGAGCGCGAGCACCGCAGCAAAGCCGGCACCGCAAGGGCAGGAGGGCACTGGCCGTCGGGAGCCCGACGGCACTGACCGCCACGGGGACGCTGACGTACGGAGCGGACCTCGGCGTGCTCGGCTCCGGCGCCCAGCCGGCATCACCCTGAAGAAGCGCTGGAACGGCACCTCGGCCGGTTACGTCACCGCCCCCAGCACCCCGGCCGGCCGCAAGGGCATCCTGATCAACCGCTCCGCCGTCACCGGCGACGTCTCGGCCGGCTCCTTCCACCTCGGCCGCCCCTGGCACGCCGACGGTGACGCGAGCCTCGACCCGCAGACCACGGTCCGCGACACCACCCTGAGCGCCGCGGTCAGGGCGGCCTGCTGGACCGACATAAGCGGCTTCTCCTGGAAGGACGACCGCTTCGCCGAGTACCGCAACACGGACCCGGGCGCGGGTCCGGCGAGCGCCGACCGCCCCCGGCTGACCGCCGGCCAGGAGGCCGGCCAGGAGGTCGCGGACTGGCTGGGCGGCTGGGTGCCCACCGCCTCGTAGGGCCGGCACCGCCCGGCCGCGCGCGGGGGACCTTCCCGATTGCGGGGACAAACACAGGCCAACTGTTCACGGTGCGCTCACATGAGCGCACCGTGAACAGCGCACGCCCATCTGTCCTCGTTCCGGAGGGAGGCACCGCCACCGGCAATGCCCTGCCCATGGACCGCGGTGACGTCGCCGCCATCCCCCTTCCGACCGCCTGCCCCGGGCCACCGCGGCACGGCAATTCCCGCCGCGCCCTGGCCCGTTCGAGGTCGACTGTCCCCGTCCGCTCGGTCCGTCGGCTGCCTATCCTGTGGCCATGACTGCACAGCCTCCGGTCCCTGCTCCGCGCCCTGAGCCATCAGCAGAGCTCCGTGCCTCTCACGACGACCGGGAAGCAGTGGTGGAGCAGCTGCGTGATGCGGCAGCCGAGGGGAGGATCGACTTCGAGGAGCTGGACGCACGCCTGGAGCAGGCGCTGAGCTCCAAGACCCACGCCGAGCTGGCCGTCCTGACCGCCGACCTGCCGAAGCCGGATGCTGCTGCGAGTCACCCGCCGCTACTTCTCAAGGGCGGCCTGCACGGCGCGTCCCGGGGCCCCGGACGCTGGGAGGTTCCGGGGCACGTGATCGCTCGCGGAGGCCTGGGGGGCGTGAAGGTCGACTTCACCCGGGTCGAGTGCCGCCTCACGGAGGTCACGGTGGAGGCGTACGGGGAGATGTCCGGTGTCACGATCGTCATCCCCGACGGCTGGGCCGCGGACACCAGTGGCATGGATCCCGCCTTCGGCGGCCTGACGGACAAGACCACACCCGACCGGCTCCCGGGGACCCCGCTGATCCGGCTCACCGGGTCCGGCGGCACGGGAGGAGTGGTCGTCCGCCACCCCAATCGCCGGGAACGGCGCAAGCTGGAGCGCAACCCGGCGCAGGGTTAGGCCGCGTGCCGAACCGCTGTTCGGCTCAGCACGCTGGGGCCGGCCGACCGTTCACGGCCCGCTCACACGAGCAGGCCGTGAACAGGTCCGTCACTTCAGGTGACGGGTGAAAAACCGGGCCGCGTCGTCCCCCGCGAACTGCGGGACGCTGGTGTGCCCGCCCATGTTGGCGTGCAGGGTCTTCTCCTTGGATCCGAACGCGTCGAACAGGTCCAGGGCGGCCTGCCGGTCGTTCCCTTCGTCGTCCCACTGCAGCAGGACGTGCAGCGGAACGGTGACCTGCCGGGCCTCCTCGAACATGGCGCGGGGCACGAAACTCCCGGCGAACAGACCAGCAGCCGCGATACGCGGCTCGACCACCGCCAGCCGGATCCCGATGGAGATCACGCCTCCCGAGTACCCGACCGGGCCGCCGATCTCGGGCAGCGAAAGGAGGGCGTCCAGGGCGGCCTGCCATTCCGGGACCGCCATGTCGACCAGCGGCAGGATCAGCGCGTCGATGATGTCGTCGCTGACCGGCTCACCGGCCTCCATCGCCCGGCGCAGATCGGCGCGGGCCTGCTCGGCGGCGGGCAGGCGGGGCCGGTCGCCGCTTCCGGGGAGCTCGATGGTGGCCGTGGCGAAACCCTCCGCCGCGGAGTGCCGGGCCCTGGCCACCAGCCGGGGGTACATCGCGCGCAGCCCCAGGGGAGGATGACCCAGCAGGATCAGCGGTGCCGGTGCCGGTATGGATGCGGGTGTCCACAGGATGCCGGGTATCTCGCCGAGCGTGAACCGGCGCTCGAGGACGCCGTCGTCGAGGCGTTGTTCTGAAGCGAAGCGCATGGTCGTGCCTTTCAGGAGTGCCACTGAACGGCGCTCCCGGACGACCTATCGCCCGACCGTGGCCCCAGAGGAGAGCACCCATGTCGATACTGCGTTCACGGGTACCACCTCCTCGTCCTCTCGCACGGCCTCCGGAAACGTAGCAGTGGCCGCCGCGGTCCCGCCAACGGTTTCCCGCTCAGGCTCCGTCGCCGGACACCACGGCGTCGCGGCCCCTAACTCGCCCGCCACATCGGTGCTTCCGTCTGTTCCTCTTCACTCTCGAAGGACACCATGGCCGGGCGATCTCCCTTGGGCAGCAGGTGGATGCTGCAGAGAGTCACCGTGGAGTTCGGTTCCAGCCGAGTGTTCGGAACGGTGCCGCGGCACTGGTCGACGCCCTGGCCTTGGCTCGCACCGGAGAAGGACAGGTCGATCAGCGAGAGCGGCTGCACTTCTCGGCCGGCGGCACTGCGCAGGCTCACGCCTTCGTCCATGACCGGCAGGACCTTCACTGGGCCTTCGTTGCGGTACTCCATGGTGACGTACCAGGGCACGAGGTTCTCGGGTTCACCGGTCAGGTCGTAGTCACCGAGATCGGCAAGGGTCCCGGCGCGAACGCTCTCCGGAGTGACGCGCAGGGGAGCGCTGCCGCCCTTGGTGTCCTTCCACGAGGAATCGGCAGTTTCGCCCGCGTCGAGCAGGCCCGCGCCGTCGCCCTTGCCGTCGCCGACCTTCCAAAGGAGCATGTCGCCGGCTTCGTCCGAGTAGGCCACCGTGGCGGGCGTACGGCCCTTCGGCAGCATCACCAATTGGCAGCCAGTCACCGTGACACCTGGCGGAATCGTCTTCACACCGGACTTGTCACATTTTTCTGCGGTTCCGCCACTTGACCCGGTAGCAAGAGGGTTGGTGTTCCAGAGGGAGATCGCCTCACCGGGGGTGCCGTCCGCGAGGGTCACGGTGAAGTTCTCTTCCGGCTTGGGTTGGGGCACAGCGTCCGAGCCGCTGTTCGTGTAACTGACGGTCAGGTAGTACGGGACCGCGCTCTTGAGGTCCTCGTCCAGGCGGACGTTCGCGAGGTCGGCAGCGACACCCCGTGCGAGCTGTTCGGGGGCGACCTTCATCTGGTGAGTACCGTCCTGGCCGCTCCATGTCGCTTGCCGGACGGTCGTGTCGACCGGAAGTGCCACTGGGGCGGGAGATTCGCCGGCCTCTCCTCCGCCACCGGGCTCCGAACCGCCGGCCCCGCACCCAGTGACGACCAGAGCGAAGAGCCCGGCCCCCATGATGTGCCCCGCGATCCTGCAGGCCCGCATGTACACCCCCGTGCGCGTCGATGTCCTGATCACAGGATGATCAGCTTACGTTCAGGTGAGGACATACCGTTCGGACTGGCGCGCTCAAGTGAGCGCACCGTGAACACCGCATGCCCATCTGTCCTCGTTCCGGAAGAGAAGACCCCCGGCACCCGCCGGCCTGGCCTCGCACAGCCGGCAGCAGTCGCGGCTGGTCAGCAGCGGAGGCCGACGATGCCCCAGCCGCGGCGCTCCGCCTCCGTGACCACCTCTCCCCAGTCGGTGAGGAAGCCGGTGAACGATTCGAAGGTGGTGATCCACCCGCCCGGATCGGCGGCGTGCTGGGTGAACGCCTCTCGCATCCCTTCCAGTTCGGGTGCCGCCTCCCGCCACCATCCGGCAACGGGTGGCACGTGATCGGGCGGGCACCACAGCAACAAGGCCGCGTCCCAGGTGCGCGGCCGCTCCACAAGCCCCGAACCGGCCCCCGTCGTGTCCTCCAGACCGTGCCAGAACAGCGTGTCGTTGAACCGGTCCAACGCCGCGCGTACCCTCGGCTCGACGGAGTCGCGCATGTGGTCCCAGCGGTGGCCGGCCCAGAAGTGCGGCTTGTACGAGCCGAGCGTGTCCCGGAAGGCATACCTGCCGTACCAGTCCTCACCCGGCTGCGTGGGCCACGACCAGCCGTGTTCGAAGAGGTCGTCGCTGTACACCTCTCCGAAGGCAGCGTTGACCAGCATCTCCTCCCGGCCGCCGGGCGCGGTCGCCTCCACCCGCGGCCAGTCCACGATCAGCACCTCTATCCCCACGCCCATCGCGCCAGCGTAGGGCAGGGGGACAGGCAAGGAAGGGCCCGGCACCGGCAGGGCTCGGGAGGCCTGTCCACTGTGCCGGGCCCCTTCCCAGAGCCGGTGACCGGCTACCGCACGACCGTGATCCGGTCGGCCGCCGGCGGGGCGATCGGGGCGGTCGCCGACGAGTTGGCCGTCAGGTACTGCTCCAGCGCCGTCAGGTCGTCCGAGCCGACGAGTTCGTTCGCGCCCTCGCCCAGGGTGGGGAACCCGTCGCCGCCGCCCGCGAGGAAGCTGTTCGACGCGACACGGTAGGTGGCCGCCGGGTCGACGGCGTCACCGTTCAGGCGGATGGAGTCCGTGACGACGCGGTCCGCGCCCGTCTTCGTCAGGTCCAGGGTGTAGGTGAGGCCGGACGAGACCTGGAGGATCTTCGGGGCCGCCTCGTTCGGGCCGCTGACCTGCTCCTTGAGGACCTGGATCAGCTGGGCGCCCGTGTAGTCCTTGAGGTTCACCGTGTTGGCGAAGGGCTGGACGGTGAAGCCCTCGGCGTACGTGACGACGCCGTCGCCCTCGCCGCCCGTGGCCGCGTAGGTGAGGGGCGCCCGGATGCCGCCCGGGTTCATCAGGGCCAGGTCGGTCTCCGGGTCCAGGGACCTGCCGTGGGCGAGCTGCGCGTCGGCGATCAGGTCGCCGAGCGGGGACTCGGTGCCGTCGCGGTTGATGTCGCCGGAGATGTAGCCGACGGGGCGGTTGCCGATCGGGGCGGCGAGGGTGCCCCACCTGTCGATCAGGCGGGTCATGTCCGGCGCCTTCGGGACGTCCCGCGTGACCACGTGGTTCGCCGACTTCACCGCCGTACGGGCGATGTCACCCGTCGCGCGGTCGTACGTCAGCGTGGTGTCCGTGTAGAGGCGGCCGAAGGACGCGGCCGACGTGACCGTGCGGGGCTTGCCCGCCGGGTCGGGGATCGTGCAGACGTACGCCGCGTGGGTGTGGCCGGTGACCAGCGCGTCGACCTGGGGCGTGACGTTCTTCGCGATGTCGGCGATCGGACCGGAGATGCCGTCACCGGCGCCCGGGGAGTCGCAGTCGTAGTTGTAGGAGGACGAGGCCGGGAAGCCGCCCTCGTGGACCAGGGCGACGATCGACTTCACGCCCTGGCGCCGGAGCACCTCGGCGTACTTGTTGATCGTCTCGACCTCGTCCTTGAAGGAGAGGCCCTTGACGCCCTCCGCCGAGACGATGTCCGGGGTGCCCTCCAGGGTCACGCCGATGAAGCCGACCTTGACACCCTTCTGCTTCCACACCCAGTACGGCTTCAGGAGGGGCTTCTTCGTCTTCTCGTCCAGGACGTTCGCCGCCAGGTACGGGAAGTCGGCGCCCTTGAACTCCTTGTCCGTGTAACAGCCGTCGGTGGGGTGGCAGCCGCCGTTCTGGAGGCGGGCCAGTTCCCTCGCACCCTCGTCGAACTCGTGGTTGCCGACGCTCGTCACGTCCAGGTCGAGGGCGTTCAGCGCCTCGATGGTCGGCTCGTCGTGGAAGAGACCGGACAGGAGCGGGGAGGCGCCGACCATGTCGCCGCCGGCCGCGGTGATGGAGTAGCGGTTGCCCTTGCGGGCCTCCCGCAGGTGGGTGGCGAGGTACTCGACACCGCCCGCCTCGACCGTCTTCGTCGTGCCGTCCGGCTGGAGCTCGGTGACCCGGCCGGACGAGCCGGCCGGGGGCTCCAGGTTGCCGTGCAGGTCGTTGAAGGAGAGCAGCTGGACGTCCTGGTAGCGGCCCGGCCGGTGATCGGGCTTGTGACCACCGTGGCCTGGGCCCCTCTCGCCCGCGTTCGCCGACGCCGGCAGCGTCGCGGCGGCGAGCGCCCCCGCGGTGACGACGGTGGCGGCGACGGCGAGGAGACGGGTCGTACGGCGTCTGCGGCGCGGTCGGTGCGACGGTGCTGTGGCTGGCATGCGCCCCCCTGTGGGTGTGCGTGAGCGCGAGCCGCTGAGGAGACGGCTCGTCGGCGCAGCAGCCTAGAGTCAACGCGCGTAGCGCGACAGGGGGTCCCGGGTTACATCCTGGTGTACCTCGCCACGGGCCCCTTCCCTGTCCCCCTTCCCTGCCCCCTTCCCTGCCCCTCCCCCGACCATCCCTCGGCCTGTCCCGCAGACCCGTCCCCGGCCTGTCCCGGCGGCCCGTCCCCCGGCTACCGCCGCTTTGCCGCGCCCGCCCTTTACGCTCGTACGCATGACCAGCGACGACACCGTGCGGCCCGGCCGCACCCGCTCGATCGAGACCCTCGCCGAACTCTCCCCGGAGCAGACCGAGGCGGTCCTCGCCCTGCTCACCGAGGCCGCCCGCAGCGACGGGCAGCAGGCCGTGTCCGAGCAGGGACGGCTGCACCTGCGCGGCCCCGCGCGGGAGGGCATCGCGCACCTGCTGCTCACCGTGGACGGCGGCCAACTCCTCGGCTACGCCCAGTTGGAGGCCACCGACCCGGTGGAGCCGCCCGCCGCCGAACTGGTCGTCCACCCCTCGCACCGGGGCCAGGGACACGGGCGGGCGCTGGGCTCCGCGCTGCTCGCCGCCTCCGGCAAGCGGCTGCGGATCTGGGCGCACGGCGGCCACTCCGCCGCCCGGCACCTCGCACAGGTGCTCGGCCTGACGCTGTTCCGCGAACTGCGGCAGATGCGGCGCCCGTTGGCCGGTTTGGACCTGGCGGATCCGCGCCTGCCCGAGGGCGTGACCGTCCGTACCTTCGTGCCGGGGCAGGACGACGCGGCCTGGCTCGCGGTGAACGCCGCCGCCTTCGCCCACCACCCCGAACAGGGCTCCCTCACCCAGCGGGACCTCGACGACCGCAAGGCCGAGGCGTGGTTCGACCCGGCGGGGTTCTTCCTGGCCGAGCGGGACGGCGAGCTGATCGGCTTCCACTGGACCAAGGAGCACGCCGAGGAGCGGCTCGGTGAGGTGTACGTCCTCGGCATCCGCCCCGACGCCCAGGGCGGCGGCCTCGGCAAGGCCCTGACCACCATCGGCCTGCGGCACCTGGCGGAGCGGGGACTGCCCACGGCGATGCTGTACGTCGACGCCGACAACAAGGCCGCGGTGTCCGTCTACGAGCGCCTGGGTTTCGTCACCCACGAGACGGACCTGATGTACCGGACGGAGACGTGAGGCGGTGGTCCGGTCCCGGGTGGCGGTCCGGCCCCGCACGGCGGTCCGGCCCCACACGGCGGTCCGGCCCCACACGGCGGTCCGGCCCCACACGGCGGTCCGGCCCTAAAGCCGGTCCGCCGGCTCCGAGGTGGTGAACCGGCCCTGAGCCGGTCCGCCGGCCCGGCGGGACCTCCTCCCCCGCCCCAACGGCTCCGGCCCGCACACCCCCCACACCACGGCCACCGCCGCCAGCAGCACCGCCCACCGGTCGTGCGCGGCCGGCCACCGCGGGTCCTCGGGCGGCACGACCAGTGCCCAGTCCTCCGGCGTCAGCAGGGGCACGAGGACCGCCATGAGCAGCAGGGCCGCCGCGACGGCCGGACCCGGACGCGCCTCGCCCGTCAGCCGTACCGCCGCCGCGGCACCGGCGAGTGCGAGTGCGCCCAGCGCCGCCGCCTCCAGGGTGATGTCACCGGCCGGGGGCCGGGCCGCCGAGGGGGTGAGCAGCAGTACGGCCGTCCACCACAGCGCGGCGAGCGGTGCGACCAGGGCGACCCGCAGCGCCTGCCGGAGCGGGCGCCGGACCGGGACGGGAACGGTGAGGTGCCGGGCCGGGTCGTCCAGTAGGAAGGCCAGGGCGAGCGCGCCGATCAGGGCGGTCCCCCGCAGCAGGGTGAGCGTCTGCGAGGGCGTCGGTTCCGCGCCGACGACGACCGGCGCGGCCGCGACCAGCAGCCCGAGGGTTCCGGCCGCGGCCAGGGCCCGCCGCGGCAGCGTGCGCCACACCGGGCCGGCCAGGGCCCGTGTCACTCCTCGCACGAGTCCGCCTTCTCCGGCCCGGCGACGCCCAGCAGTTCGGCGGCCCGGGCGGTCGTGACGCCCGGGGCGGTCAGCTCGGCCCAGTGCGCCTTCACCCGGTCCCCGACACCAGGGCGCGGCTTCTCCAGCAGACGCTGTACGACGTCCGTCTGGCCCTCCGTCATGGACAGCGGGTCGGTGGGCGACAGGACGATCGCCGAGCCCTCCACACTGTCGTCGAGGCGGACCCGGCGCAGGGCGTTCACCGGGTCGTCCTGCCAGCTCAGGGAGAGCCACATGAGGGTGACCATCCGCCCGTCGCAGATCTCGCTCCCCGCCTCCTCCGTGCCCGCGACGAGGACCGCGGCGACGGCGCTGGAGAACTCGGGGACCCGGTTGCCGCCCCAGGCGGTGCCCACGGTCACCTGGTGCGCGTCGGCCAGCGCGGGGATCGCGGCGTCGCCCTCCAGCCCGTACCGGGCGTCGATCCGCTGCCGTACGACGAGCCGCCGGTCGTGCGCGGAGCCGCCCGCGAGGGACTGGACCCGGTCCACGACCCCCGCCCAGGTGCCGGTGCGGGGCACCCAGTCGGGGAAGGCGCAGTACGTCGACCCGCCGTGCTCGACGCAGGTGTGCTCGGGCCGCACCGAGGCCCGTTCGCGGGCCGCGGTCAGCTCCGGCGACGGCGACACGCCCCGGGCCTGCAGGACCCCGCCCGTCACCGCCAGCGCGAGGGTCAGCACGACGCCCGCCCGGACGGCCAGGTTCCGGCCACCGGCGAGGAGGACCGCGAGGAAGGCCGCGCACAGGCCCGCGCCCGCCAGGTACAGGGCGTGCCAGGCCGCGGGCCGCCCCAGCAGGTCGGAGGGCAGGGTGTTGGAGCTGATGTCGGCGACGACCGGTGCCAGCCACGACAGTCCGCTCGCACCGCCCGGCCCCGTCCCGAGAACGAGCGTGAACAGCAGGACGACCAGCAGCAGCGGCGCCGCGGACGCCGACCGCACCGACCGGGCCAGCAGCACCCCGAGCATCCCGGACAGCAGCACCGTCAGCGGCCCGACGAGCAGCTCGGCCGGCGAACCGTGCCCGATCGCACCCGGCTTGGCGGCCTCCCAGGTGAACTGCCCGGCCACGCACACCGCGGTGAGCAGGGCGGCCGGTACGACGGACAGCGCGTGGGCCACCGTACGGCGCCAGGGTGCGAGCACCAGCACCGCGAAGTGGGCTTCGGTACCGTGCCGTTCGGAGCGCAGGACGGCGATGTTGGCCGACAGCAGGACGGCGAGACCGACGAGCATCGGCATGCTCTGGGTGGCGCGGTCGACGTCCTGCAACGCCGGGTGGTCGTCCCAGGAGCTCCGGGTACGCCAGACGATCCACGCGACGTACGCCACGAAGGCGATGACGACCGGAATGCTCATCAGCAGCCGGCGCGCCTCGAACCGGGCCAGGGCGAGCACGGCCCGCGTACCGGCGCGCGGTTCGCTCTCCACGGCGGGCGAGGACTTGGTCAGCACGGCGCTCACGCGGCCACCTCCGTGCCGGCGCCGTCGAGGGCGAGCAGGTAGCCGTCTTCGAGGGTGGGATCGACCAGCTCCGCTCCGGCGGGCGGATCACCCACGTTCCGGAAGGACCCGGTCCCGGTACGCCACCCGGCCTTCGCGCCCGGATCCTTCTCCTCACTGCTCCACACGCGCCCGGCGGCCCGGGCGGTCAGCTCGGCCGGGGTGCCGTCGAACCGCACCGCTCCGGCGGCCATGACGACGACCCGGTGGCAGAGCATCGCCACGTCCTCGGTCTGGTGGGTGGACAGCAGGACGGTCCGCCCTTCCCCCGCCCCGGCGATCAGCTCCCGGAACCGCATCCGCTGCTCCGGGTCCAGACCGACGGTCGGCTCGTCGAGCACGAGGAACCCCGGGTCACCCACCAGCGCGGCCGCCAGCGCGACCCGCTGCCGCATGCCCCCGGACAGCTTCTTGATCCTCCGCCCGCGCACCTCGCCCAGATCGACCTCGTCCAGCACCCGCCGCACCTCGCGGTGGCGGGCGCCGCGATCCGCCATCTCCTTCAGGATCGCGACGTAGTCGACGAACTCGAAGGCGGTGAAATCCGGATGGAAGCCGGGCGTCTGCGGCAGGTACCCGAGCCGCCGCCGCACCTCCTGCCGTCCGCGCGCGATCCCCGGGTCGTGCCCGAGCACGGTGAACGCGCCCCGGTCGGCGGGCACGGCGGTGGCGAGCACGCGCAGCAGCGTGGTCTTGCCGGCCCCGTTGGGCCCGAGCAGGCCGGTGACGCCCGGGGTCAGCCGCAGCGACACGTCGTCGAGGGCACGGGTGCGGCCGTAATGAAGGCTGAGCCCGGAGGCGGAAACAGTGGGGTGGGTCATACGGCGCTCCCGGTCAGAAGGGGGACGAGGCGGAAGAGGGAGGGGGAGGGGGACGGGGCCGGGGACACGGAACGGGAAGGGGACGGAGACGGGGACGGGGACGGGGAGGAGACAGAGGGGACAGGAGTCACGCGGCACCCCGCGCCGAGACGTCGAACCGGTCGCGGAACAGGAACAGCAGCCCGGCAGCCAGCACGGCCACCAGCCCGGACACGCCCTGCCCGGCCGCGGTGAACGGCGCCAGCGGACTGTCCTCGGCCGCCCGTGCCGCGTCCGCGGCGAACAGCAGGGCCGCCCAGGCCCCCGCGACCGCGGAGGGCGCGAGGACAGGACCCAGCCGGGGCGCCAGCGCGAGCCCGGTCGCGGTGAGCGCCAGCCCGGGCAGCAGCCAGGCCAGGGCGCGCAGCCCGTACCCCGGCAGGGCGAGGGTCGCCGCACCGTTCACCCCGAGCGCGACGGCCAGCACGGCGACCGTGCGGATCATCAGCAGCCGGAACCCGTGCATCGGCGAGACGACCGCCATCTCGTACGTCGGGTCCAGCGCGGGCCCGTAGGCGAGCGACACCCCGGCCAGCGGCAGCAGCGGGGCGAGGGCGAGGAAGAGGGTGGGCGTGCCGGAGGCCGCGAAGGCGACGGTGAAGGTCATCAGCAGCACGGCGAGGACCGCGCCGAGCCAGGACCGGCGCAGTACGGGGGTGGCCGCGAGCAGCCGCGCGGTGCCGTCACCGACGCCGCACCGCACCAGCAGTCCCTCGAACCAGCCCGGCCGGGGTGCGTCCAGCTCGGCGTCGAGCCGCTCCCACCCCACGTCCAGAGCGGCGGCGTCGCTCACCTCGGCGAGGACGCCGCGGCAGTGGGGGCAGGCGGTCAGGTGGGCGTCGGCGGACCACAGCGCCGGCGCGGCCAGCTCGCCCCGGGCGTAGGCCCGCAGGTCGTCCTCGTCCACGTGCCAGGTGTCCCGGCGACGGCTCTCCTCGATACTCATGCCAGCGCCTCCCGCAGCTGCCGGCGGGCGCGCATCGCCCGCGTCTTGACCGTGCCCGGCGGGATACCGAGCAGGACGGCCGCCTCACGGGTGGTCAGCCCGTCGATGACGGTGGCCTGGAGCACCGCGCGCAGCTCCGGGGAGAGCCGGACGAGCGCGCCGGCGAGGTCGCCGTGCTCGACACCGGCGAGCACGCGTTCCTCGGCGGAGACCTCGTCCCGGTGCCGCAGCCGCGCCAGTGCCTGCCGCAGCCGGCCCCGCGCACCGTCGCCGCGCAGGACGTCGACCAGCCGCCGCGATCCGATCCGCCACAACCAGCCGGCCACGTCGCCTTCCTGCCGGTAGCGCGCACTGCCCCGCCACACCGCGAGGAAGGTCTCCTGTACGACGTCGTCGACGACACCGGCGTCGGCGCAGCGGCTGCGCATACGGGCGGTCAGCCAGGGGGCGTACCGGCGGTACAGCTCCTCGAAGGCACGCCGGTCGGCATCCGCCGCGACGGCCCGCAGCAGCTCCCCGTCGCTTCTCGTTTCGCTCACATCTCCTCATCGGACGAGGCGGGCCAACCGGTTCACACGATCTCAGGCGGGATGTTCCGACGCGGGGCGCGGGGCACGACCCGACGCGAACCCGACCCGACGCGGGGCGCGGGGCACGACCCGACGCGAACCCCACGCGCCGCGAGGCGCGGGGCACGACCCGACGCGAACCCCACGCGCCGCGAGGCGCGGGGCACGACGCGGAGCACGGGACCCGGCTCGGCACAAACCCCACGCGCCGCGGACGCAACCCGGCGTGAGCCCGACCGACCCGACGCAGGCGCGCGACCCGACGTGCGTGCCACCCGGCGCAAGCCCGGCGCGGCCCGGCCCGGCCCTGCCCCAGCCTCACCCGAGGACCTCACCCCTGAGGCCCCGCCCCTTCGAGAACCCGCCCCACCGAGGACACCGAGCCCCACCGAGCCCACCGAGGACGCAGCCCGCCGCGAGTCCGCCCACCGAGGACGCGCCCACCGAGGACGCGCCCACCGAGGGCGCCCCCACCTCCACCGGGAGGCCCCCACCCCACCGCCGGAGGCCCCCGCACCACCGCCGGAAGCCCGCCGCTATCCCACACGTCATGTCCCCGTAACCATCGATTCAGACAGCCTTGCGACGCTCGCCGAATGAAGCCGACCGTGCCGGAGCCACCAGGAGCAGCGCATCACGCGCCTTCCGACGCGCCTGTCCTGCGCGTGGCGCGGAAGAATGGGTTCATGAGGCAGCCGAACACCCAGGCAGAGGTCCAGCACACGCAGCCCTCCGTGGGCTCCATCGCCGCGCACCGCCCGCACACCGTGGCCGCCACGGTCTCCGACCTGGAGCCCGACATCGATGCCGACCTCGACGGGTACGAGGAGTCGGAGGAGTCCCAGGCCGGCGGCGCCCAGCTCCCGCAGGGCCGCTTCCTGGACCGCGAGCGCAGCTGGCTCGCGTTCAACGAACGGGTACTCGAGCTCGCCGAGGACCCGAACACCCCGCTCCTCGAGCGCGCGAACTTCCTCGCGATCTTCGCCAGCAACCTGGACGAGTTCTTCATGGTCCGCGTCGCCGGCCTCAAGCGCCGCATCGCGACCGGTGTCGCCACCCGCTCCGCCTCCGGGCTCCAGCCCCGCGAGGTCCTGGAGATGATCTGGGCGCGCTCCCGGGAACTCATGGCCCGGCACGCCGCCTGCTTCCACGAGGACGTCGCCCCGGCGCTCGCCGAGGAGGGCATACACCTGGTCCGCTGGAACGAACTCGCGGAGAAGGAGCAGGCCCGCCTCTTCACCCTCTTCCGGCACCAGATCTTCCCGGTCCTGACCCCCCTCGCGGTCGACCCGGCGCACCCCTTCCCGTACATCTCGGGCCTCTCCCTCAACCTCGCGGTCGTCGTACGCAACCCCGTCACCGGCCATCGCCACTTCGCCCGCGTCAAGGTCCCGCCGCTGCTCTCCCGCTTCCTGGAAGCGTCCCCGGGCCGCTACGTCCCCATAGAGGACGTCATCGCCGCCCACCTCGAAGAGCTCTTCCCCGGCATGGAGGTGCTGGAGCACCACGCCTTCCGCCTCACCCGCAACGAGGACCTCGAAGTGGAGGAGGACGACGCCGAGAACCTCCTCCAGGCGCTCGAGAAGGAACTCATGCGGCGCCGCTTCGGCCCGCCCGTACGCCTCGAGGTCGAGGAGTCGGTCGACCGCGAGGTCCTGGACCTCCTGGTCCGCGAGCTGAAGATCGGCGAGGCCGAGGTCTACCCGCTCCCCGGCCCCCTCGACCTCACCGGCCTCTTCCGCATCGCGGGCATCGACCGGCCCGAGCTGAAGTACCCGAAGTTCGTCGCGGGCACCCACCGTGACCTGGCCGAGGTCGAATCGGCCTCCGCGCCGGACGTCTTCGCCGCCCTGCGCAGCCGCGACGTACTCCTCCACCACCCGTACGACTCCTTCTCGACCTCCGTCCAGGCCTTCCTGGAGCAGGCCGCCGCCGACCCCGACGTCCTCGCGATCAAGCAGACGCTGTACCGCACCTCGGGCGACTCCCCGATAGTCGACGCGCTCATCGACGCGGCCGAGTCCGGCAAGCAGGTCCTCGTCCTGGTCGAGATCAAGGCCCGCTTCGACGAGCACGCGAACATCAAGTGGGCCCGCAAGCTGGAGGAGTCCGGCTGCCACGTCGTCTACGGGCTGGTCGGCCTGAAGACCCACTGCAAGCTGTCGCTGGTGGTCCGCCAGGAGGGCGAGACGCTGCGCCGCTACAGCCACGTCGGCACCGGCAACTACCACCCGAAGACGGCCCGCCTCTACGAGGACCTGGGCCTGCTCACCGCGGATCCGCAGGTCGGCGCGGACCTCTCCGACCTGTTCAACCGCCTCTCCGGCTACTCCCGCCGCGAGACCTACCGCCGCCTCCTCGTCGCGCCCAAGTCCCTGCGCGACGGCCTGGTGTCCCGGATCCACAAGGAGATCCAGCACCACCGCGCCGGCCGCCCCGCGTACGTCCGCATCAAGGTCAACTCGATGGTCGACGAGGCCGTGATCGACGCCTGCTACCGCGCGTCCCAGGCCGGTGTCCCGGTGGACGTGTGGGTGCGCGGCATCTGCGCGCTGCGCCCGGGGGTGACGGGCCTGTCGGAGAACATCCGGGTCCGTTCGGTCCTCGGCCGTTTCCTCGAACACTCGCGTGTCTTCGCCTACGGCAACGGCGGCGAGCCGGAAGTCTGGTTCGGCAGCGCCGACATGATGCACCGCAACCTCGACCGCCGGATAGAGGCGCTGGTCCGGGTCACCGACCCGGCCCATCGGTCGGCCCTCAACCGGCTGCTGGAGACCGGCATGTCCGACGGGACCGCCTCCTGGCACCTCGGCCCGGACGGTGAGTGGACCCGGCACGCGACCGATGCGGACGGCCAGCCCCTGCGCAACATCCAGGAGATGCTCATAGACGCCCGGAGGCGCCGGCGTGGCACAGCGACACCTTGAACCGACGGACCCCACGACCGCCGCCGGGCCGCCGGCACCCGCGGACGTGGACGCCCTCACGAACTACCTGCGCGCCCAGGCCACGGAGTTCCTCCGCGCCCTGCGCCTGCACCGCGAGTCGGGCACGGGGGCGGGCGCCGGGGGCAACGCGAACGGTGCGCACGGCACCGGCAGGGCGCCCGGGTCCGGCGACCCCGACGGCCCCGTCGACGCCGTCCGTGCCCTGCGCCGGGCGGCCCGCCGCCTCAGCGCCACCCTGCACACCTTCCAGCCGCTGCTGGATCCGGACTGGGCGGAGGGCATGCGCCCCGAGCTGGCCTGGCTGTCCGGCACGCTGGCGATGGAGCACGGGTACGCGTCCCGTCTGGAGCGCCTGCTCCAGGCCCTGCACCGGCTGTCGGGGTCGGCGGCGTTCCCGGCCCAGCAGCCGGCCGGCCGGGCCGTGTCCGTCACCGGGCCCGCCGCCCAGCCGGCACCCCCGGACCGCGGCAACCTCACCGTCGGCGCGGCCAAGGCGGGCGCGCTGCTCGACCGCCAGCTGACCCTGGCCCGCACCCGTGCGCACTCCACCGCCCTCCAGGCGCTGGGCAGCAGCCGCTTCCACGCGGTCGCCGACAAGGTCGCCTTACTGGCCAGCGAGGTCCCGCTGAGGGCCACCGGTTCCGCCGCACCCGGAACCGCGCCGACCACCGCGGCCGGCCCGGCCACATCCGCATCCCCAGCCACCACGGGCATCGCGGGCGCCACCGCCTCCCCCACCGACCTCCGCCCCCTGGCCGCCGCCGCGGCCGCCCGCCTCTCCGACGCGGTGGCCGCGCTCCCCCTCGTCACCGCGGGGAGTCCGTACAACGCGGAGGCACTGATCCACGGCCTCTCCCCGAACCCGGTCCCCCACCCCCAGGACGCCCCGTGGCATCAGGTCCGCCTGCTGCTGCGCCTGCACCGGTACGCGCTCGAAGTGCTGGCCGGCGACGACGCCGGGAACACCGACGACGTCGTGGACGTCCGTCTGCTGGCCGCCGGCGAGGCCCTGGACCGCCACCGCGACGCCTCGGAGGCCGCGGCGGCCGCGGCCCAGGCCGCCCGTACGCCGCGCATCGCCCCGGCGACGGCGTACGCGCTCGGCGTGCTCCACGCCGACCAGCGGCATGAGGTGGAGGCGGCGAGGTACGCGTTCCAGCACAGCTGGCGCAAGGAACCCGTCAGCCTGCCGTAGGCCGGGGCCCCGCACCCAGGACCGACACCGCACACGAGACAGGCGCCGCACCCCGGACCCACGCCACGCCACGCACGAGACAGGCCCCGCACCCCGGACCCATGCCACGCACGAGACAGGCCCCGCACCCCGGACCCATGCCACGCACGAGACAGGCCCCGCGCCCGGCACCGGCATCGGACGGGCGCGGAAGCCGGCCCTCTCGTCGGCGCGCCCTGCTTGCGACACACCCGGCCGGAACCGCACCGTGTCCTTGACGTAAGCGTTCCGTGACCTCACCGCACCGTCCACAGGGGTTCACCCCCCGTTCATTTACGCCCATTGGCGCCTTCACCTGTTCTGCCTAATTTCGGCCTTAGCCGATACGGGGCGCATCCCGAAAACGTGTCCGTATCGCCCAGCCTCACCCAGTCTTGATCGTCTTCAACGCCACTCCTCGCACGCCGCCGGATTCAGGACGGCGGCTCCTGGAAGGAACTCCCTCAGTGAAGCTTCAGCGCATGAACCGGCGGGCCCTCGCTCTCGGTGCTCTCGCCGTCTCCGGCGCCCTGGCCCTCACGGCGTGCGGCTCCGACGACACCGGCGGCAACAGCAGCGGCGGTGACGCCAGCGCCGCCGCCAACAGCAACATCAAGTGCGAGGACGCCAAGGGCCAGCTCCAGGCCTCCGGCTCGTCCGCGCAGAAGAACGCGATCGACGCCTGGGTCAAGCAGTACGTCGCGGCCTGCAAGGACGTACAGCTCAACTACAACCCGACCGGCTCCGGCGCGGGCATCACCGCGTTCCTCCAGGGCCAGACCGCCTTCGCCGGCTCGGACTCGGCGCTGAAGCCGGACGAGATCGCGAAGTCCAAGGAAGTCTGCAAGGACGGCCAGGCCATCGACCTGCCGATGGTCGGCGGCCCGATCGCCGTGGGCTTCAACGTCCCCGGCGTCGACACGCTCGTCCTGGACGCCGCGACGCTCGCCCAGATCTTCGACAGCAAGATCACCAACTGGAACGACGAGGCGATCGCCAAGCTCAACCCCGAGGCCAAGCTGCCCGACCTCAAGATCCAGGCCTTCCACCGCTCGGACGAGTCCGGCACCACGGACAACTTCACCAAGTACCTGAAGGCCGCCGCGCCCGAGGACTGGAAGTACGAGGGCGGCAAGTCCTGGGAGGCCAAGGGCGGCCAGTCCGCACAGGGCTCCTCGGGCCTCGCCCAGCAGGTGAAGCAGACCTCCGGCGCCATCTCGTACTTCGAGCTGTCGTACGCCAAGGACGGCGTGAAGACCGTCGACATCAAGACCGAGGCCGCCGAGCCGGTCAAGGCCACCGTCGACAACGCCACCGCCGCCATCGGCGCGGCCAAGGTCGTCGGCACCGGCAAGGACCTCGCGCTGGAGCTGGACTACACGCCGAGCGCCGACGGTGCCTACCCGCTGGTCCTCGTCACCTACGAGATCGTCTGCGACAAGGGCAACAAGGCCGAGAGCCTGCCCGCCACCAAGTCCTTCCTGAACTACATCGCCTCGGAGGACGGCCAGGGCCTGCTGAAGGACGCCGGCTACGCCCCGATGCCGACCGAGATCATCACCAAGGTCCGCGACACCATCTCGGGCCTGAGCTGACCCGAGTGCGGTCCGGCCTCCACGCGGGGGCCGGACCGCACCGTCCGGTGCACCGCCGCCAGGAGCCCCCGAGACGGGGCGGTTCCGCCCGAGCCGCCGCGTAGGACGGCTCCGCAGACCGGAGAACCCGATGGACATCACCACTGATCCCCACAAGCCCGCACCAGCACCCGTACCGCAGCAGCCCTCCGAGGCCGAGGCCAAGCGCGCCGCGCGCGGCGCCACCCGCCCCGGCGACCGGATCTTCCTCGGGCTCTCCCGCGGCTCCGGCATCCTCGTGCTGGTCATCATGGCCGCCATCGCGGCCTTCCTCACCTACCGCGCCTCGATCGCCATCGGCGAGAACGAGGCCAACTTCTTCACCACCTTCGAGTGGAACCCGACCGGCATGCCGCCGGAGTTCGGCATCGCGGTCCTGGCCTTCGGCACCGTCGTGTCGTCGGTCATCGCCATGGCCGTCGCGGTCCCGATCGCGGTCGGCATCGCCCTGTTCATCACGCACTACGCGCCGCGCAAGCTGGGCGGCCTGATCGGGTACGTGATCGACCTGCTCGCCGCCGTGCCCTCGATCGTCTACGGCCTGTGGGGCGCGCTCGTCCTCGTGCCGCACATGGAGGGGCTCTTCGGCTGGCTGGACGACTACCTCGGCTGGACCGGCATCTTCGAGTGGAACGACGGCGCGCCGCGCTCGCTGTTCACCGTGGGCATCCTGCTCGCGATCATGATCCTGCCGATCATCACCAACGTCAGCCGTGAGGTCTTCCGGCAGGTCCCGCGCATGCACGAGGAAGCCGCCCTGGCCCTCGGCGCCACGCGCTGGGAGGTCATCCGCATGTCGGTGCTGCCCTTCGGCCGCTCCGGCGTCATCTCCGCCTCGATGCTGGGCCTCGGCCGCGCGCTCGGCGAGACGATGGCCGTGGCGATGGTGCTCTCCTCCAGCTTCGAGATCAACCTCAGCCTGCTCGACACGGGCGGCGGCACCTTCGCCCAGAACATCGCCAGCAAGTTCAACGAGGCGAGCGAGATGGGCCGTGACGCGCTGATCGCCTCCGGTCTCGTCCTCTTCGTCATCACCCTGCTGGTCAACGGCGCGGCCCGGATGATCATCGCCCGCCGCAAGGAGTACTCGGGGGCCAACGCATGAGCAACGCAACCCTTACCCCCAGGAACGGCAGCTCGCTGCGCGGCGCCACGCTGCCCAAGTGGTTCCTCTGGGCGGTCGCCGCCGGCTCGATCGCCGCCGGGCTGGGCATCAGCGCCGCGGCCGGGCTGAACAGCAGCATCCAGTGGGCCCTGATGGCCGCGGTCCTCTTCGTCCTCGGCACGTACGTCATCTCGGCGCGCGTCGAGGGCGGACGGCAGGCCAAGGACCGCGTGGCGACCAGCATGGTCTGGGTCGCGTTCATCGTGGCCGTGGTCCCGCTGGCCTCCCTGGTCTGGGCGACCGTCAAGCGCGGCGTGAAGGTCCTCGACGGCTACTTCCTCACCCACTCGATGGGCGTGGTGGCCGACGCCGAGGTGGGCGGCGGTATCTACCACGCCATCCTCGGCACCCTGGAGCAGGTCGGCATCGCCGCGGTGATCTCCGTGCCGGTCGGTGTGCTGACCGCGATCTACCTGGTCGAGTACGGGCGCGGCAAGCTCGCCAAGGCCGTCACCTTCTTCGTCGACGTCATGACGGGCATCCCGTCGATCGTCGCGGGTCTGTTCATCCTCAGTACGTGGATCCTGATGCTGGACATGGGCCCGTCCGGTTTCGCCGGTTCGCTGGCCCTGTCGATCCTGATGATCCCGGTGGTCGTCCGCTCCACCGAGGAGATGCTCAAGCTCGTCCCGAACGAGCTGCGCGAGGCGTCCCTGGCGCTCGGCGTGCCGAAGTGGCGCACGATCCTGAAGGTGGTCCTGCCGACGTCGATCGGCGGCATCACCACCGGCGTCATGCTGGCCATCGCCCGCATCACCGGCGAGACGGCCCCCGTGCTGCTGCTGGTCTGGGGCACGGACTTCATCAACGCGAACCCGTTCCAGGACGCGCAGGAATCGCTGCCGATGTACATCTATCTGCAGTACTCCAACAGCGGCGGCGCCGGCGCGGCGTACGACCGTGCGTGGGCGGCGGCCCTGACGCTCATCGCGTTCATCATGGTCCTCAACCTCGTGGCCCGCGGTATCGCCCGCTGGAAGGCCCCGAAGTGACATCTATGCGGCTCAGCCGCACGGCCGGCCGCTGACGCGGCCAAGGCGAAGACAGTCAGCGACCCGAAAGAAGCAGTGATTCCCATGGCCAAGCGCATAGATGTCAGCGGCCTCAACGCCTACTACAGCTCCTTCCTCGCCATCGAGGACATCTCGATGACCGTCGAGCCCCGCTCGGTGACGGCCTTCATCGGCCCGTCCGGCTGCGGCAAGTCCACGTTCCTGCGCACGCTCAACCGCATGCACGAGGTCACGCCCGGCGGCCGCGTCGAGGGCAAGGTCATGCTCGACGACGAGAACCTCTACGGCGCGGGCATCGACCCGGTGGCCGTGCGGCGCGAGGTCGGCATGGTCTTCCAGCGGCCGAACCCGTTCCCGACCATGTCGGTGTACGACAACGTCGCCGCCGGCCTGAAGCTCAACGGCAAGTTCAAGAAGTCGGAGCTGGACGACGTCGTCGAGAAGTCCCTGCGCGGCGCCAACCTCTGGAACGAGGTGAAGGACCGCCTGAACAAGCCGGGCTCCGGCCTCTCCGGCGGTCAGCAGCAGCGCCTGTGCATCGCCCGCGCGATCGCGGTCGAGCCGAACGTCCTGCTCATGGACGAGCCCTGCTCCGCCCTGGACCCGATCTCCACCCTCGCCATCGAGGACCTGATCGGCGAGCTGAAGGAGCGCTTCACGATCGTCATCGTGACGCACAACATGCAGCAGGCGGCGCGCGTCTCGGACCGTACGGCGTTCTTCAACCTGGCGGCGGTCGGACAGCCCGGCAAGCTGATCGAGATCGACGAGACGGAGCGCATCTTCTCCAACCCGTCGGTCCAGGCCACGGAGGACTACATCTCGGGCCGCTTCGGATAGCCCGAACCCGATCCCCTCGCGGTGCTGCATGGCGGTGCCACCGCGAGGAGCACAAAGGGCCCGCCCCCGGTTCACCGGGGGCGGGCCCTGTCCGCTTCGTCGGGCCGGCCCGGGCGGTCGCGGCCGCACGCCGCACCCGTCGGCACCGGGCCGCGCGGTCCGGCCCCGGATCACAGCCGTGCCGGGCCCCGCTACAGGAACGCCAGGTTCACGACCCAGAACGAACACGCGGCCACCACCGCGGCCGCCGGCATCGTGATGAACCAGCCCACGATGATGTTCCGGGCGACGCCCCACCGCACGGCGTTCACCCGCTTCGTCGCGCCCACGCCCATGATCGAGGACGTGATGACGTGCGTCGTCGAGATCGGCGCGTGGAACAGGAACGCCGACCCGAACATGATCGACGCGCCCGTCGTCTCCGCGGCGAACCCCTGCGGCGGATCCAGCTCGATGATCTTCCGGCCCAGGGTCCGCATGATCCGCCAGCCACCCGCGTACGTCCCCGCGGACAGCATCAGCGCGCAGGCGACCTTCACCCACACCGGAATGGGGTCGCCGTAGTCCTCGACGTCGGCGATGACCAGCGCCATCACCACGATGCCCATCGTCTTCTGCGCGTCCTGCAGGCCGTGGCCCAGCGCCATGCCGGCCGCCGACACCGTCTGCGCGATCCGGAAGCCCCGCTTGGCCTTGTGCGGGTTGGACCGCCGGAAGATCCACATGATCGCGGTCATCACCAGGTACCCGGCGAGCAGGCCGATCACCGGCGACACGAACATGGGGATGACGATCTTGTCGACGACCCCGTGCCAGTACACGGTCGTGCTCCCGGCGAGGGCCGCCCCGACCATGCCGCCGAACAGCGCGTGCGAGGAGGACGAGGGAAGACCGAAGTACCAGGTGATGAGGTTCCAGACGATCGCGCCCACGAGCGCGGCGAAGAGGATCCCCATCCCCTTCGAGCCCTCGGGGGTCTCGATCACCCCCTCGCTGACGGTCTTGGCGACCCCGGAGCCCATGAACGCGCCGGCGAGGTTCATGACCGCGGCCATGGCGAGCGCCGCCCGGGGCGTCAGCGCACGCGTCGACACGGACGTCGCGATCGCGTTCGCCGAGTCGTGGAAACCGTTGGTGTAGGTGAAGAAGAGCGCGACCCCGATGGTCACGACCAGAGCGAAGGTGTCCATGAAGGGGTCAGGACTCCTTGACCGCGATGGTCTCCACCGTGTTCGCCACGTGCTCGAAGGCGTCGGCCGCCTCTTCCAGGACGTCCACGATCTGCTTCAGCTTCAGCACCTCGATGGCCTCGTACTTGCCGTTGAAGAGGTGGGCGAGCAGCTTCCGGTGGATCTGGTCGGCCTGGTTCTCCAGCCGGTTGACCTCGATCCAGTACTCGGTGAGGTTGTCCATCGTGCGCAGACTGGGCATGGCCTCGGCGGTCAGTTCGGCGGCCCGTGCCAGCACCTCGATCTGCTGCTCGACGCCCTTGGGCAGTTCCTCGATGTTGTAGAGGACGACCAGGTCGACGGCCTCCTCCATGAAGTCCATGATGTCGTCGAGGGAGGATGCGAGGTTGTAGATGTCCTCGCGGTCGAAGGGCGTGATGAACGAGGAGTTCAGCTGGTGGAAGATCGCGTGCGTGGCGTCGTCACCTGCGTGTTCGGCGGCCCGCATACGCTCTGCGATCTCGGCCCGGGCGGATGCGTCCGCCCCGAGCAGTTCCATCAGGAGCTTGGAGCCCGTGACGATGTTGTCCGCGGAAGCGGCGAACATGTCGTAGAAGCTCGTCTCCCTGGGGGTCAGACGAAAGCGCACGTGGGGTCCTCGGGGTGCATCGGTTTCGGTCAGGCTGATGCTAGGCGCATCATCCGGCCACTGCTAACGGGCCGTCCTCCAGTGTCGCCCATCAGGCAGAGTGATGAGCAGGGGGGCGACGTCGGCGTCCCGGCAAGGGCCCCCTACCCCGCGAAGTTCGTTACGATATACCCGCCAGGGGTATATGTCCGCTATCTGCCCCGACTCCGCACACGCTGCCCAGACAACAGGAGGACGCGATGACGACCACTGAGGCCGGCGCAGGTGCGCCCTCCCCCGCCGTGGACGCGGTGCCGACGGCGGACGGGACGGACCCGGTGACCGATCACGACCGCGGTGTGCACGGTTACCACAAGCAGAAGGACGAGCACCTCAAGCGCCTGCGCCGCATCGAGGGCCAGATCCGCGGCCTGCAGCGGATGGTCGACGAGGACGTGTACTGCATCGACATACTCACGCAGGTGTCCGCCTCCACGAAGGCGTTGCAGTCCTTCGCCCTGCAGCTGCTGGAGGAGCACCTGCGCCACTGCGTCGCCGACGCGGCCGTCAAGGGGGGCGCCGAGATCGACGCGAAGGTGGAGGAGGCGACGAAGGCGATCGGCCGTCTGCTGCGCACGTGACCGGCACCGGCGGGACCGCCGCCGCCGGCCGCCGGCGCGTCCGCCGCCGGCCGGCCCCTTACCGGCCGGCCGCGCGGCACTGCCTGGCCGGTCCGCGCCCTTACTCGTCGGTCCGCGCCCTTACTGGCCGGTCCCGCCCGCTTACTGGCCGGTCCCGCGCTCCTCGGCGACCCGCAGCACCTCGTCGATGCTCTCCAGGCTCAGCCGCTCCCGGGCGGCCGACGCCGCGATGATCAGCTCGCCGCACAGCTCGATCTCGGCGAGGGCCACGTGGTCCTGAACCGCCGTACCGCCGACCGGAGCCACGCGCGTCACCTCGTCTCTGCCGTCACCGGCTTCCTAGAGTAGGGAGCGGCCTACACACCGCGCATGGCACGGAAGGGCTAGTCCTTGCCGCCCGCCACCGCTCCCGCGCCCGCGCCCGCCCCCGCGCCGGACGCCTCCGCCGAGCCCTCCGCCGAGCCCTCCCCCGGCCCGTCCGCCGAAGCCTCCCCCGGCCCGTCCGGCGACCCTTCCCCCGGCTCCGCCGCGATCTTGCCGGCGTAGATGTCCTGCTCCTCGGGCAGCCGTACGCGGACGGCGGCGCCGAAATCGAAGAGCAGCGTCGTCGAGGTGACGGCCACGGTCCCCTCGTCCCGCCCGTTGGCGAAGCTGAAGCGGTGCCGGACCTTGCGGATGCGGCCCTCGTCGTCGAGGTAGACGTCGAACGGCACCTCGGCGGTGGCGAACCCCTCGGCCGCCGCGGCCAGCGCCTTCCTGTTGCCGTCCGAGGCGTCCCGGGCCGCCCGGGCGAGGTCGGCGGTCCCCCGGTAGTGCCGTACCGGGGTCCCCGCGAGTTCCGTCCGCCCCACGTACGTCGCCGTCCGCGTCCCCAGCAGCACCTCGGCGGCGGCGAGCGGGTCCGTGGCCCCGCCGGTGACCAGGTTCCCGTCGGACAGCGAGGCGGTGTCCACCCGCACCCACTTGTCGTCGGGCACGCCGGCCCCGCGGTTCTTCATGAACAGGGCGCCCGGTGCGAGCAGTTCGGTGATCGGCCGGTGCTCGCTCGCCCCCGCGGGGTCCTGCGGCAGCCGTACCTTCAGCCGCCCGAGCCGCCCGTCGAAGTCGTACACGCCCTCGCCGCGGATGGTCACCCGCGTCCCGCCGCTGGCCATCTCCATCGCGGTACGCGTCTTGGCGCTTCCGGCGGCCACCAGCCGGCCGGCGGCCCGGTGCAGTACGGCGACCGGATCGCCGTCACCCGCCTCCTGGGCTCCGCCCGCTCCCTGCACGGCGGCTCCCAGCCCGGAACACGCGCCCCCGGCCAGACACACACAGACCACGCCCTGGGCGAGGACGAGGCGCCCGCCCACCCTCCTACTGCGCCGCTTCCTCTCCCATCGGTCCATCGCCACCTACTCCAGCCGTCACACCCGTTCCGGTCCCCCTGCCGTCCCGGTTAACGAGGGGCAGGCGACGCCGGTAACGTTGTGGGCGTGGCGCAGCAGGAAGGTCTCGAAGCTCCTCAGGATGTCCCGGAACACCTCACGACGACCGTCGAACAGGGCCCCTTCTGCCTGGCCCGCTGCACCTGCGGCTGGCGGGGTCCGGCCCGCAGGGCCAGGAGCCAGGCCCGCACCGACGCCCGGACGCACGCGCAGGCCTGACCCCGGGTCAGGTCTGCACCACCCCGCTGAACGACGAAGACGCGGCCCGGCACCCGGCGCTTCTCGAGCACCGGGACGACCCGGACCGCGTCCTCACCCACGTCCTCAGCTGCCCGAACGCGCTGCGGGCATCCTCAGGAGCGGCCTCACGCGGCGAGATCCCGCTCCTCCGCTCCGGCACTCTCCTGGCGAGCCCCCGGGATCACGGCACTCCGCCCGGCGGCGTCGTCCCGCCCCCGCGCGCTGATCAGCCACCCGGCCCGCGGCGACCGCTCCACGGCCCGCGTCACCGGCACGAGCAGGGCCATGGCGACCGGCGACAGCAGCAGCGCGACGGCCGTACCGAGGGCGAAGCCGCCGATGACGTCCGTCGGGTAGTGCACACCCATGTAGACACGGATGAAACCGCCGAACACCGCCAGCACCATCGCGGCGAGCCCGAACTTCCGGTTGGCGACGAACAGGGCGACGGCCAGGGCCATGCAGAGCGTCGCGTGGTCGCTCACGAAGGAGAAGTCCTCCTTCCCCGCGACGAGCACCTCCAGCCCCTCATGGGTCTTGAACGGCCGTGGCCGCTCGACGAATCCCCGTATCGGCACGTTGACCAGCACCGCGACGCCGGCCGCGAGTGGCGCCCACACCAGGGCCGCCACGTTCGAGGCCGCATCCTCGTGGTCCCGCCGGCGCCCGGACCACCAGCACCACATCACCAGCAGCACGATCGCGAACAGCAGTCCGTACTCACCCACGAACTCCATGACCCGGTCGAACCAGTGCGGTGCGTCCTTGGCCAGGCCGTTGATGTCGTAGAGCAGCTCGACGTCGGGGTTCGACCCGGATTCGGCGAGTCCAGCCATGGTGCTGCGGCCCCTTCGTCTTTTCCTCCGGCGCGCCGAGCGCACGCCTCTTCTGCCACCCCCGTGGTCGTAGATCCGCCGGAACCGAACGGTCCGCACACCTACACGTGAACAGGAACGCACGACCCCCGTTGATACGTTCCACACTCCACCGAATGATCACGCAGACGTTATCGAAGAGAAACACGTCGTCGCAGCTCAGGGCATGGGTTCACGCTGCGTTCAAACCATGGCATTCACACCGTGGTGGGCAGCGCTTTCGCGCCATCTTCGGTCACCCGGGTGGCCCCGAAGTAGTCGGGGGTGTCGATCGGGTCGAACCGGATCACAGCACCCGGCCTCGGCGCGTTGATCATGTATCCGCCTCCCACGTACATCCCCACATGTCGGATGGCCCGGGAGTTGGTGAGGTCGTCCGAGAAGAACACCAGGTCGCCGGGGAGCAACTCGTCCCGGCCCGGGTGCGGCCCCGCGTTGTACTGGTCGTTCGCGACCCGGGGCAGCTTGATCCCCACGCTCTCGTACGCCGCCTTGGTCAGCCCGGAGCAGTCGAACCGCCCGCCCTGGTCGGCCGTGCCGTTCCCGCCCCACAGGTAGGGCGTGCCGAGCTTCTTCTGCGCGTAGGCGATGGCCCCCGCCGCCTGCTCGGAGGGGTCGACCCGGGTGGTGGGCGCGGCGAAGCTCTCCGCGAGCGTCATGATCGTCTTTACGTAGTTCTGTGTCTCCTCGTACGGCGGCACGCCCTGGTACTTGATCACCGCGTAGGGCCCCGCGTTGTAGGCGGCGAGCATGTTCTCGGCCGGGTCCCCGGGCACGTCCTTCACGTACGACGCGAGGGAGCAGTCGTACAGCGCCGCCGACGGGATGGCGTCGTTCGGGTCCCACACGTCCCGGTCGCCGTCCCCGTCCCCGTCGACCCCGTGGGTGGCCCACGTCCCGGGGATGAACTGCGCTATGCCCTGCGCCGCCGCATGGCTCTGCGCCCGCGGGTTGAAGCGGCTCTCCTGGTAGAGCTGGGAGGCGAGCAGTGCCGGGTTGATGGCGGGACAGGCATTGCCCCACTTCTGCACGAGCGGCTGGTACGCCGCGGGCACCGAGCCCTTGGCGAGCTTCTTCGACCCGCCGCCGGTGCCGCCGGCGAGGTTCCCGGCGGTGACGTAGACGCCCACGACGAGCAGCATCACGAAGCCCATCCCGAGGGCGGCCCCGACACCGGCCCCGACCCACATCTTGCGCATGGCCCAACCCTCCCCCATGTCCGGGCCGTTCAATAACACTTTCCGGCCATGTCGGCACCGTTTCGGGCCCGCCCCTCAGCGAATGGCGCGTTTGCGCCCCACCGGGCGCCACCGGACAGCGCCCGCCGCGAACGCCGTCGGGACCGCCGCCCCGGTCACCGCCGGCACTCCGCCCACAGCAGCTTGCCGCCCTTCGAGGCACCGAGCTCGCGCAGCACCGACACGCCCACGGCGTCCGCGCAGGCCCGCACCAGATGCAGACCCCGGCCGCTCTCGGCGTCCTCCGACGCCACGGCGCAGGGCTCCCCTTCACGGAAGCCCGGCGGCACCCGCCAGTCGCTGTCCCACACGCCGACCCGCAACCGGCCCGGCTCCCGCGACAGGATGCGCAGGGAGTAGGGACCAGCGGTGTGCAGGTGGGCGTTGGCGAGCAGCTCGGCGGCCAGCAGTTCGGCGGTGGGCGTCAGCTCCTCGAGACCGTGCGCGGCGAGGGTGGCGCGCAGGGTCGTGCGGGCGATCCCCGGTGCGCGTGGATCGTGCGGGAGGTGGAGGGTGTAGCCCCAGGACGGGTTTACGGTGGCCATGGAAGTCTCCGTTCACAGAGAAGAGTTGGGGACTCTCATTCCTTTGCCCAGTGGCATGCCGGTCCGTCGGCCGGTGCGCTTCTGGGCGGTGAGGCGCCACAACTGAAGCTAGCACCGCGGGATATGTTCTTTATCCCATTCGGAGCTATAACTACTTCTTCCACCTGAGTGGGTGACAAGTGGTACGGAGGAGTGACGGGCATGGCCGTGAGAAGCAACCCCACAGCGCGACAGCTCCGCTTCGGTGCCGAGCTCCGCAAGCTGCGCGAACACGCCGGCTTGACCTCGACGGAAGCGGCACGCCTCCTCGGCATCAAGCAGGCCCAGGTCAGCAACATGGAAACGGGTCGCCTGCCGGTGAGCGCCGACCGCGTACGCACTCTGGCGTGCCAGTACGAGTGCCCCGACAAGGACCTCGTCGAAGCACTCGCGGGAATGACCGGTGAGCGTCGGCGGGGCTGGTGGGAGGAGTACCGGAACATCCTTCCGCCGGGACTACTGGACCTGGCCGAGCTGGAGCATCACGGAACCGCGCTGCGCACCGCCCACACCTCCGGCATCCCGGGCCTGCTCCAGACGCTGGACCACGCCCGCGAGGTGTTCCACCAGGTCGTCCCCGACCTGTCACCTCCGGAGGTGGAGCATCGGGCCTCGTTTCGCATCAAGCGCCAGGCGGTTCTGTTCCGCAAGGACCCGATCCCCTACCGCGCGATCATTCACGAGGCCGCCCTTCACATGCGTTTCGGCGGCCGGGACGTGGCGAAGCGACAGCTCAAGCACCTGATCAAAATGAGCGAGCACCCCAACATCTCGGTCCACGTCATCCCCTTCGAAGCGGGTGGCTATCCAGGTGCGGGGCAGCCCGTCTACTACGTGCACGGCCCCGTACCGCCGCTCGACACGGTCCAACTCGACCAATCGCACGGCATCGCCCTGCTGGACGCGGAAGCCCAGCTGAACAAGTACCGCGTGGTCCTGGACCGCCTCATGTCCCTCAGTTTGATCGAGCTGGAGTCCCGGGCCCTCATTCACCACATCAGCCAGACGATCTGAGAGGTAGTCATGCAGCTCATCCAGTGGCAGAAATCCACCTACTGCGGCGAAGGCGAATCCTGCATTCACGTCACGGCAACAGCCGGGGCCGTCCATCTCACCGAGAGCAGCGACCCCACCGGCTCCATACTCACCGCCACCCCCGCTGCCTTCGGCGCCCTGCTCACCGCCGTGAAGTCGAACGCCCGGCCGACGGCCATCCAGGTCTCCTTCACTCACGAGGATGACGGCGACACCCCCGTACGCATCCACGACACCGCGGCCACCGGAACGGTCGTCACGACGGATCGTCAGAAGTGGGAGGCCTTCGCACTGGGCGTGCGGGCGGGCGAGTTCGACCACTTCGCGGAAGGGCTCAACGACGCAAACGGACACCAGGTCGCACTCCAGCATCGTTGCCCGGCGTAACGGAACGTGATACACAGAGTGACCATACGACTCTTTACATACCGGTTCGCGCCACCCCGTTAGGGCCTGGCGCGGGCCGGTGGCAAGCTATTCGTACGAAACCCGCCAATCAATGACGCCAAGTCGACATACGACGGCGTCATCGTCAGCGACAATGATGCCTGACCTCTGCACGTCCGCAGAGGGCGCGGAACTACCCAACAGGGGCGGTGACTTACATGCTCTTTGCGGCCGACGAGGGAGACATCAACACCATCATCGGGGGGATCGCTCCGGACTGGGGCCCCTTCGGCAGCCTGGGCACCGAGGCCAAGATCATGATCGAGGTGGTGATGGCCGTCGCCATCCTGCTCTGCCTCGGCATCGCGATCTGGGGTGCCGCCAAGCAGCGCATCGGTGCCACCGCGCTCCGCGACACCTTCAGCGCGGAGCAGGGCAAGGGCCTCATCATCGCGGGCCTGACGGGCGTGTTCATCATCGGCTCGCTCGGCACGCTCTTCACCATCGTGTACGGGATGGCCGTGTAGCCCGACACACGCGCCCCCTTTCCTCCTCCATCCCACCCGTCCGTCGTGCCAACCGGCTGAGGTTGCGTTTCTCTGATGTCGAGTCACCACACCGCGTCCGCGCGAGGACCAGCACGGCTACCGTCGTACTGCTACGGCAGACACGACGTCGAGGGGGCGTACGCGGCATGAGTCTCGGAGACGATCACCAGTCCTCCGGTGGTTACGGCGGCACCGGTCAGACACGGACCCGGCTGCCCGACGGGGGCGGCGACGGTTACGGCGGCCCCCGGCGCGGCGGCCGCTCGTCGTCGCGCAGCCTGGTCACCGTGGTCGGCGTCGTCGTCCTCCTCATCGCCGCGATCGCCCTCGCGAACCGTGGAGGAGACGATTCCTCATCCTCGGACGACGCGGCCGAGGACAAGCCGAAGACATCGGCGACAGCGCCCTCCGGAACCCTGCCGGTGCAGTCGGGCTTCGCCCACGACGAGCAGGGGGCGCAGAGCGCGGCGGCGAACTACGCGGTGGCGTTGGGCTCGGCCGACATGTTCGACAAGGCCAAGCGAGACCCGATCCTGCGGGCCATCATCGTTCCTTCCAGGGTGGCCGATTTCGAGGCCACCCTGGACAAGGCATACAGTCCGACATTCAACAAGAATGTCGGACTGAACGAGGACGGATCCACCCCGAAGGGCTACACCTTCGTGTCCCGTACCAGCCCGATCGGCACCAAGGTCACCGAAGCCTCGGCCGACAATGCGACCGTCGAGGTCTGGTGCAGCGGTCTACTCGGACTCGCGGGTCAGAACTCCACTGCCCCGGTCACGAACAGCTGGTTCACCATCACCATGAAGCTTCAGTGGCTTGATGGTGACTGGAAGATCACGACGCACTCCCAGAAGGACGGCCCGGCGCCGATTCCCGGAGACGACAGGGCTTCCAGCGCCGACGAGATGGCGAAGGCCGTCCAGGAGTACGGAGGGTTCACGTATGCCCGCTAACCGCCGCGTACTTGGACTGGCCGGCGTCGTCGCAGCCGTACAGGCCGCGTCGTTCCTCTTCGCCGCCCGTGCCTTCGCCGCACCCACCCCTTCGCCCACTCCGAGTGATGACCCCTGCGATCTGATCCACGGCCCCGCCAAGGACTACTGCGAACGCGGCGAAGGCGGCGGCTCCACCGGAGGCTCCGGCAGCCAGAACTTCGACCCCAGCACCTCCGTCGACCCCCTCTCCTCCCTCGCCAAGGGCTTCGCCGACGCCGCCGCGTGGACCGTCGAGACCCTCAGTGACGCCGTGAAGAACACCGCCGAGGTCGACTTCACGAACGGAACGTTCCTCAAGCAGTACGCCATCGTCTTCGGGGCGTCGGCGATCCTCACGCTGATCCTCTGGCTGCTGGCGGTCGCCAAGCGCGCCATGCGCGGCGTCCCCTTCACCACCGCGCTCTCCGAGGCCGTCGGGTTCCTCTGGCTGACCGTCCTGGCCTCGGCCTTCACGCCGCTGATCCTGTACACGGTCGTGTCCGCGACCGACGCCGTGACCGATGTCCTGGCCAAGGGCACCGGGGACCAGACGGACACCTTCTTCGGCACGTTCTCCCAGGCGCTGGAGCAGGGCGACGACATCGGCGGCGGCCCCATCATGCTGATCCTGGTGTCGTTCGTGTCGATCATCGCCGCGGGTGTCCTCTACCTGGAGCTCTACCTGCGGGCCGTCCTCCTCTACGTCGGCGCGCTGCTCGGTGTCGTCGTCTACGCCGGCCTGGTCGACAAGAACCTGTGGGGGCACGTCCGCCGCTGGGCGGGCATCATGATCGCCGTGATCATGGTCAAGCCGGTGATCGTCATCGTGCTGGGCCTCGCGGGCGCGCTGACCACGGAGGAGGGGCCCGACTCCGTCGCCGCCATCGTCTCCGGCCTCGCGATCATCCTGCTCGCGATCTTCGCCTCGGCGATGATCTACCGCTTCGTCCCCGGCTTCGGCGACGAGATCGCGAACAGCCGCAACAACCGCATCATGCAGGGCGCCGAGGGCAAGGCCGCGGCCGTGATCAGCTCCCCTGCGAACCTGGTCGCCCAGGGCATCAGAACCCACAGCACCCGCCACAACGGCAACGGCGGAGGCGGCCAGTCCGCCTCCGCCTCGGCGCCCCGCCCCTCGAACCCGGCCTCCGGCGGGGTCGCCGCGCACAGCTCGCGCCCCGCGAACGGCAGCGGCGGAAGTGTCCCCTCCGCCGCACCCGCACCGCGCTCCGGCAGCCCGGTGAACACGCCCCACGCCGGCAACACCCGTAACAGCCTTAAGAAGAGCACAGGAGGTGACGGGCGTTGACGACCGAGTCCCACGTGTCCCATCCGGTCACGCCCCGCCGTACGTATCTGATCGGCCGCGCCCGGCCGAACGCGATCGTCGGCCGCAATCGCGAGACCGGTGAGATCGCGCTGATCGTCGTCGGCGCGTTCCTCGGCATGATGTGCGGGCTCCTCGTCCCCGTCCTGACCCTGCGCATCGTGCTGCTCGTCGGCTTCCCGATGCTCGCGCTGGCCGCCGTCTACGTGCCGTACAAGCACCGGACGTTCTACAAGTGGTTCGAGATCAACCGCAGCTACAAGCGGACGCTCCGCCGCGGCACCACCTACCGTTCCGGCGCCATCGAGGCCGGCACCGGCATCGACGGGCGGGAGGTCGAGATCGGCCCGCCGCCCGGCATCGGCCGCATCAGCTGGCTGGCGGCGCCCTTCGGGCCGGACGAGATCGCCGTACTGCTGCACGCCGACCGCAAGACCGTCACCGCCGCGATCGAGATCGAGGGGCCCGGCGTCGGCCTGCGCGACTCCGAGGACCAGGAAGCCCTCGTCGACCGCTTCGGCACCCTGCTCAAGCACGTGGCCAACGGCGACGGCTTCGTCACCCGCATCCAGATGCTCGCCCGCACCCTCCCGGCCGACCCCGACGCGCACGCCAAGGACGTCGCCCAGCGCGGCGACGACAAGGCGCTGCCGTGGCTGCAGCAGTCGTACGACCAGCTCCAGTCGATGGTGTCCACCAGCAGCGAGCAGCACCGCGCCTACCTCATCGCCTGCATGCACTACACCCGCGAGCTGGCGGCCGAGGCCAACGCCATGGCCCGCGCCGCCCGCCCGCAGAACGGGCGCAAGCTGGACCGCGACGCCGGACTGGCGGTCGTGATGGCGCGCGAGCTGACCGACATCTGCTCCCGCCTCCAGGAGGCCGACATCCGGGTGCGCCAGCCGCTGGGCCAGGGCCGGCTCGCCTCGCTGATCCACGCGATGTACGACCCGGACCACCCCATCGACCACATCCAGGCGATGACCAAGCGCAACGCCTGGCCGGCCGAACTGGACGCCATGGAGCCGACCTTCCTCCAGGCCAAGACCCGGGAGTCCTCCACCCGCGCGCCCTGGTGCCACGCGACCGCCTGGGTGAAGGAGTGGCCGATGACCCCGGTCGGCGTGAACTTCCTCGCGCCGCTCCTCGTCCACACCCCGGACGTGATCCGGACGGTCGCCGTGACGATGGACCTCGAACCCACCGAGGTCGCCATCGAACGCATGCTGACCGAGAAGACGAACGACGACGCCGAGGCGTCCCGCGCCGCCAAGATGAACCGGACCGTCGACCCCCGCGACGTCGCCGCCCACGGCCGGCTGGACCAACGGGGCGAGGACCTCGCCAGCGGCGCCGCCGGCGTCAACCTGGTCGGCTACATCACGGTCTCCTCCCGCTCCCCCGAGGCGCTGGCCCGCGACAAGCGGACGATACGAGCCTCGGCCGGAAAGTCGTATCTGAAACTGGAGTGGTGCGACCGTGAGCACCATCGCGCCTTCGTGAACACGCTTCCGTTCGCCACCGGCATCCGAAGGTAGGGGCTGAGCCTGATGCGGGACCCGCTGTCCGTCCTCACCGACGCCTTCACGTCCTTCCTCTTCGGGAAGGTCGAGACGACCCGCCTCCCGGTCCGTACCTCCACGGGTCAGGCGCAGGCCGTCTACCTGCCGACCGCCGCACCCGGCCTCGGCGACTCCGGCGTGATCATCGGCCGCGAGGTCTACTCCGGCAAGGGCTACATCTACGACCCCTTCCAGCTGTACGGCCAGCAGCTCCCCGCCCCGCACTGGCTGGTGCTCGGGGAGTCCGGAAACGGCAAGTCGGCGCTGGAGAAGACGTACGTCCTGCGCCAGCTCCGCTTCAAGGACCGCCAGGTCGTCGTCCTGGACGCCCAGGGCGAGGACGGCGTCGGCGAGTGGAACCTCATCGCCGAGGAGCTGGGCATAACGCCCATCCGGCTGGACCCGATGGCCGCCCTGGACCACGGCATCCGGCTCAACCCCCTCGACCCGGCGATCACGACGACCGGGCAGCTGGCCCTGCTCCGCACCATCATCGAGGTCGCGATGGGGCACGGGCTGGACGAGCGCTCCGGCTTCGCCCTCAAGGTCGCGCACGCCTACGTCAACGAGACCATCGTCCAGCGCCAGCCGGTCCTCACCGACATCGTCGAGCAGCTCCGCCACCCCGAGCCGGAGTCGGCCGAGGCGATGAACGTCGCCATAGACGACGTACGGGCGTGGGGCCTGGACGTGGCGCTGGTCCTCGACCGCCTCGTCGACGGCGACCTGCGCGGCATGTTCGACGGCCCGACGACGGTCGGCATCGACCTCGACGCCCCCCTCATCGTCTTCGACCTGTCCCACATCGACCGCAACTCCATCGCCATGCCGATCCTCATGGCCATCGTCGGCGTGTGGCTGGAGCACACCTGGATCCGCCCCGACCGGAAGAAGCGCATCTTCCTGGTCGAGGAGGCCTGGCACATCATCAACAGTCCGTTCGTGGCGCAGCTGTTCCAGCGGCTGCTGAAGTTCGGGCGCCGGCTGGGTCTGTCCTTCGTGGCGGTGGTGCACCACCTGTCGGACGTCGTCGACGGAGCGGCGGCCAGAGAAGCCGCGGCCATCCTGAAAATGGCCTCCACCCGGACCATCTACGCCCAGAAGGCCGACGAGGCGCGGGCCACGGGACGCGTCCTGGGCCTGCCACGCTGGGCGGTGGAGATCATCCCCACCCTCACCCCCGGCATCGCGGTGTGGGACGTCAACGGCAACGTCCAGGTGGTCAAACACCTGATCACCGAGACCGAACGCCCCCTGGTCTTCACCGACCGCGCGATGACCGAGTCGTCCGCCGACTTCAACGACGACGCCCTGCGCGCCGCCGAGCTGGAGGCGGAGGAACGGGCGGCGGCCTTCGTGGAACAGCACATCGGCGAATCGACCGAATCGACGGTGGCGTAGGAAGACGGGGAGGTACCGAAGGCATGAGACCGGACGACCATCGCGGCCGGCGGCCGGACCAGCAGGGCGGCATCCCCGACGGGCTGCTGATCGGCATCCTCGCCTTCCTCCTCGGCATGACCCTGCTGGTGTGGACGGCGACCGGCCTCTCCGCCCTGTTCGCCCACGGCTCCTGGCCCTCCGGCGTCACCTTCACCGGCACGCCCCTGGCCATGCGCCACCTGCTCTCCGAACCCCACGACCTCCCCGGCGCCTGGCCGGACACCCCCGAGACGGCGCTCTCCGGGTACGGGCTGTTCTGGGGACTGTTCATCGGCCAGGTGATGGTGCTGGTGGTCCTGGCCGTTTTCGTGATGGGCACGGTGGCCCGGTGGCGGGCGGTACGGCAGCGGCGGCGCGCGGCGGAACCGACGGCGGACATACGAAGTCCGGAACCGGCCCCGGCCCCGTCCCCGGCCTCGCCTTCGACCGCGATCCCGGCCCCGGCTGCGGCCCCGTCCCCGGTCCCTGCCCCGGCCCCTGAACCGGAGGGGCGGCCGGACCCGGCGCACGTGCACGAGGTGCCGGCCCCGAGGGCGCCTCAACGGGAGACACCACCGGAGGAGAAGCCCCTGGCCCCGGCGGCCGACGGCCGACACATGCACGGCTGGGAAGCGCACCGCCCCGAAGGCGCGGTGCGCTACGGCGCGCCCGGCGCCCGCCGGTCGACCGCGAGCCAGGCCCTGCGCGACGCGGCAGGCCCCGCCCTCGTCATCACCTCGAACCCGGACCTCTGGTCGGACACCAAGGACGCCCGCGCGAAACTCGGCCCCTGCCACCTCTACGACCCGAACCACCTCTGCGACACCCCGGCCCGCCTCCACTGGTCCCCCACCGTGGGCTGCGAGGACAGGCAGACGGCCGTGAGCAGAGCCGCCGCGCTCCTCACCCCGGTCCGGCCGACCGCCCGGCTCGACCAGGCGGTCGGCGACACCGCCGAACTGCTGCTGCGCAGCTACCTCCACGCCGCCGCCGTCGACGGCCGCGCCGTCCGCCACGTCCACCGCTGGTCCCAGGGCCTCCAGATCCAGGACGCCGTACGCGTCCTCCGTACGAACCCCAAGGCCGCCCCCGGCGCGGCGGGCGAACTCGAAGGGGCCCTCACCGCCCACCCCGAACGCCGGGACATGGCCCAGCAGCTGACCACCCGGGCCCTGGCCGTTCTCTCGACGGTCAACATCCGCGAGGCATGCACTCCCAACCGAACTGATGCCCTCGCCTTGGATTCCTTCATCCACGAACAGGGAACCCTTTACGTGGTGGGTGAATCCATCGAAGACCCCCGGACGAGCCCGGGCGCGATGCCGCTGCTGACGGCGCTCGTCTCAAGCGTGGTCGAGCGCGGCCGGCGCATGGCCGAACGGTCATCCTCCGGTCGCCTCGACCCACCACTCACGCTCGTCCTGGACGACGTCGCCGCCGTGGCCCCGCTCCCCCAGCTCCCGGAGCTGCTGGCCACCGGCGCGGACCGGGGCATGCCCACCCTGGCCCTGCTCCGCTCCCGCGAACAGGGCCGGGCCCGCTGGCCCCACGACGAACTGCCGGTGTGACGTCAGCAGCCGCAGGAGGCCCGCGTCACCGCTCGACCACGAACTCCAGCTCGCAGCCCCCTGCCCCGCCCTCCAGCGTCACCGTCCGCCCGCTCGGCGCGAACCCTGCCTTCCGGTACGCACCCTGCGCCCGCCCGTTCTCCGCGTGCACGAAGAGCCGCACCCGCTCCAGGCCGCTCGCCCACGCCCACTCCAGCCCGGCGGCGAACAGCGCCTTCGTCAGCCCGCTGCCCCGCCACTCGGAACGTACGAACACCCCGACCACGTGCCCCTGCCGCCGCTCCACGGGGAACCCGGCCCAGTCCGTCGTACCGGCCTCCTCCACGATCACGGTCAGCGTGCCCAGCCACCGGCCTCCCGGCCCCTCCGCGACGATCTGCTGCACCCCGGAAGCACCCTCGGCGGCCTTCGCCGCCCGCTCCTGCCAGTAGGAGTCCGGCCGGTCCACGGCGTCGTCGTACGTCTCCAAGTACGCGAGATGCGCGACCGGGTCCCGCAGCGCACGCAGCCGCAGCTCCTTCACGGCCGGCCACTCGTCGGCACGTATGGAGCGGATCACGTAGTCACCGGGGGCGGAGGCACTCATGCGGGCCACCGTAATACCCGGGTACTACGCCCTCACCTGATATACGGCCTCCGGACGGACGTCCTCCGCGTCCGCACCCCCGACCATGGTCGGATGGAGCCCGTAAAGCCCGTCGCCGGTGAGCGAGCGGCGGAACCCCTGACCGAGTACGTGCAGCGCGTCAGCCGCCGCGCACGCGCCTTCGACCGCCGTCGTCCACTCGTCTGGGACCTGCACCTCACCGGTTTCTGGGTACTGGCCGCCCTGATCGACGCCTCTGGCGGCTGGCGCAACGTCGCCCACGACCCCGACGTACCCGCCGGCCTCGTCGTCGCCCTCAGCCTCGCCCTCTCCGTCCCCCTCCTGTGGCGTCGCAGCCATCCGCACGCCGCCCTCCTCGTCACGCTGCCCGCGGCCCTGGTCAACGCCTGGTCGGGCGCCGCCCTGCAGGCGGCACTGCTGCAGCTGCTCCTCGTCCACCACATCGCCCTGCGCCTGCCGCTGCGCAACCTGTGGTGGGCGGTGGCGCTGGTGACCGCCCCGGCCTGTGTCGCGGTCGCCCGGTACGGGGACGGCACGGGCTCCTGGAACCAGCAGATCGGCTCCCAGCTCCTCTCCGTCGGTGTGGCCGCCCTCATCGGGATCACCGTCCGCAGCCGTCGCGACTACACCGGGGCCCTGGAGGACCGCGCCCGCCGCCTGGAGACCGAACGCGACCAGCAGCTCCGGCTCGCCGCCGCCGCCGAACGCGCCCGCATAGCCCGGGAGATGCACGACATCATCGGCCACAACCTCTCCGTCATCACCGGCCTCGCCGACGGCGGCCGTTACGCCGCCGCCAAGTCGCCCGAACGCGCCGCCCAGGCCCTGGACGCCATCGCCACCACCAGCCGCCAGGCCCTGAGCGAACTGCGCCGTCTGCTCGACGTCCTGCGCGACGAGGACCAGGACGGCATCCAGGCCGCCGAACTGGCCCCGCAGCCCGCCCTCACCGACCTCGACCGCCTCCTCGACGGCGTCCGGAAGGCCGGCCTGCCCGTCCGTACGACCGTCGAGGGCCGGCCCACCCTTCCGGAGGGCCGCCAGCTCACGGTCTACCGCGTCATCCAGGAAGCCCTCACCAACACCCTCAAACACGCCGGCCCGGACGCCACCGCCCACATCGGCCTCTCCTACGAGACCGGCGGCGCCGTCACCCTCACCGTCACGGACACCGGCCGCGGCGGCCCGGCCCCCGGCCCCTCCGAAGGCCGCGGCCTGCCCGGGATGCGTGAGCGAACGTCCTTGTACGGCGGCACACTTGAGGCCGGCCCACGCCCAGGCCCCGAGCAGGGCTGGCGCGTCCACCTGCACCTACCGGAGGAACCCCCGCAGTGACCACCGTCCTCATCGCCGACGACCAGCCGCTCCAGCGCTTCGGCTTCCGGATGCTCCTGGAGAGCCAGGACGACATGACGGTCGTCGGGGAGGCGGCGGGCGGCGCGGAAGCCGCCCGTATGACGGCCGACCTCCACCCCGACGTCGTCCTCATGGACGTCCGCATGCCCAACCTCGACGGCATCGAGGCGACCCGTCGTATCGTCGCGGGCGGCGGCCGCACGCGGGTCCTCATCCTCACGACCTTCGACCTCGACGAGTACGCCTACGCCGGCCTGCGCGCCGGAGCCTCCGGTTTCCTCGTCAAGGACGCCCAGCCGGAGGAGCTGCTCTCCGGCGTCCGTGCGGTGGCCAGTGGCGACGCGGTGGTGGCCCCGGGCCTGACCCGTCGCCTGCTCGACGCGTACGTCCACCATCTGCCGGCCGCAGCAGCAGCAGCAGCGCAGGACGACTCCCCCGATCCCCGCCTGGCCTCCCTCACCGACCGCGAGAGCGAGATCCTCAGGGTCATGGGCCAGGGCTGGACCAACACGGAGATAGCGGAGCGCCTCCACCTGGCGGAGTCGACGGTCAAGACCCACGTGGGCCGCATCCTGGCCAAGACCGGCTCACGGGACCGGGTCCAGGCGGTGATCCTGGCGTACGACACGAAACTGGTGAAGCCGTCCTGAGGAGAAGGCCCCGGACGAAAAGGGCCGTGAACGCAGAAGACCCCGCACCGTTCCCGGTGCGGGGTCTTCTCGCAATGATTGTTCGGCGGCGTCCTACTCTCCCACA
>NZ_JBNGGC010000041.1:0-68077 GCF_049974565.1 Streptomyces sp. WG5 | reverse complement strand
CGAACACGGAACCGGCCGGGATGTGCAGGTCGATGCCGTCGAGGACGGTCTTGTCGCCGTACGACTTGCGCAGCCCGACGGCGGCGACGGCGGCCGGGGACGCCTGACCGTCCCCCTTCTTGGGCGTGTACATGACAGATGAAGGCATGGAGCCCTCCCGTTCGAAGGCTGAGGTGATCGGGGTGAGTGGTGAGTGGGCGGATCCGCGGGACGGGGCTCAGGCCTTGGCGCGCCGGACGTCGATGTTGCCGTGCCGGGTGCGGGCGCGGACCTTGACGGTGTCGTCGCTCTCGTGCGGCGTCTCGGACGCGGTGAGCGCGTTGCGTACCTGACCGGAGCCCGAGTGGACGTCGAGCCAGGCGGCCGTGCCCTCACGGACGCCGACCTCGATGGCGCCGTAACTGGTCTCCAACTGGACGGTGCCGCGGACCGCGTCGGCCACGCGCAGGGTTCCGTGGGCGGTGGTCGCGGTGACCGAGTCCTCGGCGCGGGCGATGTCGATGTCGCCGTTGGCGCCGCTCACCCGCAGCTCGCCGGTCGCGGCGCCGACGGTCGTGGTGCCGTGCGAGTTCTTCAGGACGGCGGGGCCGTCGAGCAGGCCGACGCGCAGGCTGCCCGAACTGGTGGTGATCTCGGCCGCGCCCTCGACCCGGTCCACGGTGATCGAGCCGTGCGACGCGGTCAGCTTCAGAGGGCCGGTCACATCGAGGCGGACGTCGCCGGACGAAACCTTCACGTGGACTTCGCCGAGCCGGCCCTCGCCGAGCACCTGGGCCCAGGCACCGGTCAGGTCGACGCGCGAGCCCGTGGGCAGTTCGACCGTCACGTCGACGGTGCCGGTGCGCCCGAACAGGCCGGACTTGGGCGTCCTGACGGTCAGTTCGCCGTTCGCGTACGTCACCTCGGTCTGGTCGGCCGTCCGCACGTCCAGGTCCTTCCCGGGGTCGCGGGGCCGCACCTCGACGACGGTTTCGACGCGGTCGCCCGCGGCGAACTGGATGGAACCGGCCTCCACGCGCGCCGTGGCCGAGATCGCTTCGGGAGTGTCGAAAGAAGGCATGGCTGTCCCGTCCTCTTGGGTCTTCAGGACGTCCCGGCTGAGGGGACGTGGTGTCGGTGAAGCGGTGCGGGTGAGCTGGTGAGCGAGTGAGCGGGTGTGCGGGGTGGGCCGGCGCTTGGTGAGGTGGCGCCACGTGAGCCGGGCGCGGCTAGCGCACCCAGCCCGTGAAGCTCTGTCCGAGCGTCCGGGTCTTCTCCGCCGCCTGCGGCCGGGTGCCGCCGTCGACCGCGGCCGACACGGCACGCACCAGCCACGCGTTGACCGACAGGCCCTCGCGGCTCGCGGCCTCCTCCGCGCGCGCCTTGAGGTGGGCCGGCAGGCGCAGGTTGACGCGGGCGGTGCCGCCCTCGTCACCTTCGGCCGGGACCGAGGCCGGGGCCCTGGGCGGTTCCACGGGGGCGGCCGGCTCGGCGGGGGCACGGTCGTCGGTGGGCGGCGGCGTCACCACGAAGTCCGGGTCGAGCCCGCGCAGCCGCACGTCGACCGAGCCGGGGGCGAGTTCACGGGTGATCTCGTCCATCGCGGCGGAGAGCACGTTGAGCATGGTCAGCCGGGTCGCCGACTCCAGCGGAGCGGTGAGCCTCTCGGCCAGCACACGGGCATCTTCCCCGCCGGCTTCGGCGGCCACCGCGAGTTCACGGCGGAGAGTGTCGACATACGGGGTGAGGTCCATGACGCCATCATGGCACCACAGTGGCGCCACACGCAAGCATGCGCGGCACCGAACCCGGCGGAACGCCGAGCAAACCCCTCCGACCTGCGGAAACGCCCCAACACTGCACGAACGACGACGACATCGGCACGTTGGGACACTCCCAGGTGCCGTGAAATGGCACCGCTTGGCGCCAGGTGGCGCCGTATGGCACCAAGCGGGCCGGCCGGTGGTGCAGGCGCTCAGCGGCACCCCGGCCACCCCGCCGTGGCGGCGTCACTCACAGAAGACCCGCACCTTGGTGCCGGAGTCGTCGACGTCGATGGCGACCTCGTCGAGCTGGTCGACGAGGTCCTCCATCTGCTGCGGCTTGAGTTCGGTGAGGTCGATCGGCACCCCGGACCTGTTCAGTTCCGCGTTGGCCTTGGCGAGCGCCTGCGGAGGGACCAGGCTCGTGAGCCGGACCCCGGCACGCAGCAGTTGCATCGGGACGCGGATGTCGACCCGGCTCGGCCCGTCACCGCCGGAGTCGTCCGCCGAGTCCACCACCACGCGCAGGTACTTGGCCCGGGGTTTCGGGCGGGGCACGGCTCCCGGCGGCGCCTCGGGCCGGTCTCGCTCGAGGGCGTCGATGAGCCGCTCGGCCTCGTCCGCGGTGATTCTGCCCTCGGCCAGCATCTCCAGGACCTGGCGGCGCTGCTCGTTCATGATCTCCCCATCCCTCCGACTCATCCGACGCTTACCAGCACGGCCGTCCGGCCCTGCTCGATCTCGATCCGGGTGCCGGGCAGCGCCCACAGCAGCTGCCCGGCGCCGCGCAGCGCGCCCACCGGGCTCACCCGGGTGACGAGGCAGGCGACCAGTCCGGCCGCCACGGCGAGCAGCAGCAGCGGTGACAGCACCACCAGCACCGGCAGGACGGGGACGTACAACCGCCGACGGCTGCCCGGGCGGCGCCAGCACACCGTCACCAGCTGGGGGATCACCGGGACCTCTCCAGCTCGGCCAGCGCCTCCTGGGCGCTGATCTCCCCCCGGCGCAGGCGGTCGACGATGTCGGCGGCACCGGTCGGCGCCGGGTCGGTGTCGACGAAGTCGAGGTGCTCGGCGATCCGCTTCAGCCGGGACTTGACCGTCGGGTAGCTCACCCCGAAGATCCGCTCCATCTCCTTGATCGAACCGTGCGACCGCACGAACGCGGCGACGAACACCTGGTCGTCGATGCCGAGCTGAGCCAGCTGCGGCGGCTCGAACTGCCCCTCGATCGCGACGCCGCTGTCGGCGAGGCGGACCCGCTCGACCACGAACGGCCGCCCTTGCGTCAGGTCCGTCAGTTCCTGCCAGTCCACCCTCGGCTCCCTGCTTTCGACTCGACGACCGCGCTCATCCCTGTTTGTACTTTGATTTTCTTAAGCGGTCAACGACCACACCTTCATTTTCTTCATTCCATGTTCGTGGAATTCAACTCGCTCGCGCCCGCCGCGTTGGCGCAGCGCGCGGCCAGTTCGGCGAACGCGCTGGTCAGTTGGGGCGGGCCGACGACTTCGACGTCGGCGTCGAAGCGGCAGAGCGCGGCGGCGAGGCCGGTCCACGACCAGGAGCCGAGGGTGAGGCGGCAGCGGTCGGGGCCGAGTTCTTCGACGACCGCGTCCTGCGCGAAGGGGGCCACGGCCCGCGCGGGGAGGTCGAGGACGACCTCGCCGATGCAGGGCCAGTCGGCGGTGGAGCCGTCGGTTCCGCGGAAGTGGCCGGTGACGAACGCGGCCACGTCGCCACCGGGGACCTCGCGCGGGCTGAAGCGCGGGCCGGTCGGAGTGCGCGGGCGTACGCGGTCGACGCGGAAGGTGCGCCAGTCGGCACGGTCCAGGTCCCAGGCGACCAGGTACCAGTGGCCGCGCCGGGTGACGAGGTGATGGGGCTGGGCGCGGCGGGGCCGACCGGTGGAGTCGGTGGCGTCGTGCCCGTAGTCGAAGCGCAGCTCCTCGCGGGCGTGGACGACGCGGCTCAGCTCCATGAGGACCGCCGTGTCGACCGGTGCCGCGTCACCGGACCCGGGCGACGGAACGGCGGTGACCCGCACCATGTCGATGCGCTGCCGCAGGCGGGGCGGCATGACCTGGCGAACGGTGGACAGCGCCCGTGCGGCGTCCTCGCCGATCGTGCCGCTGGTGACCGCGGACTGCAGGGCGAGGGCCAGGGCGACGGCCTGGCCGTCGTCGAACAGCAGCGGGGGCAGTTGCGAGCCGGCGTCCAGGCGGTAGCCGCCGGAGGGCCCCTTGAAAGCGAGGATCGGGTAGCCCAGCTCCCGTAGCCGGTCGATGTCGCGGCGCACGGTGCGCGGGGTGATGTCGAGCCGCTCGGCGAGATCGTCACCGGACCAGTCGCGATGCGCCTGAAGCAGTGAGAGCAGTGCGAGCAACCGCGAGGAAGTCTTCTGCATGCCCACCATTGTGGGCGCGGTACAGGACACAACCTGTCCGCTACCCCTGGAACGGTGAACCCCGGGTCCACCAGAGAGCAGGGCCCGCGAGAGAGCACAGAACCGCCGAGAGCAGGGAGAAGGCCATGGCCGTCACGACCACCACCCATCTGAACTTCCGGGGCGACGCCCGGGCGGCGCTGGACCACTACCGGTCCGTCTTCGGCGGACGCGTCACCGCCGTCACGTACAAGGACACCGGCAACACGCGGAACGAGAACGAAGCGGACTGGGTGACGTGGGGCGAGGTGGTGGGCGACAACGGCTTCCACGTCATGGCCTACGACGTGCCCTCCGACCTGCCCTGGGACCAGGGCAGCCGCCCCTTCTTCGTCTCCGTGCGCGGTGACGACACGGACGAGATCAGCACCCTCTGGCAGAAGCTGGCGGAGGGATCGACGGTGGTGCAGCCCCTGGAACCCTCGCAGTGGGCCCCGCTGTACGGCATGCTCACCGACCGCTTCGGCGTGACCTGGGTCCTGGACGTGGCGGCCCCGTACAACGGCTGATCCACACAGCGGGGAGGGAGGGGGCGCGAGCAGGCGGGCGTATCGGTCCGCGCCCTGCCGCGCCCGCCCGTGCCGTGCGGTGCCGTGCCCCCGTGTCGCGGACGGGATCGGCGCCCGCCCGGTCAGCCACCCGGCGGCCCACCGGTGAGCGGCCCGTCCTCCACGGCCCCGACGACCGTGAACCCGATCACCGCCCCTCCCCCGGCCCGCCGGTACGCGAACGGCGCTCCCCCGTGCGCCACCGCCACCTCCCGCACGATGGACAGGCCGAGGCCCGAGCCGGGCCGCGAGCGGGCGTCGGCGGCGCGGTAGAAGCGGTCGAAGACACGGGTCAGGTCGGCGTCACGGATGCCGGGGCCGCGGTCGAGGACCTCGACGCGGATCGTGCCCGGCAGGGCGGGCCCGGTGACGGCGACCTCGATGGGGCCGGTGCCCTCGGGGTCGAACTTCGCGGCGTTCTCGACCAGGTTGGACAGGGCGCGGGCCAGCATGGCGGGCCGGCCCTGCGTCGTCGTCCCCCCGCGGGCCCGTACGCCGATCTCCCGACCGGTGCGGCGCCGGGCCAGGACCGCCACGTCGTGCGCGATCCGGGCCACGTCGACCCGCTGCGGGGGCTCGCCCGCCCACTGGCCGGCCGCCAGTTCGACCAGTTCGTTGACCAGGTCGGTCAGCTCGCGGGCCTCCTGCCCCAAGTCGGCGACCAGTTCCTCGCGGGCGGCGGGCGGGAGTTCGTCGATCCGGCGCAGCAGCGAGATGTTCGTCCGCAGCGAGGTCAGCGGCGTACGCAGCTCGTGGCCCGCGTCCTGGACCAGGCGCCGCTGGTCCTCCTCCGACTGGGCGAGGCGGCCCAGCATCAGGTCGAACGCGCGACCGAGGCGGCCCACCTCGTCGGGGCCGGTGACCGGGACCTGGATGCCGAGCCGACGGGTGCGTGCGACGTTCTCGGCGGCGGAGGTGAGGACGACCAGACGCCGGGTGATGCGCCTGGCCAGCCACCAGCCGAACAGTCCGGCACCCGTCACCACCGCCGCCACCAGGAGCAGTGTCCGCCGTTGCAGCGTCCGCAGCAGGTCCTCGGTGTCACTGAACTCCTGCGCCACCTGCACCGCGCCCCGGCCGCCGCCGAGGGCGACGGTCGCGACCCGGAAGGCGTCGTGGCCGACGCCGACGTCCTCGTGCTCGACCATCCGCCCCGCCGTCGCCGCTCCCGCGGTCCGCCGGTCGGCGTCGGTGACCGGCAGCCGGGGGCCGGCCGGGTCGAAGATGCCACCGTCCGGCCCGAGCACCTGCACGTCGGTGCGGGCCGGGCGCACGATGTCGTGGCCCGGCGCGGACGTGGAGAAGTCGACGGGCGACAGCCGCCGCAGGCGCACCTCGGCCCGCAGGTCCTGCACGACCTGGTCGAAGACGGACTCCTGGTCCACCCGGACCAGCCGGGCCGCGGCACTGTACGACAGCACCCCGACGACGACCGTGACCACGGCGGTGACCGTCGCGAACGACACCGCGAACGTCGTCCGCAGCGACAGCAGCCGGGGCCGGCGCCCGAGCGGGGAGTGGCCCACTCAGTCCTCCCGCAGCACGTAACCCACCCCGCGCACGGTCTGGACCAGCTGCGGCGCCCCCGGCCGGTCGAGCTTGCGGCGCAGGTAGCCGACGTAGACGGCGAGGTTCTTGGAGCCGGGCCCGAAGTCGTAGCCCCAGATGCGGTCGTAGATGGTGGAGTGGTCGAGCACGACGCCCGCGTTGCGGACCAGCAGTTCCAGCAGCTCGAACTCGGTGCGGGTCAGTTCCAGCTCACGCCCGTCCCGCCAGGCGCGGCGGGCCCGCGGGTCCATGCGCAGTCCCGCCGCCGCGAGGTACCGGCCGTCGTCCGGCTCCTCCGGAACGGCACCGGACCGCGACGGGGCCGGGCCGCCCGGCCGGGCGGTGCTGTGTGCCCCGGCGGTTCCGCCCGGTTGCCCCTCCTCCGCACGGTCGGCGGCACGGCCGTCCGTACGGCGCAGCAGGGCGCGCAGCCGGGCGAAGACCTCCTCGACGTCGAAGGGCTTCACCACGTAGTCGTCGGCGCCCGCGTCCAGGCCCGCGACGCGCTCGGCGGTCTCCACCAGCGCCGTCAGTATCAGGATCGGCGTGGAATCGCCCTCCGCGCGCAGCGCCCGGCAGACCTGGAGGCCGTCGATGCCCGGCATCATCACGTCCAGCACGAGGACGTCCGGCCGGCCGCGGTGGGCCTGCGCCAGCGCCTCGACGCCGTCCGCGACCGCGGTGACCCGGTAGCCCTCCAGGGTGAGGGCGCGCTCCAGGGCGTGCCGGATGGCGCGGTCGTCTTCGGCGAGCAGAACAGTCCGGGGCACGCGCCCAGTCTGCCAAGGCCACGGCCCCTGCGACCGGACGGCCGGGGTTCTTACCGAGATCTCACCCGGCGGGCCGCAGCGCGGCGAGCCGCTCCTCGAACGGCACGATCCCGTCGGCGTCGGCGGCCGGCTTCACGGCCGGCTTCACGACCGTCGACAGCCCGGCCGTCAGCGCCGCCAGCTCCCCGGCCGCCCGCTCGATCCGCCCGCCCAGTCCCTCGGCTCCCCAGTCCTCCGAGGCGGCGTAGACGCCGGTCGGTACGACGACGGCCTTGAGGTGGGCGAAGAGCGGTCGCAGCGCGTGGTCCAGGACGAGCGAGTGCCGGGCCGTGCCGCCGGTCGCGCCGATCAGCACCGGCTTCCCGGCGAGGGCGTCCGCGTCGGTCACGCTCAGCGCGTCGAAGAACGACTTGAACAGCCCGCTGTACGACGCCGAGAACACCGGCGTGACGACGATCAGGCCGTCGGCCGCCGCCACCGCGTCGAAGGCGGCGGACAGGTTCCGCCCGGGGAAGCCGTTGGTGAAGGTGTGCGCGATCTCCACGGCGAGATCGCGCACCTCGACCACCTGGACCTCCGCGGACGCCGGTGGGGCGCCGGCGGCGACGGTGGCGGCGGCCAGCCGGTCGGCGAGCAGCCGGGTGGAGGACGGGACGCCCAGTCCCGCGGAGACGACGACGAGCTTCACGCCCGTACTCCTTCCTTGCGCGCGCCGGCCAGCAGCGACGCGTGGGTCGGGGCGTCCGGCACGCCGGCCGGGCGGTTCTTGGCGAACTCCTCGCGCAGCACCGGCACGACCTCCTCGCCGAGCAGGTCGAGCTGCTCCAGGACGGTCTTCAGGGGCAGTCCGGCGTGGTCCATGAGGAACAGCTGGCGCTGGTAGTCACCGGCGTAGTCGCGGAAGGCGAGCGTCTTCTCGATCACCTGCTGCGGGGAGCCGACGGTGAGCGGCGTCTGCTCGGTGAAGTCCTCCAGCGACGGCCCGTGCCCGTAGACCGGGGCGACGTCGAAGTACGGGCGGAACTCGCGCACCGCGTCCTGGCTGTTCTTCCGCATGAACACCTGGCCGCCCAGGCCGACGATCGCCTGCTCGGGGGTGCCGTGCCCGTAGTGGGCGTAGCGGGCCCGGTACAGCTCGACCATGCGCTTGGTGTGGTCGGCGGGCCAGAAGATGTTGTTGTGGAAGAAGCCGTCGCCGTAGTACGCGGCCTGCTCGGCGATCTCCGGGGAGCGGATCGAGCCGTGCCAGACGAACGGCGCGACCCCGTCCAGCGGGCGCGGCGTGGACGTGAAGCCCTGGAGCGGGGTACGGAACTTCCCCTCCCAGTTCACGACGTCCTCGCGCCACAGGCGGTGCAGCAGGGCGTAGTTCTCGATCGCGAGGTTGATGCCCTCGCGGATGTCCTTGCCGAACCACGGGTAGACCGGGCCGGTGTTGCCGCGCCCCATCATCAGGTCCGTCCGGCCGTCGGCCAGGTGCTGGAGCATCGCGAAGTCCTCCGCGATCTTCACCGGGTCGTTGGTGGTGATGAGGGTGGTGGAGGTGGAGAGGATCAGCCGCTCGGTGCGCGCCGCGATGTAGCCGAGCATCGTGGTCGGCGACGAGGGCACGAAGGGCGGGTTGTGGTGCTCGCCGGTCGCGAAGACGTCGAGCCCGACCTCCTCGGCCTTCAGCGCGATGGCGACCATGGCCTTGATGCGCTCACGCTCGGTCGGCGTACGCCCCGTGGTCGGGTCCGGCGTGACGTCGCCGACCGTGAAGATGCCGAACTGCATGACGCTCAACCTCCGATTTGTTGACGATTCAACTATACCGTCCAACCGTCGGACCCCGGACGTTATTCCGTGGACGTGGTTCCGGACACCGTGCCGGACACTGCGCCGGACGACGTCCCGGACACCGTGCCGGACGACGTCCCGGGCACCGTTCCGGACGCCGCTCCGGCCCGTGCGAAGCTGCCGCCATGCTGGTACTCCGCTCCGCCGCCCTGTTCGTCGTCGCCGCCGTCTTCGAGATCGGCGGCGCCTGGCTGGTCTGGCAGGGCGTACGCGAACAACGCGGCTGGCTGTGGGCCACCGGCGGCGTCCTCGCCCTCGGCGCCTACGGCTTCGTCGCCACCTTCCAGCCCGACGCCCACTTCGGCCGCATCCTCGCCGCGTACGGCGGGATCTTCGTGGCCGGCTCGATCCTGTGGGGCATGGCCGCGGACGGCTACCGCCCCGACCGCTGGGACATCACCGGCGCCCTGGTCTGCCTCGCCGGGATGGCCGTGATCATGTGGGCACCCCGCAACGGCGGTTGACCGCCCCGGGCGGCCTACCCTGGGCGGCGACCGACAGCACCGACCTAGGAGCAGCCCATGGCCACCGCAGCCGCCCCGTCCGCCTCCTCCCGCATCGCCGTCGTCACCGGTGCGAGCAGCGGCATCGGCGCCGCCACGGCCCGGCAGCTCGCCGCGGCCGGCTACCGCGTCGTCCTCACCGCCCGCCGCAAGGACCGCATCGAGGCACTGGCGGAGGAGATCCAGGCGGCCGGCCACAAGGCCACGGCGTACCCCCTGGACGTCACCGACCGCGCGGCGGTCGACGAGTTCGCGACCGCGTTCAAGACGATCGGCGTCCTCGTCAACAACGCGGGCGGCGCACTCGGCGCCGACCCGGTGGCCACCGGCGACCCGGACGACTGGCGCCGCATGTACGAGACGAACGTCATCGGCACCCTCAACCTCACCCAGGCCCTGCTCCCCCGGCTGGAGGCGAGCGGCGACGGCACGGTCGTCGTCGTCTCCTCGACCGCCGGCCTCTCCACCTACGAGGGCGGCGCGGGCTACGTCGCCGCCAAGCACGGCGAACACGTCCTCGCCGAGACCCTCCGCCTGGAGATCGTCGGCCGTCCGGTCCGCGTCATCGAGATCGCGCCCGGCATGGTGAAGACCGACGAGTTCGCCCTGACCCGCTTCGGCGGCGACCGGGACAAGGCGGCCAAGGTCTACCAGGGCGTCGCCGAGCCCCTGACCGCCGACGACGTCGCCGACACCATCACGTGGGCGGTCACCCGCCCCGCCCACGTCAACATCGACCTCCTGGTCGTCCGCCCCCGCGCCCAGGCGTCGAACACGAAGGTGCACCGGGAGCTCTGACGCCGAAGGCGCACCGGGAGGGCCGACGCCGAGTCGCACCGGGAGGGCTGACGCCGGGCGCCGCCCCGGAGGTCAGCCCTTCACGCAGACGACCTGCTTCAGCTTCGCCACGACCTCCACGAGGTCGCGCTGCTGGTCGATGACCTGGTCGATGGGCTTGTAGGCGCCCGGGATCTCGTCCACGACGCCCGAGTCCTTGCGGCACTCCACGCCCCGCGTCTGCTCCTCCAGGTCCTTCGTGGAGAAGCGCCGCTTGGCCGCGTTCCGGCTCATGCGCCGGCCGGCGCCGTGAGAGGCGGAGTTGAAGGACATGGCGTTCCCGAGGCCCTTCACGATGTACGAGCCCGTACCCATGGAGCCGGGGATGATCCCGTACTCGCCGGAACCGGCCCGGATCGCGCCCTTACGGGTGACGAGCAGGTCCATCCCGTCGTAGCGCTCTTCGGCCACGTAGTTGTGATGCGCGCTGATCTCCGGCTCGAAGGCCGGCTTCGCCTTCTTGAACTCCTTGCGGACCACGTCCTTCAGGAGCGCCATCATCAGGGTGCGGTTGTACTTCGCGTACTCCTGCGCCCAGAACAAGTCGTTGCGGTACGCCGCCATCTGCGGGGTGTCCGCGACGAACACCGCGAGGTCGCGGTCGACCAGGCCCTGGTTGTGCGGGAGCTTCTGGGCGATGCCGATGTGGTGTTCGGCGAGTTCCTTGCCGATGTTGCGGGAACCGGAGTGCAACATCAGCCAGACAGAACCGGCCGTATCCGTGCAGATTTCAATGAAGTGGTTGCCGCTTCCGAGCGTTCCCATCTGCTTTCCGGCCCGCTCATGACGGAACTTGACCGCCTCCGCCACTCCGTCGAACCGCCCCCAGAAGTCGTCCCACCCGGCCGTCGCCAGCCCGTGGAAGCGCCCCGGCTCGACGGGACTGTCGTGCATCCCCCGGCCCACCGGAATCGCCTGCTCGATCTTCGAGCGCAGCCGCGACAGGTCGCCCGGGAGGTCGTTCGCCGTCAGGGACGTCCTCACCGCCGACATCCCGCAGCCGATGTCCACGCCCACCGCCGCCGGGCACACCGCGCCCTGCATGGCGATGACCGACCCGACCGTCGCCCCCTTGCCGTAGTGCACGTCCGGCATGACCGCCAGACCCTTGATCCACGGCAGGGTCGCGACGTTGCGCAACTGCTGGAGGGCCACGTCCTCCACGGTCGCCGGGTCGGTCCACATCCGGATCGGCACCTTCGCGCCCGGCATTTCCACGTACGACATATCGTCCTCATTCCCCCGGAAACAAACAGAAGTCCCAATGCGCAAAACCGGCGCCAAGGTCGACCAAAGAGACAACCGACCGGCGTTCACGGCAGCGCGTGCGATACACATTGTCTGCAGGGGGCGCCCCGTCGCGGCAAGCGAATAACGAGCGGGGACACTGGAGTACCGACCCACAGCCACACCGGCGAGAGGAGCCGCACCGTGCAGCGGAAGGCCTACGTACCCGGCGTCGCCGCCCTCCTGGCGGCGTTGCTGGCCGGCTGCACCGGCGGCTCGGACGACGGCGCCACGTCGGACGATTCCAACCCGGGACAACCCGGCGTCGCGGCCGAGGCGGCCGAACCCGGCAAGTACCGCTTCCTTCCGGAACCGTGCGGCGCGGTCGGCGACAAGTCGCTCGACTCGCTCCTGCCCGGCATCGAGGAGATCGCGGACCAGGAGCAGCGGGAGAAGGCGTACGCGGGCGAGGCGACGCTCACCTACGACACGGACCGCAAGGTCGGCTGCCGCTGGAAGGTGGAGTCGGCGGACGCCACCAACCACCTCTTCGTCGACTTCGAGCGGGTGGTCTCCTACGACAACGAGGTGAGCGACGACAGCGAGGCCGAGCAGCTCTTCGCCCAGCAGGTGGAGGCGGCCGACCTGCCCGAGCCGGTCGTCTCCGCGTCGGGGCCGGCGTCGGGATCCGAGTCGGCGTCGGACGCGGAGTCGCAGTCCGAACCCGAGTCGGGACCGGAGTCGAAGCCGGCGTCGGGTGCGGGTTCCGCGTCCGGTGCCGCGCCGGGGTCCGCCTCGCCGTCCGGCACCGCGTCCCCCGGCACGCCCTCCGCCACGGCTTCCGGCGCCGCGTCGTCCGGCGCCCCCTCGTCGAGCCCGTCCGCCGATGCCACGCCCACCGACCTCCAGCCCCGTCTGCTCGACGACCTGGGCGACGAGGCGTTCGTGGACGACGAGCTGGGCAGCTCCGGTTCGACGGCGAAACGGCGCACGGTGACTGTGGCGTTCCGCACGTCGAACGTCATGGTGACCATCGAGTACGCGGAGCAGCCGGCGGCGCTCGGAGTCGCGCCGGACAGCGAGGAAATGCAGGACACGGCGCGGAAACTGGCGTCGCAGCTGGCGGATTCACTGAGCGGTTGAGCCCCGCCCGGACCCGGCGGCGTCCGCGCACGAAGCTCCTGGAGCGGACCGCGCGGTTTCCCAACGCGTACCGTGGCCCCTCGGACCCGTTCCGACCGCAGGAACCACGAGTGCCATGAGTGAAGGAACCATGCAGCGACGAGCCCAGCGTGATCAGCGAGCGAAGCGACTCACCCGCGTCCTTGTCGGCGCGGCCGCCGTACCCGTGATGCTGGTGGCAGCCGGCTGCTCCTCGGACTCCGGATCCGACGGCGAGGGCAAGGCCGCGGCCACGGCGTCCCCGTCGAAGTCGGCGAGCCCGTCCCCCACGGTGCGGCCCGCGGCGTACGGGAAACTTCCGGAGCCGTGTTCGGTGCTGTCGAAGAAGACGCTGGACGACCTGGTGCCGAAGGCCAAGTCCGGCAAGGAGGGCGCGACCAACGACACCGCGACACGCGCCGGTTGCTCCTGGGACAGCCTGGACGACAACGGCGTGAAGGGCTCTCAGTTCCGCTGGCTGAGCGTGTCGATGCTGCGCTTCGAGTCGGACGTGACGCGCGGCGAGGGCGACAAGCTGGCGCGCGACTACTACGCGAAGCAGCTGAAGGACGCCCAGTCCGCGCAGGGCGCGAAGAGCCTGCGGACCACGCCGGTGAGCGGCACCGGCGACGAGGCCGCGGTCGTGCGCTACGACCTGAAGAAGGAGGAAGGCACCTTCAAGCAGCAGACGGTCGTCGCACGCGTCGAGAACGTCGTCGTCACCGTCGACTTCAACGGCGCGGGCCTGGCCGGCGACAAGACGCCGGACGCCGACGACCTGACCAAGGACGCCCAGAAGGCGGCCAAGGAGGCCGTGGACGCGGTGACGAAGGCCAACGGCGGCGGCACGTCGAGCGGCGCGTCGGCGCCGTCCGGCTCGGGCGCCGGCTCGGGCTCGGGCTCCGGCTCGGACACCGACTCCGACTCGGATTCGGGCGGGAAGTCGCGCTCCAAGGCGTTGTCGAAGACGGGCTGACGGGCCGTACCGGCCCACCGGCCACCCGTCCCCCGCACACATGTGCCACTCTGTTGCGCGCAACAACAGGCACTGGGAGGGGAGTACGGGTGGCCGCGCCACTGGAGCTGACACGGACGCATCGCGTTCTGATCGGCATGGTCGTCTTCGGTGCCGTCATCATCGCCGGGATCGGTTTCGCGGGTTCCTACGCGGCGGTGCGGGAACTGGCCCTGCAGAAGGGCTTCGGGAACTTCAGCTACGTCTTCCCGATCGGCATCGACGCGGGCATCTGCGTGCTGCTGTCCCTGGACCTGCTGCTGACGTGGATCCGCATCCCCTTCCCGCTGCTGCGGCAGACGGCCTGGCTGCTGACGGCGGCGACGATCGCGTTCAACGGCGCCGCGGCGTGGCCCGACCCGCTGGGCGTGGGCATGCACGGGGTGATCCCGATCCTGTTCGTGGTCTCCGTCGAGGCCGCCCGGCACGCGATCGGCCGGATCGCCGACATCACCGCCGACAAGCACATGGAGGGCGTCCGCCTCACCCGCTGGCTGCTCTCGCCCGGGCCGACCTTCCTGCTGTGGCGCCGGATGAAACTGTGGGAGCTGCGCTCCTACGAGCAGGTCATCAAGCTGGAGCAGGAGCGCCTGGTGTACCAGGCCCGGCTGCGTTCCCGCTTCGGCCGCGGCTGGCGCCGCAAGGCCCCCGTCGAGTCCCTGATGCCGCTGCGCCTGGCCCGCTACGGCGTCCCCCTGGCGCAGACCGCCCCGGCGGGCCTGGCGGCGGCGGGCATCGAGCCGGCCCTGCTGCCGCCGGCCCCGCGGCCGGAGGCGTCCGGCCCTCAGGACACCGGACCGCAGGAGACGGGGCCGCAGGGCATCGCTCCGCAGGCGGCGCCCGCGGCGAGGCAGCGTCCGGAACTGGGCAAGGCGCCCGACGCGGACCGGCGGCCACCGGAGGCGGACGAGGCGGCGGGCGAGGAGGCCGGGCCCGAGCAGAGCCCCTGGTTCAACACTCCCCGCCAGATCGACTACCAGGGCGGCTACGACCCCGCCTACGACCCGGCCGAGCAGTACGCCGACTGGTACGAGGAGCAGCGGCAGGCCGACCAGTACCGGGACCAGTACGAGGAGGAGCCCCCGCTCCAGGAACCGTCGCCGGAGGAGACCGGCAACTTCCCGATACCGGTCGTCCCGGGCCGCACCCGCGAGCTGGGGGAGGGCGGCCATCCGGAAGCCCGTCCGGAAGCCCATCCGCAAGCCCATCCGGAACCCCGGTCCCAGGACCCGGACGAGGACGCCTACTACCAGGTCTTCAAGCAGTCGATCAACGGCAGCTACCCGACGCCCCGCCAGTTCGGCGACAACGTGGAGGCGACGTTCGGCACGCCGCTCACCGACCCCGAGGCCAAGCGGCTGGTGAGCCGCTTCACCAACCGGCACAGCGCGGAGCTGGAGGAGGAGCACATCGCCTGACCGGCGGTGATCACGACGGGTCCTCAAGGTCCCGCGCAGGCACCAGGCCTTCCTCGCCGTCTGCGTGGTCGGCGTCCTGTTCGCCGGCTTCGCGCTGACCCGCGTACGCGCGGGCCCGGCCGAAGGGGATGTGCTCACCCGTCCCACGCCGACGTGGGCGCCCGGCGGACACCGGGCGCCCCTGCCGTGTGACGCGGTCTACTCGCCGAGCAGGTGCCGTACCCGCTCCTGCCCGACCGCGAGCAGCAGCGTGGGCAGGCGCGGGCCGGTGTCGCGGCCGACGAGCAGGTGGTAGAGCAGCGCGAAGAACGACCGCTGGGCGGTCTTGATCTCCGGCGGCAGTTCCTTGGCCGTGGCGTCGGCGGGGAAGCCGGCCTGGACCTTGGGCACGCCGTAGACGTGGTGGGTCAGACCGTCGAGCGACCAGTGGTCGGCGAGCCCGTCGAGGAGCAGCCGCAGGGACTGCCGGCCCTGCTCGTCCAGGGACTTCAGCAGCTCGGCGTCGGGCTCGTCGCGGACGATGGTGCGCTGGTCGGCGGGGACGTGGGTGTTGATCCACGCCTCTGCCTTGTCGTAGCGCGGCCGGGCCTCGTCCAGCGCCGTCAGCGGGTTCGCCGGGTCGAGCTCGCTGAGGATGCGCAGCGCCTGGTCCTCGTGTCCGGCGGTGATGTCGGCCACGGAGGCGAGGGTCCGGTACGGCAGCGGCCTGGGCGTCCGCGGCAGCTCGCCGGCGGCCGTGCGCACGGCGCGGGCGTGGGCGGCGGCGTCGGCGGGCAGCGCGCTGCCGTCGGCGACCTTGGCGTCGAGGCGGTCCCACTCGTCGTACAGCCGCTGGATCTCCTGGTCGAAGGCGATCTTGAAGGACTGGTTGGGCCGGCGGCGGGCGTACAGCCAGCGCAGCAGCTGCGGTTCCATGATCTGCAGCGCGTCGGCCGGGGTGGGCACCCCGCCCTTGGAGGAGGACATCTTCGCCATGCCGCTGATGCCGACGAAGGCGTACATCGGCCCGATCGGCTGCTTGCCGCCGAAGATGCCGACGATCTGCCCGCCGACCTGGAACGACGACCCGGGAGAGGAGTGGTCCACGCCGCTGGGCTCGAAGACGACCCCCTCGTACGCCCAGCGCATCGGCCAGTCGACCTTCCAGACCAGCTTGCCGCGGTTGAACTCGCTGAGGCGGACCGTCTCGGAGAAGCCGCACTCGGTGCAGGCGTAGGTGAGCTCGGTCGAGTCGTCGTCGTAGGCGGTGACCGTGGTCAGGTCCTTCTCGCAGTTGCCGCAGTACGGCTTGTACGGGAAGTACCCGGCGGCCGAGCCCGAGCCGTCGTCCTCGGCCGCGGCGCCGGAGCCCTCGGCGGCCTCCAGCTCGGCCTCGTCGACCGGCTTCTGCGACTTCTTCGCGGGAGCCTTCTTCGTGCGGTACTGGGCGAGGATCGCGTCGATGTCCCGCCGGTGCCTCATGGCGTGCAGGACCTGCTCGCGGTAGACACCGGAGGTGTACTGCTCGGTCTGGCTGATCCCGTCGAACTCCACGCCCATGTCGGCGAGCGAGGCGACCATGGCGGCCTTGAAGTGCTCGGCCCAGTTCGGGTACGAGGAGCCCTTCGGGGCCGGGACCGAGGTGAGCGGCTTGCCGATGTGCTCGGCCCACGTCTCGTCCACCCCGGCGATACCGGCCGGCACCTTGCGGTAGCGGTCGTAGTCGTCCCAGGAGATCAGGTGCCGGACCTCGTGGCCCCGGCGGCGCACCTCGTCGGCGACCAGGTGCGGGGTCATGACCTCGCGCAGGTTGCCCAGGTGGATGGGGCCGGACGGGGAGAGCCCGGAGGCGACGACGACCGGTTTGCCCGGGGCACGGCGCTCCGACTCGGCGATGACCTCGTCCGCGAAACGGGAGACCCAGTCGGTGGTCTCTGTGCTCTGAGCCACGATCGGCACGTCCTCTTTCCTGGAACTTCTCTGGAACTACTCCTGAGGCAGCCCGTACGGTCGCACGGCTGACCGCTCCATTCTCCCAGCCCGGCCCGCATCCGCGAAAACCGCTTTTCACCGCGTGGGATACTCGGTTTCCGTAGCTAGTCACAGCCTCACTCCCGGAACCCCGAGCAGAACGGCGAACCACTCCATGGCCTCGGTCACGTCCCTCAGCGACTCCGTCCAGCAGCACCTCGCGTCCGCCCTCACGGCCACCCGGCCGGAGGCCGCCGGCGCGGACCCGCTGCTGCGCCGAAGCGACCGGGCGGACTACCAGGCCAACGGCATCCTCGCCCTGGCCAAGAAGGCCAAGGCGAACCCGCGCGAGCTGGCGGCCGAGGTCGTCGCGCACATCACCACCGGCGACCTGGTCAAGGACGTCGAGGTCTCCGGGCCCGGCTTCCTGAACATCACGATCGGCGACCGGGCCATCACCGAGAACCTCGCCGCGCGGCACGCGGACGGCGAGCGCCTCGGCGTGCCGCTGAAGGAGAACCCGGGCGTCACGGTCATCGACTACGCCCAGCCGAACGTGGCGAAGGAGATGCACGTCGGCCACCTGCGTTCCGCGGTGATCGGCGACGCCCTGCGCTCCATGATCGACTTCACCGGCGAGAAGACGATCGGCCGCCACCACATCGGCGACTGGGGCACCCAGTTCGGCATGCTCATCCAGTACCTGCTGGAGCACCCCGGCGAGCTGGCCCCCGCGGCCGACGTCGACGGCGAGCAGGCCATGAGCAACCTGAACCGGGTGTACAAGGCGTCGCGCGCGGTCTTCGACGCGGACGAGGAGTTCAAGGAGCGGGCCCGCAAGCGGGTCGTCGCCCTCCAGTCCGGTGACAAGGAGACGCTCGAACTGTGGCAGCGGTTCGTGGACGAGTCGAAGGTCTACTTCTACTCCGTCTTCGAGAAGCTCGACATGGAGATCCGCGACGAGGAGATCGTCGGCGAGTCCGCGTACAACGAGGGCATGCCCGAGACCGCCCGCCTCCTGGAGGAGATGGGCGTCGCGGTGCGCTCCGAGGGCGCGCTCGTGGTGTTCTTCGACGAGATCCGCGGCAAGGACGACCAGCCGGTCCCGCTGATCGTGCAGAAGGCCGACGGCGGCTTCGGCTACGCGGCGTCCGACCTGACCGCGATCCGGGGCCGCGTCCTCGACCTGCACGCGAGCACCCTGCTGTACGTCGTCGACGTACGCCAGTCGCTCCACTTCAAGATGGTCTTCGAGACGGCCCGCCGGGCCGGCTGGCTCGGCGACGACGTCACCGCGCACAACATGGGCTACGGCACGGTGCTCGGCGCGGACGGCAAGCCCTTCAAGACGCGTGCGGGCGAGACCGTGCGGCTGGAGGACCTGCTGGACGAGGCGGTGCAGCGGGCCGCGGAGGTCGTACGGGAGAAGGCGCAGGACCTCACCGAGGACGAGATCCAGGACCGGGCCGCGCAGGTCGGCATCGGCGCCGTGAAGTACGCGGACCTGTCGACGTCGCCGAGCCGCGACTACAAGTTCGACCTGGACCAGATGGTCTCGCTCAACGGCGACACCAGCGTGTACCTCCAGTACGCCTACGCCCGTATCCGGTCCATCCTCCGCAAGGCCGGCGAGGTCCGCCCCGCGGCTCACCCGGAGCTGGAGCTGCACGAGGCGGAGCGCGCGCTGGGCCTGCACCTGGACGCGTTCGGGGACACGGTCTTCGACGCGGCCGCGGAGTACGCCCCGCACAAGCTGACCGCGTACCTGTACCAGCTGGCGTCCCTGTACACGTCGTTCTACGACAAGTGCCCGGTGCTGAAGGCCGAGACGCCCCAGCAGGTGGAGAACCGCCTGTTCCTGTGCGACCTCACGGGCCGCACGCTGCACCAGGGCATGGCCCTGCTGGGCATCAGGACGCCCGAGCGGCTCTGACGCCGGCGCGCCAGGCGCACGGCACGCGGCACGCGGCCCGTCCTCCCCCGGGGGAGGACGGGCCGCGTGCCGTCTGCGGCGACGGGGCAGCGGTCCGCGCGCCCCTGCCGCGCTCAGCCCGGCAGCACCAGGCCCTCGGGGACGTCGATGCCGAAGTCCTCCGCGAGCAGGCGCCGGACCCGGGCCTCGTCCGTCAGCTTCCGCTCGGTCACCGTGCCGTCGGCGCGGGTCTCGGTGAGCCGGTCGCCGTCGAGCAGCGCGTGTCCGTCCGGCGTGAGGAACTGGACGTACGGGCGCCGGGAGAACGGAGAGCGCGGGTTGGTGGCGATGTGCCAGTTGATGACCTCGTAGTCGGACTGCTCGAACGGCTCCAGGGTGAAGGCGTACTGCGCCACCCAGCCGCCCTGCGAAGGCCCTCCGCGGCCCTCGTACGCCTCCAGCACCCACATCTCCAGCGGCCCGGGGTGCGGCACGTGCACCAGCCGGTGGCGGCGTCCGGCGTCATGGAACTCCGTGTCCGCCGTCAGCGGCACCGGCTCCAGCAGGGAGCCGATGGCTCCGAAACCGACGTCGGCCAGGTACGGCCGCGGGTCGCCGGGGATCTCCACCAGGAGGGCCATGTGGGTGCGCGGGCGGTCCTCGAAGCGGTCCGCGCCGAGGACGACGCGCGCGGCCAGCCGGGTCACCCGGAAACCCAGCGCCTCCAGGGCCGCCGCGAACAGCGTGTTGTGCTCGTAGCAGTAACCGCCGCGCCGCCGGCCGTGGACCAGTTTGGCCATCAGGTCGGCGAGGTCGAGGGAGGGGGCCGTACCGCCGAGCGCGTCGAGGTTCTCGAACGGGACGGCCCTCAGGTGGGCGAGGTGCACGCCCCGCAGGGTGTGCGCGTCGGGCCGCCGCTCACCCGCCCAGCCGATCCGGCCGAGGTACGCGTCGAGGTCGAAGGGCGTCGTCATCCGTGTGCTGGCAGACATGGCCCCACCGTACGAGCGGGTGCGGCGCCCCTGCATCGGTCTTTGGTCCCGGGACGGGGCCTACGCCTCCCGCAGCGCTCCCCCGAGCCGCCGCAGCCCCTCCGCGATCTCGTCCGGTGTCTGCGTGACGAAGCACAGCCGCAGCGTGGCGCGGTCGGGCTCCCCGGCGTGGAAGGGGGCGCCGGGGACGTACGCCACGTCGTGCCGGACCACCCCGGGGAGCAGGGCGGTGGTGTCGTAGCGCTCCGGCAGGCGCGCCCACAGGAACATGCCGCCCTCGGGACGCGTCCACACCGACCCCGCCGGCAGCGCGTCCGCCAGGCCCGCGAGCATGGCGTCCCGGCGTGCGCCGTAGGCCGCGGCGACGCGCGCGACGTGGGCGTCCAGGTCGCGGTCGGCGAGGTAGCGGGCGGCGGCGAGCTGGTTGACGGTCGGGGTGTGCAGGTCGGCGGCCTGCTTGGCGACCGCGCAGGCCCGGCGCAGTTCCGCGGGCGCCCGCAGCCAGCCCAGGCGCAGGCCGGGTGCCATGACCTTGGAGAAGGAGCCCAGCAGCACGGTCCGGTCCCGGGCGCCGTCGTACGACGCGATCCACGGCACCCGCTCGCCCTCGAAGCGCAGCTCGCCGTACGGGTCGTCCTCGACGATCCACAGCCCGCGCCGGCCGGCGACCTCGGCGACGGCGGCCCGGCGGGCGGCGGGCAGGGTCCGGCCGGTCGGGTTCTGGAAGGTGGGAACGGTGTAGAGCAGCTTGGGACGCTCGCGCACCACCAGCTCCTCCAGTGCCTCGGGGTCCATCCCGTCCTCGTCACCGGGCACGGCGACGACACGGGCGCCCGCGAGACCGAAGGCCTGGAGCGCGGCCAGGTAGCAGGGGCTCTCGACGAGGACGGTGTCGCCGGGTTCGAGCAGGGCGGTGGCGAGGAGCGACAGGGCCTGCTGGGAGCCGGTGGTGACGAGGACGTCGTCCGGGCCGGTCTCCAGTCCGCGCGCCGTGGTGCGGGCGGCGAGCGCGGCCCGCAGGGTGGGCTCGCCCTCGGTGGTGGAGTACTGGAGCGCCCGCGCGGGCGCCTCGGCGAGGACGTCCCGGTACGCGGCGGCGATGCCCTCCGCGTCGAACAGCTCCGGGGCCGGCAGCCCGCCCGCGAAGTTGATCACCTCGGGGCGGGCGGTGACGGCCAGGATGTCCCGTACGGGCGACCCGCCGATCGACCGGGCCCGCGCGGCGAGCGGCGGCAGCGGGGCCGGCGGGGCGGAGGGGGCCGGCGGGGTGGGCGGGGCGGCCACGTTCTCAGTCACGGTCATGCCCGCACCCTAGGGAAGTACGTGCCGTCTACAAGAGACTTTCCGCGATCCGGACACCGTGCGGATGGCGGGCCGTCAGACCTTGACGTCCAGCCCGCCGTACACGTGGATGTCGGCCGTCCGGGACGTCGTTGATGCCCTTGCAGCGGACCCTTTCGATGGCGTCGCGGCCCGCCGGACAGGACGTCTCGGGCTGCTCGGGCACCCGGTGCCGCGTGGTCCGGGCGGCAGCCGCGCGGACCGGCGGCGAGCCGGGCGGCGGCCGCGTCGCGGTCCGCGGGGCAGGGGCTGTATGGGCAACAACCTGTCCTCCGGCCCCACTCGGCCCCACTCGGCGGCGCCCGGCCGCCCGCCCGGCCCACCGCCCCCGCCTCGGCTCACTCGCCCGGGAAGTACTCCCAGACGCCTTCGGCGCCCAGCATCTGACCGTAGTAGGAGCTGCCCTTGGAGGCGCTGGTGCGGAACGGCTTGCCGTGGTCGTCGACCCGCATGATGCCCTTGCGGCCGCCGCTGGACCACTCCAGTTCCAGGTACCAGGTGACGTCGTGGTCGCTGGTGTGCGCGTTGACGTAGAAGAGCTCGGGGTCGGACTCGGTGACCGTGTACGGGAAGGGCTTCTGTCCGGCGATCGGCATCGCCAGGGGGTTGCCCAGGTCGAGGGCGACGTCGAAGGACTTGGTGCTCGCGTCACCGCCGCAGCCGACGCCCATCGCGTACTCGTTCCAGTCCAGCGGCTCCTTGCTGTCCACCACACGGACGTGCAGGTTCTCCAGCACCACGGTCTCCGGACCGGTGCCCTGCACGGTGAACACGGTCATCTGCCGGTCGGCGGCGACCGCGCCGAAGGCGGTGACCCAGCCGACCACGTCCGGCTGGGTGGGCGGGTCCAGCACGTTCTGCGGGCTGCGGTCCACCAGGAAGGACTGCTCGCAGGGAACGTCCCAGAAGTACGGGGTGGTCGACAAGGTGAGCGGGGGGCCGCTGTTGCCCGGGGCCCGGCCACTCGGCGCGGCGGTGCTCCGGCGCGTCGCGGACGGGGAGGGGACGGACGACGCGGACGCGGACGCGGACGGGGACGCGGATGACGGGGACGGAGAGGCACTCGCGCCGGCAGACGCAGACGCCGACCGGGTGCCGCTCCCGGTCACCGACACGGAGGTTCCGGCGGCGGCTCCGGCCGAACCGTGCTTCTCCCCTCCGTCGCCCACGCCGGGCAGGAGGCTGACGGCGAGAGCGACGGCGGCGACGCCGGTGGCGGCGTAGAGGGCGGCGCGCGGTACCCGGCGACGTCGTCCGACGGGGGCGGAGGGCGCTTCGGGCGCGAGCGGTACGTCGGGTGCGGACGCCACGTCGGACGCGGACGCCACGTCAGATGCGGACGCCACGTCGGATGGGGACGTCACGTCAGGTGTGGGCGGTGCGTCAGGTGTGGGCGGTGCGTCAGGTGTGGGCGGTGCGTCCTTCTCCGCGGCGGAGGCCTCGGGCACCGCGGGCGCCCCGGGCACCTCGGCGGCCTCGGCGGCCTCGGCGGCCTCGGGCACGACGGCTTCCGCCATCTCTCCCTTTTCCGTCCCGCCCTTCTCCGTCCCGCCCTTCTCCGTCTCCGCCGTCTCCGCCGTCTCCTGAGCCTCCCGCGCCTCCTCAGGCTTCTTCACCCCGCGCAGAGCGTCGGCCCGGATCCAGTGGCGGTGGAGTTCGAGCAGCTCCTCGGGGGTCGCCCGGCAGGCCCGGGCGAGGCGTTCGACGGGCGCGAACTCGACGGGTACGACCTCCCCGCTGACGTACCGGTGGAGTGTGGACGCACTCATGTGCAATCGCTTGCCCAGCGTCCCGTAGCTGAGTCCGGATCGCTCCTTCAGCTCCCGCAGCAGTCCCGCGAAGTCGTCCCCCGCCACCGTTTCTCCCTCTTCCCGTATCCCCGTACAGCATCCCAGCGGGACACCGTTCCCGCAGGTCAGAGCCGTTCCCAGTGTCCCAGTATCCCGCATGTCCAGGCGCCCCTGGCGACTGGGACGGCTCTGGACCCAAGCTGTGGTCATCCAAGCAGCCGCCCCCGGCGAACCGCCGAGCGGCTGACCTCAACTCCACCCGAAGGGGCTTACCTCATGTCCGTACGCACCACCCGCACCCGCCTGTTCGCCGCCACCACGGTCGCACTGGCCGCGCTCGCTCTGACGGCCTGCGAGGGCGACGAGGGAACGGACACGGGCGCCGCGGCCTCCTCCGCCCCGGCCTCCTCCGCCCCGGCGGGCGAACAGGCCAAGCCGTCCACCGGCGCGAACGACTCGAACGGCGACAAGGGAACCGACGGCGCGAACGGCTCCACCGGTTCCACCGGCTCCACCGGATCGGACAAGTCGGGTGGCGGCTCGTCGGGCTCCGGCTCGTCGGGCTCCGGCTCGAACGCCGGCTCGAACACCGGTGGCCAGGACGACGCGGAGATGCCGGGCAAGTGCTCCGCGTCCGACGTGAAGATCACCGCGACGAAGGTGTCCCGCCCGATCAACCACCTGCTGCTGACCGCCACCGGCACCGGCTCGAAGACGTGCATGCTGCCGCCGTACCCGGTGGCCCGCTTCGGTGAGGCCCAGTCCGTGCCGCCGGTCATCGAGGAGTCCCAGCCGCATGCGGTGGCCGGGGTCGGTCCCGGTGAGACCGCCTACGCCGGGGTGCGGCTGACGATGGCCGACGGCAGCGGCGGTGAGCCCATCAGCGTGGGCACCCTCAGCATCCCCTTCGACGACGACTCCATCGCCAAGGTCGCCCTGCCCGCCGGCGTGCACGTCGACAGCAAGCTGGCGGTGACCTACTGGCAGACCGGCATCGACCACGCCCTCACCTACTGAAGGGATCCACGCACCCGCTGCACGAAGGGCCGGCCCAGGATGCTCAGCGCAGCGTGCGAGCGACCTCGGTCGCCCAGTAGGTCAGGATGTTGCGCGCGCCGGCCCGCTTGATACCGGTGAGCGCCTCCAGGACGGCCCGGTCGCGATCGATCCACCCCTTCTCGGCGGCGGCCTCGATCATCGAGTACTCGCCGGAGATCTGGTAGGCGGCGACGGGCACGTCCACGGCCTCGGCGACCTTGGCCAGGATGTCGAGGTAGGGACCGGCCGGCTTGACCATCACCATGTCGGCACCCTCCGCCAGGTCCAGGGCCAGCTCCCGCATGGACTCCCGCACGTTGGCGGCGTCCTGCTGGTAGGTCTTCCGGTCCCCCTTCAGCGAGGACCCGACGGCCTCCCGGAAGGGCCCGTAGAAGGCGGAGGCGTACTTGGCCGTATAGGCGAGGACGGCGACGTCCTCCCGCCCGATCTGGTCCAGGGCGTCGCGGATGACGCCGATCTGCCCGTCCATCATCCCGCTGGGGCCGACCACGTGGGCGCCCGCGTCGGCCTGCACCTGCGCCATCTCGGCGTACCGCTCGAGGGTGGCGTCGTTGTCCACGCGCCCCTCGGCGTCGAGCACACCGCAGTGCCCGTGGTCCGTGAACTCGTCGAGGCACAGGTCGGACATGACGAGCAGGTCGTCCCCGACCTCGGCCCGCACGTCGCGCAGGGCGACCTGGAGGATCCCGTCCGGGTCGGTACCGGCCGTCCCGAGCGCGTCCTTCTTCTCCTCCTCCGGGACGCCGAACAGCATGATCCCGGAGATACCGGCCTCGACCGCCTCCGCGGCGGCCTTCTTCAGCGTGTCCCGGGAGTGCTGCACGACCCCGGGCATCGCCGTGATCGGCACCGGCTCGTCCACGCCCTCGCGCACGAACGCGGGGAGGATGAGGTCGGCGGGGTGGAGCCGGGTCTCGGCGACCATCCGACGCATCACGGGGGTGGTCCGCAGCCGACGGGGCCGGGTGCCGGGGAAGGATCCGTACGTCGTCATACCACCTACGCTACGCCCGCGCCACCCGTGCCTTTGCCGACGCCGAGTCGGCCCGCCCCCGGCCGTTGCGCGGGAACCGGGGTGATCGTTGAGCTCGGTGAACAGAGCCGAGGTGACCGTGTACCACTTCCTCATCGCCGAACTGCCGCTGTGGGCGGCCGCGCTCCTCATCCTCGGCGGCGTCCCGGTGGTCGCCGTCCTGCTGCAGGCGCTGATGCGCAGGCTCGTGCCGCCGCCCCGGGCCAAGGCCAACAACGATGTCGCGGGTTTCCTGGTGGCGGTCATCGGGGTGGTCTACGCCGTCACGATCGGGTTCTCCGTCGACGACCAGTGGGAGAACTTCACCGAGGTCAGGCAGTACGCCGCCGAGGAGGCGTACATCGCCGCCGCGGTCGCCCGGGGCAGCGCCGTCATGGGCCCCGGCGACCGGCGCGAGATCATCGGAGCGGTGGTGGCCTACAACCACGCGGTCGTCGCGTGGTGGCCGAAGGACGTCGGCCTGAACAGGCCGAGCCCGGCCGAGCGGCGGGCGTTGCGGCACCTCTTCGACACGGTGGGGCAGCTGCGCCCCGTCAACGAGCCGCAGCGGGCGTACGTGGAGGTGGCGACGGACGAACTGGTGGCGGTGTCGGCGCTCAACGCGGACCGGCACCGCCGGGCCGGCACGGCGCACCTGAGTACGCCCATGTGGATCGCGGTCTGCCTGACCAGCGCGGTGATCCTGCTGTTCAGCCTGCTGTTCGGGCTGGAGTCCGCCTGGCTGCACTACGCGATGATCACCGGTGTGGCACTGGTCATCGGCGTCAACCTCTTCCTGGTCGTCCTCCTGGAGTTCCCGCTGACCGGGGCGCTCTCCGTATCCCCCGGCGCCTTCACCGAGGCGACGCGGGACCTGCTGCGGGAGCTGCCCGCTCCGCCAGCGCCCGGTTGAGGCAGAGCGCGGCGCTGACCAGCCCGAGGTGGGTGAACGCCTGGGGGAAGTTGCCGAGGTTGCGTCCGGTGCCGTCCATCTCCTCGGCGTACAGGCCCAGATGGTTGGCGTAGCTGTGCATCTTCTCGAAGAACAGCTGGGCCCGGTCCACCTCGCCGGCCTCGGTCAGGCACTGGATGAACCAGTAGGAGCACATGGAGAAGGTGCCCTCGGTACCGCTCAGCCCGTCCGAGGCACCGTCCCCGCTGCGGTACCGGTAGACGAGGGAGTCCTCGACCAGGGAGTCCTCGATCGCGCGCAGCGTGCTCAGCCACCGGGGGTCGACCGGGGAGATGAACCCCATGAGCGGCATGAGCAGGCTCGCGGCGTCGAGGGTGGTGGCGCCCCGGTGCTGGACGAACGCTCCCTGCCCCTCGTCCCAGAACTCCTTGTGGATCTCGGCGTGGATCTCGTCGCGGACCGCGGACCACAGCTCGCGGGGCGCGGGCAGGGAGCGCCGCAGGGCGATGCGCAGCCCGCGGTCCAGGGCGACCCAGCACATCAGCCGGGCGTACAGGAACTCCTGGCGCCCGCCGCGGGTCTCCCAGATGCCCTCGTCGGCGAGCCGCCAGTTGTCGGTCACCCAGTTCACCGAGTCGCTCACCCGGGACCAGAGTTCGTGGGAGACGGCTTCCACGTGCTCGTCGTACAGGTCCACCAGGTGCAGCAGTTCGCCGTAGATGTCGAGCTGGAGCTGGCCGTAGGCGCCGTTGCCGATGCGGACCGGGCTCGATCCCTCGTAGCCGCTCAGGTCAGGCAGGATCTCCTCGGTCAGTTCGTGGCGGCCGTCAATGGCGTACATGATCTGCAGCCGCCCCGGTTCGGTGCTCTCCCGGTAGCGCTGCTCCACCCACCGTACGAACGCGCGGGCCTCGTCGTGGAAGCCGAGCTGGATGAACGCGGCGGCGGTGAACGAGGCGTCCCTGATCCAGGTGTAGCGGTAGTCCCAGTTGCGTTCGCCGCCGACCAGCTCCGGCAGGCCGAAGGTGGCCGCCGCGGCGATCGATCCGTGGCGGACGGAGGTGAGCAGCTTCATCGCCAGCGCCGAGCGGGACACCTCCTCCTGCCAGCGGCCCCGGTACGTCGAGCTGCTCAGCCACTCGTGCCAGAAGGCGTGGGTGTGCCGGAGCGCCCGTTCGGCCCACCGGGGGCCGGACGCCGGGCTGTGCTCGCCCGGCGGGACGGCTTCGAGGACGAAGTCCATCGTCTCGTCCGGCCCCAGCTCGAACTCGGCGACCACGTCGTCGCCCACCACGAGCAGTTCCACCGGGCTCTGCAGGCGCAGGGCCACCGCGTCCTCGGCTCCCGTCCCGCCCTCCGCCCCGCCCTCCGGTACGAAGAACACCTCGCCGGGGTGCTGCTCGATCCGGTGCGGCAGCCTGGCGTAGTCGAAGCGGGGTGCGCAGCACAGCCGGAACCGGAAGGTGCCCCGCACCCCCTTCACCCGGCGGACGACCGCGTGCGTGTGGCGGATCGAGCCGACCGGCATGAAGTCGACGACCTCCCCGACCCCGTCCTCGGACAGGAACCGGGTCAGCAGGATGTTGGTGTCGGGCAGGTAGAGCTGCTTGAGGCGGGCGCCCTCGACGGCCGGGCCGATCCGGAAACTGCCGCCTCGGGCGTCGTCGAGCAGCGCGCCGAACACCGTCGGCGAGTCGATGTCGGGCAGGCACAGGAAGTCCAGGGAACCGTCGAGGGCCACCAGGGCCACGGTGCGCAGGTCGCCGATCACGCCGTAGTCCTCGATCGGTCGGTAACTCATGGCAGTGCTGCTCCCTTGGTCGCGGAGGTCGTGACGGGCGTGCTCACCGTCCGATGAGGGCACGCAGGTGCTCGCGCGCCTTCTTGGCATACGTCAGCGGGTGCGCCTTCGCCGGGTCCTGTTCGGCCTCGACGACGAGCCACCCCCGGTACCCGGCGTCCGCGAGGGCGCGGAGCACGGGCCCGAAGTCGATCGCCCCGTCACCGGGCACGGTGAAGATCCCGGCGAGCACGGCGTCGTGGAAACTGGGGTCCTCGCGCCGGAAGTACTCCAGGACCTCGGCGCGTACGTCCTTGAGGTGCACGTGGGCGATCCGCCGGGCGTGGTCGCGGGCCAGGTCGAGCGGGTCGTCGCCGGCCAGGGTGAGGTGGCCGGTGTCCAGCAGCAGGTGCACCAGGTCCGGGTCGGTGCCCGCGAGCAGCCGGTCCACCTCGGCCCGGGACTGCACGCCGGTGCCCATGTGGTGGTGGTAGCACAGGAGCATGCCGCGGCCGGCCGCCATCCGTCCCAGTTCGTCGAGACCGGTCAGCAGCGCGTCCCACGCCGAGTCGTCGAACACCGGCTTGTTCGCGGCCAGGGCGACCGCCTGCTGGTGCACCGCGTGGCCGAGTTCCGCCACGACGACCCGGTCGCCGCCGACCGCCTGGATGAAGTCCAGCTGCTCGCGGAAGCCCGCGAGGGTGCGTTCCCGCATGTCGCGGACGGTGAAGTAGGTGCTCGCCCAGGGTTCGGACACCCGCAGGCCGCGCAGGTCCAGCGCCCGCGACAGGGCCCGCGGGTCGGCGGGGAACTTGTGGCCGACGCTGCAGCCCTCGAAACCGGCCAGCGCGATCTCGCTGACGCACTGCTCGAAGGAGATGTCCGCCCCGATGGTGGGAAAGTCGTCGTTGGTCCAGCAGGTGGGGGTGATGCCGAGGGAGACGGCGCCGGGCGCGAACATCAGGCGTCCCGGCCCGGCACGGCCCCGCCGGAGGCCGGACCGCCGGACGCGGCCCCGCCGGACGCGGTCCGGCCTCCGGCGGTCCGGCCGGTGATGTGCCGGGCCGCCTTCAGCGCCAGCGCGACGCTGGTCAGCGTGGGGTTGCTCGCCGTGCCGCGCGGGATGACGTTGTTGCCGCCCAGGTAGAGGTTGTCGACACCCCACACCCGGGAGTCGGTGTCCACGACGCTGGTCTCGGGGTCGTCGCCCATCCGGGTCGTGCCGGTGACGTGCAGTCCGAGGCCGGGCTCGACGAACTGCGGTTCGGAGCCGGGCAGGAAGCCGCCGAGGGTGCTCGCCGCGCGCAGCATGTCCCGCATCATCGCGTGCTGGTTCACCCGGTCCTGCTCGCTGAGGCGGAAGACGAAGGTGGGCTGCGGCATGCCGTGCGCGTCCTCGTGCCGGTCCGAGAACTCGATCCGGTTGTCGAACCGGGGCTCGGCGATCCCGAACCAGCGCAGGTCCACGATGAGCCGGCCGTCGACGTTCGGCGCGATGTCGCCGTAGTGGAAGGCGTCGCGGTGGATCTGGCAGTGCCACGGCCGTCCCTCCGACACCGGGATCCACACCTGGGGTTCCGGGTCGCTCCGCGGGATGGGCACGGGGTCCTGCGGGGCGGACGCGCGGTGCTCGCGCACGACGTCGTCGAAGCGCGGGTCGGCGGCGACCGAGTCGACCAGCTCCTGGCTCAGCACGATCTGGCAGAAGGAGATCGGCTGTTCGCTCAGGTAGCGGCCGAGCGCCCTCGGGCGGATCCGCGACGCGTACAGCAGCTGAGGGGTGAGGTAGGCGTTGCCCGCCACCACGAAGGTCTCCGCCTCCACCCGCAGGGTCCGCCAGCGCCGCAGGTCGCGGATCTCGGCGTACTCCACGCGGCTGCCGTCGGCGCTGCGCACCAGGCGGGTGCAGAGGTGCTCGGGGTGCAGTTCGAACCTGTCGTGGCCGCCGTCGGCCAGCGGGCCGAGCACGGTGTCCGCGCCGCTCCAGTGGACGAACTCGGGGTTGTCCTCGCGGCGTTCCACGGCGAGCGGCAGGTTCTGCACCTGGTAAGGCTCCTGGAGCTCCCCGTACTCCTTGGCCAGCGCCCCGCGCACCAGCCGTTGCCGTACCGAGCCGGCGTAGGCGTCGGTACGGGTGTGCAGCAGCTGTTCGCCCTCCCGGTAGAGGGAGTCCCACTCGTCGCCGGTCAGCAGGTCCGAGCGCTCGATGACGGGATGGTGCCGGGGCGTGGCGCAGGTCCAGTGGGTCGCCATGCCGCCCACGCCGTAGGTCGCGGCGGCGGCGCCGAGGTTGACGGCGGGGTCCTGGTCGGGGTTCTGGTTGTTCAGTACGAAGCCGTCGTACTTCTTGAGGTCGATCCGGAAGGCGGCCGGGTCCAGGGTCACCTCGGCCTTGTCGCTCGACGGGATCGACAGCAGGCTCAGATGGCCGCGGATCACGGGCGAGAACAGGTTGAGGTCGCGCTGGTAGAGGTAGGCGTTCTTGAGGTGCTCCCCGGGCCGGTCCGACAGCTGGGCCCCGGCGTCGATCATGCAGACGTGCCGGCCGGCCGCCACGAGCTCGCGGGCGAAGGCGCATCCGACGGGTCCGGAACCGACGACGAGGGTGTCGACCCGGACGGTGTTCTGTGCCACTGCGTTCTCCTGCTGGTGAGGGCTGCCCGGAGCGAGGCAGCGGTTCTTCCGTGCGAGGGGGTCCGTTCCGGCAGGCCCGGCCTCGGGTTCGGGGTCGGCTTCGGGTTCGGTCAGCCGTCCGCGCCGGGCGGGGCCATGACCGGCCCGGGCACCCCGAAGGCGTTGGTGAACAGGCACACCTTGGGGTCCGGGATCTCGTAGTAGCCCACCGTGTCGTAGGCGGTGGTGGCGAAGTCCAGGCGGCCGTCGCCGTCGAAGTCGGCCACGGCGATGCGTGCCGTGGAGTCCGTGCTCACCTGCTTCTCGACGAGCACGTTGCCCGACGTGTCGAACTTGAAGTAGAAGACGCCCTGTGCCGGGGCGGGCCCGCGCAGGCCGACCAGGAACTCGTCGTCCCCGTCGCCGTCGAAGTCCGCCACGACCACGTGGTGGCCGACGGCGTCGTGCGTCGCGTCCGGCGGGTCGAGGACCCGCAGCTGCCGGCGCTCCCAGGGCATGTCGAAGGGCGAGACCGTGCCGGGCGGCCTGACGTAGACGCTGAGGGTGTTGCCGTGGAACGGCTCGACGGCGAGGATCACGGCGCAGGGCCGCCCGCCGATCCGGGCGACGCCGAGGTTCCCGCTCCCGCTGAAACGGTGCTCGGGGTTCTCCACGGACGCCTGCGGCGGCACGCCGTCGCCGATCTTCCTGACCTGCCAGCCACCGCCCGGGCCGGAACCGGTTCCGGCGCCCAGCCAGCTGATCCCCTCCCCCGTGGCCAGCACGAACGACTCCCGTTCCGGGTGGGGAGTACCCGGGAAACGAGCGGCGACCACGCCGTGCACGATCGTGAAGTCGGTGGTGTCGAGCGGCTGCCCCCGCCACTCGCCGGCGTGCGCCACCGGATCGTCCGGCACGTCGTAGAGCATGAGGCGGACGGCGGAGCCGACCCCTTCCGCCCCGCCCTGCGGCCCGACGACCGGAAGGGCGACCAGCTGGAGGCGGTTGTCCGTCGTGAACCGCCCCAGCCGCACCCGGTGGCAGGCCACCAGGTCGGCGACGTGCGAGCGGGTCCAGGGCCCGTCCCAGCCGTCCGGGCCGGGATTGCGCAGCCAGGAGATCACGCCGTCCCGCGGCCCGCAGTCGAACATGCAGTTGCCGTAGTCGTGGCAGAGGACGAGATCCGGCAGGCCGTCGCCGGTGAGGTCCGCCGCGTCCAGGGCGACCGGTTTGCGGTCGCCGAGGGAGACGATCGTCCGCTTGGTCCAGGACGGGTTCTGGTACCAGACGACCTGTCCGCGGGTGAGGCCGGAGGCGACGAGATCGGGACGCCCGTCGCCGTCCACGTCGACGGCCCGCAGGAAGTACCCGTCCTGGGGATCGTCGTCGATCACCGACCGCTGGAACACGGGCTCGGCATGGTTCATGAATCCACTTCCCGGTCGCGGAACCTCACCCGTCGACCGGGGCGCCGACGGGGACGCGCTCATACATACCGACCCGAACGGGGAGTAGACGCGGGCAGCGGAAATTCACCCGGAAACAGCGGACACCGAGCCGGCGGACAGCGCCGAGCACCCACCGCCGCCCCCTCCCCGCCTTCTTCGGCATGCCCTCCCCCGTCCGCTTGACCTCAACCTTGCTGGAGGTTCTACGGTCACTCCCACAGCCACCGAACGAGGGAGCGACCGTGCAGTACTCACACCCCGACGCCGAGCTGATCCAGCAGCCCATCGGCTACTGGAGCTGGGCGGCCTACAAGGCCGTCGTCACCCGCATCCGGGCGGCCCTCACCGAGATCGGCACGTCCCAGCCCCAGTGGTGGATCCTCGCCCAGGTCGCCCGCGCGGACACCCCGAAGACCCGCGACGAGGTGTCCCGCCTCCTGCGGAACTACCTCGACACGGGTCCGGAGACGATGGAGTCGGAGATCGACGCGACCATCGCCCAGGGCTGGATCGCCCGGACCTCCGACGAGCACCTGACCCTCACTCCCGAGGGCAGGGCGTTCTACGAGAAGGCGGCAGCCCTCCAGAGCGAGTTGTGGGCGGAACGCCACGCCGGCATCTCCGACGAGGAGTACCTGACCACCGTGAAGGTGCTCCAGCGCTTCATCCACAACACGGGCGGAGAGGCCTGGCACCACTAGCCAGGCTGTGTCCGGTGCCTCGTGGCCGCAGACGGCACCGCACGTCGGCGAACGCGGCGGTCCGGCAGGAACCGAGCCCCCAGGCCGTCGGCCCGGGGGTTTCTGTCGTCCAGTCACCTTGGCGGCATGACGCGTTCATCGACCGGATCGACCGATACGCCGCGAACTCACTCGGCGTGCCCGAGCCCTTCGTCGATGCGGGTGCGCAGGGAACGCAGTGCCTGTCTCAGCTCGGCCGGTTCGATGTCCGTGAGGTCGGCGTCGAAAGTCAGCAGCAGACCGGCCAGCCCCGCCCATGACCACGCACCGAGGGTGAGCCGGCAGCTGGTGTCGGTGGCGTACTCGACCGTCGACCCGCCGGGGGCGAACCGGGCTACGACGGGCGCAGGCAGTGCGACGAGCGCCGAGCCGCGGCACGGCCATTCCGCCGGGATGTCACCGCGGTCGTGCGAGCTCATGACGAATGCGACCGGATCACCGTGCGGGATGTCGCGGCGGTCGAAGACTCTCCCGGTGGGCATGCCGGGTTCGAGACGGTCGACGCGCATCGCGCGCCATCGGTCCGCGGCCGGCTCGAAGGCGACGAGGTACCACCGTGCCGCCCACACGACGAGAGCGTGCGGTTCCAGTGTGAGGGACGTCGGTCCCTCCTCACCGACGCAGTCCACACGAAGGACGTGCTGCCGGTTGATCGCGCCACCGATGACCCTGACGCCCTCGGCGTCGGTGGGTGCTGCGGGGAATTCCCAGTAGTTGCGCGCCGCGCAGACGGTGAACGGTTCGATGCGGATGCGGCTGCGGGCAGGCATCGCCTGCCGCAGCGTGGCGAGGGCGCGGGCGGCGTTCTCGCGAATGCCGGAGAGGACCGCGGGGACCGTCTGGAGCGCGACGGCCGCGGCGACCGCCTGGTCCTCGTCGAAGACGACCGGCGGCAAGCGGGTGGCGCGGCCGAGCCGGTAGCCTCCGCCCACCCCGCGCACGGCCTCGATCTCGTATCCGAGGTCCCTGAGCGTGTCGATGTCACGGCGCACGGTCCGGACGGAGACTCCGAGCCTCTCGGCAAGGTCCTCGGCGGTCAGGGTGGCGCCGACACCGAAGACGGACAGCAGCCTGAGCGTTCGCGCGGAGGTCAGGGCCATGGGCTCCCGCCCCTTCCGAAAGCGGTCATTCGGTGGCAACTATAGCTGTGACCCTGCTCGGCATGACCGCTTCACAAGCCCCCCGAGAGGGCACACTCACCCCCGACGCACCGCCGGCACCCGTCTCCGGCGTCAGCGCGAACGTGGCACTTCTGGTCGTGCTGTCCGGCTCGTTCATGGACCTGGTCGACGCGACGATCGTCACCGTCGCAGCTCCGGCGATCGCCCGTGACACGGGAGCCGGCGACGCACAGATCCAGTGGACGATCGCCGCCTACACCCTCGCCCTGGGGGCGGGACTGATCACTGGCGGACGGCTCGGTGACCAGTTCGGACGCAAGCGCCTGTTCATGACCGGACTGGCCGGGTTCATGGTCACCTCCGCGCTCTGCGCGCTCGCCGTCGATCCGTCGATGCTCATCGGCATGCGGGCGGCGCAAGGGCTGACCGCGGGAATCATGGTCCCGCAGGTGTTCGGCATGATCCGGGCGTCGTTCGCTCCGGCGGAACGCGCCAAGGCATTCGGCGCCTACGGGGCCGTCCAGGGGCTCGCCTCGGTCGCGGGTCCACTGCTGGGCGGGTTCCTCGTCGAGGCCGACCTGTTCGGTCTGGGGTGGCGCACCATCTTCTGGATCAACGTCCCCTTCTCGCTCCTGGCCCTCGTCGTGGGGGCGAAGGTCCTGCCGGAGTCCCGTTCCTCCTCCACCGCGCGGCTGGACGTCGTGGGGGCCCTTCTCGCGGCCTCGGGCATCCTGCTCCTCCTCCTGCCGATCATCCAGACCGAGACATGGGGGTGGACCGCGGCCAGTTACGCTCTCCTGGCAGCCGGAGTCACCGTGCTCACGCTCTTCCTCGTGTACGAACGCGGCCTCGCCGGACGGGGAGGCGAACCCGCCTTCGACCCGGCCCTGCTCACCATCCGCGCCTTCGCCGTCGGTCTGGGCGCTTCCCTGCTCTTCTTCGGCGGCATCGGCTCGTTCTTCCTCACCCTGTCGGTCTACCTGCAGGCCGGCACCGGCCGGACCGCGTGGGAGACCGGCTTGGTGATCCTGCCCTACGCCCTCGGCTCAGTGGCCACGTCGGGAGTCGGCGTCGCTCTCGCCGCCAAGGCGGGCAGAGCCCTGCTGGTCACCGGCTCGCTCACCGTCGCGGCGTCTCAGCTCGTGCTCCTGGCCGTCGTCGAGGACGGCAGCGACCCCGGATACTGGCCTCTCGCGCTCGCCCTGTTCATCGGCGGCCTCGGACTCGGCCTCGCCGCGCCCGTACTCGTCAACGTCGTGCTCGCCGGTGTCCCCGGACGCAACGCGGGCGCCGCGGGCGGCGTCCTCTCCACCGTCAACCAGATCGGCGGCGCCATCGGCATCGCCGTTCTCGGCACGGTCTTCTTCGCCGCCGTCGACGGACCGGCGACCGGAGCACCCGGACCGGCCGACTACAGTCACGCGCTCCGTGTCGTCCTCGTCATCTCCGCCGTGCTCTACCTCGCGGCGGGGCTCGTGATGCTCGCCCTGCCGAAGGCGCACGCCAGTGGCCGCGACGGACACAGCGCCTGACCGCTGCGCCCGTCGCGACTTCGGCCGACCGCGAGGGCGGCGAAGGCGTCAGGCCGTGGCCCGGCACGGTCACTGGTCACTCCTGACGACGATGCCATTCGTTGGAGGGGCGGTCCGGCAAGACCGCCGGTCGCACGGCGGTCGTGGCGGCCTTACGGGCGAGTGGTCACGTCCCCCTTCCGTGATCGAAGCGGTGTACGGGCGCGCTCATGGCCGGCCGGTACAGGTGCGCGACGGCGTCGGAGACCCGGGCCGGGGACACGGTCCGCAGGCGGTCGGAGAAGCCGGCGAGCGTCGATGCCCGCCAGCCCGACGTTCCGAAGCGCGCCAGGGCGTCGGCGAGGGCCGCGGGAGAGTCGAACACGGCCAGCATCTGCGCCGCGCAGAACGTGGCCGCGCGCCGGACGTCCGACGCGTCCGGACCGTCACCGAGCCCGTTCGTCACCGTCCGTAGCGCTGTCAGCAGCAGGTCGGGCTCCGTGCCGGGCGCGTACGCGCGGACCCAGGCGCGCGGCAGTCCGAGGAAGACATCGCGCCCGACACGGATGTCGCAGGTCGCCGGTGCGTCCCCGCCGAGCCGTCCCAACGCCTCGGGCAGGTGCTTACGCAGGTGCAGGCCCAGCACGGCCGCCGCCAGATAGCGTGCTGCCTCGTCGTCGCCTGCCGCGGGTTCGGGCGCGCACAGGAGTGCCCGGGCGGCGGAGCGTCCGTGCCCGGATCCGCCGGGCCGCTCCCGGCGGACCACGGCCGCGGCTTCCCCCCACGCGGGCCGGTGGTCCGCGGCGCGGGGGGAACGCGCGTCGCCGTGGGCGCGCAGGGTGTCCAGCACGTCGGCTGCGCCCGTCGGGCCGACGATCGTCAGGCAGCCGGCGCCGGCCGTGAGCGGGATCCGGGTCGTCGCTCCGGCAGGCCGTCGTCCGGCGGGCCGACGGGTCGTCGTCGCGCACAGCAAGGCGTCCATCGCGCCGTCCGGCGTACCGCCGGGCGGCAGCCCCTCCGGCGTCTCCGTCCCCGGCGGGAGTGCCGCCGCCCGGAGCACCGTGGCCAGTTCGGCCACGGCGGGCAGCAGCGGGGCGAGGGCCGCCGCGGAGGCGTATCCGGTGGCTTCGACGCACAGTCCGTCCGGGGAACGCCGGACCACGAGACTTAGCGGGTCGGCCCCCCGGTGCGCTTCGGCAGCCGGCGGCCACAGCGAGCGTACGAGCGTGTCGACCGCCGCGGGGGCGAGGAGCCCGGCCGGGCCGAGCGGTGCCCGTAGCCGGATTTCGGCGAGGGGAGTGCGGTGGTCCTCGACCACCGACACGAGCAGCCCCGTGTCGAGGACCTCGCTCGCGGCGGAGCGGAGCACCGGGCTGCCCGGCGTGCCCGGCGTGGGGGCGGGCCGCGGACTCGGCGCACGGGGGGCAGGGGGACGGGCTGCCGCCGCCCGTACGTGTCGCAGGCGCTCCCTCCCGGCGGCGCGGGCCTCCCCGGCCTGCCTGGCCTGCCCGGTCTCCTGCCTGGCCTGCCCGGTCGCCTGCTTGGCCTCCGCAGCCTCCTTGGCCTCCCCGGCCTGGCGGTCGACCGGACGCGACCGCACGGGCCCCGGCTCGACGACCAGGACTCCGCGGGGTGCCTTCCGGAGGTGCTCCGCCGCCGCGGCCACCTGCGCACGCGTCACGGCCGCCAGTCGTGCGGGTATCTCGTCGACCAGTTCCGCTCTGCCGAACAACTGCTCCAGACGCCCCAGGGAGCGGCAGCGCGTCGTCAGGTCGCCGTGGGCTCGCGCGTGTTCCGAGGCGAGACGCAGACGCGTCCGCGCCACGGCGGGCTCCAGGGCGTCGCGGCCGGCCGGGAGGGCGTCCGCGACCGCCTCGACGAACCGTTCCGGGGAGACGTCGTCCGGCAGCACACTCGTCGTGATGAGGGCGTCGGGGGTCAGCGCGTCCAGCGGGCCGAAGAATCCGCAGCCGCTGCTCACTCTCAGGGGGCGGCCCGGAGCGGCGTACGCTCCTCGGTCCGCGACGATGCGCGCCATGACCATCGTGGCCACGTAGTGGTCCAGGTCCAGGTCGGGGCCGGGAAGCCGGTGTCCGAGGGCGACGACCGTGGCCGGGATGCGGGGTTGCGTGCAGCGCAGCCACCGGTCCTCGTCGTCCGTGTGCTCGGTCAGGTCCGGCCGCGGCGGGACGGGCCGGGCGGCCACGTCACCGAAGTGGCGTGCGACGAGGCCGAGTGCCGTGTCCGGTTCGAAGCCGCCCACGAGGGTGAGTACGGCGTTGCCCGGTGCGTAGTTCTGGTGGAAGAACGTCGCGCACTCGGCCTGCGTGACGCCTCGCAGCCGGGTGATGTCGCCGAATCCGTCGTGCGCGTTGGCGTGCCGGTCGAAGAGGGCCCGCGGGAGCAGTGGCCAGGGGACGTCGCCCAGGGGCCGGTCGAGGATGCGGTCGCTGATCTCCCGCTCCACGCCGGCCAGTTGCTCGGCCAGCACGGCCTCGGTGAGCAGGGGGGCGCGCATGCGGTCCGCCTCGGCGAACAGGGCGGGTTCCAGTGCCGCCGACGGCACGGTCTGGTAGTAGTCCGTGTAGTCCTGGTGCGTCGTTCCGTTCGCCTCGCCGCCCAGGGGGTGGATGTGGTCGTAGAACCGTCCCGGTGGCAGGTTCTCGCTGCCGCGGAACATCAGGTGCTCGAAGAGGTGGGCCAGGCCTTCCTGCCCGGGCCGCTCCGAGCGGAAGCCCACGCCGTAGGTGACGCAGACCGCGACCCGGGGGGCGCCCGCGACGGGCTCCATCAGCACCCGCAGGCCGTTGGGGAGTTCCGCGCGCAGCGGGCTGGGGTTCGCGGTCGCGCTGGGCGCCTGTCTCCGCGTGGTCGTCACTGTTTGCGTCACCGCGTTCCGTCACAGGGTGATGAGGCGCGAAAGGAAGCTCGCGTACCGGCGTATCTCGAGGGGGTTCAGTGCCACGTAGGCGCTGTAGTCGTGCAGGTGCAGCGCGATCCGCAGGACCGCCGCCCGGTTCCAGTGGGTGCCGAGGTCCCGTCCGTAGCCCTCGAACAGCGCGTTGAGCGCGGCTTGCCACTGGGGGTGGTCGTCGCCGTGGTGCCACGCCAGTTCGACGACCTCGCCCACCAGCCAGCCGAGGTCGGCGTACCAGGGAGCGAGGCAGAGGTTCTCACCCGTCAGCAGTTCGACCGCGTCGTCCGGTCCGGTGCGGATGACCGAGCCGAGGGTGGGTGCTCCGTGGGAGACGACCGCCGACCGGCTGTCGGCCAGCGCCTCGGTGAGCCACCGCCGCGGCCGTTGCCAGGTGTCCGTGCCCAGCTCGGCGCGGAGCAGTTCCCCCGCGGTTGCGGCCCGGTCGTTCGTGGTCCGTCCCGACCACCAGGCCGACAGTCTGGACATGCCCGCCGAGCCGACGGGCAGGCCGCGGGCGGCCGGCTGTTCCGGCAGGGCGTGGAGCAGGCCGAGCAGACGGCCGACGGCGTACAGGGTGTCGCCGAGTCCTCGGCCCGGGCCCTCCCGCAGGACCCGTTCGGCCACCGAGGTTGCGCCGCCCACGCGGTAGACACGCGTTCCGCCCTCCTCCCGCCCCAGGACGCAGCGGCCCGGCCCGTCCCGCGGCAGGTCCCGTATCGCTTGCGCCAGGGCGGCGGGTACGGGCGTGAACGGGCAGGGCGCGGACGGTCCGGGGGCCCGGCGCCACAGGTACGCTCCCGCGCCTGCGGTGTGCACCTCCGTGGACAGCAGGCCGGTGCCGTAGCGGCGTACGCAGGCGGTCGGGGCACGGCCGGTCATCGCAGCCGCTCGATGGCTCGCAGGGCGTCCGGCAGCAGGGCCGGTGCCCATGCCTCCTGGCGGCCCGTCGCCCGGCTGACACCCTGGAGGGGGGTGAGGACCTCCGTGTTGGGCCGCGCCTCGAGGGCGGTGACGTGACCGACGCACGCGGGGCTCTGCCACCCTCCCGGGGGCAGGGCGGGCGCCACGACCACGGGAGCGGTCGTGCACTGCGCCGCCAGCAGCGCGGGAGTGTCGGCCATGCCGAGGGCCAGCCGGGCCAGGAAGTGGAAGGAGGCCGGGTACACCAGGACGGCCTGCGCCCACTCGCCCCATTCGACGTGCCGGGCGTGGGTGTCCTCCTCCGGCCAGCTGTCCGTGCGGACTTCGCGGCCTTCCGGCCCCGTGGACAGGGCCTGCCGGGTGACGAACCGCCCGGCGCTGCGGGTGAGGACGACCTGGGTCTCCAGGCCGGGGTAGCACATGCCCAGCCAGTTGAGCCAGAACGGCATGTGCGCGGCCGACACCGATCCGGTGATCACCAGCAGCAGCCGCTCGATGCCGAGCGCGGGGGCGCCGCCTGCCCCCGGAGGGCCGGGAAGCGGAGTGGTCATCGTGCCGCCTCACGGACGATCTCGTCGAGTTCGGCGAGGGTGGGTTGCAGGCCGTGCAGCTGGTGGACGCCGGACAGGTTCACCACGACCTCGTCGACGCCCGCCGCCCAGAAGTCACGGATCCGGTCGGCCAGCTCCGTGACCGTTCCGTACAGGAAGGCGCCGCCCGCGACCAGCGCCTTGGCGCCGTCCTCGACGTTCCCCGGGTCGGTGTCGACTCCGGCCCGCCTGAGCATGTCCTGGTAGTGGGGGAGCCTGAGATGCCCGATGTTGCTGGCGAGCGCCGTCCTGGCCGGGTCGCGCTCCGGTCTGCTCAGTGCCATGGGAACGATGGCGGTCACGCGGGGCATCGCCCGGCCCTCGGCCTCGGCGCCTTCGCGCAGGGCGGGCAGGACGTGGCCGCGCAGGTAGTCCGCGGGGGTCAGCCAGGTGATCGCCACGTCCGCGAGGGCACCGGCCACCCGCGCCATGCCGGGGCGCAGCACGCCGAGGCCCACCTCGACGGGGGGCGCTGGCAGGGTGTTCAGCATGGTGCTGACCGAGAAGTACTCGCCCCGCTCCTCGACCATGTCCCCGTCCAGCAGCTTGCGGACCACCCGCACGTACTCGCGGACGGCGGTGAGCTGGCTGGCGTACGGGGCCCCGAGCAGACCCTCCTGGAACGACTTGGCCGCGGGGCCGAGGCCGGCGACCACGGGATGTCCGGTCGCCGCCGCCAGGGAGCGTGCCTGCATGGCCGCGTCGTAGGGATGCCGCAGCGGCATCAGGGTGACTCCGGTTCCGGCCGGTACCCGGAACCCGGCGCCCGCGGCGAAGGAGAACGACTGGTGCGGGTCCACCAGCGTGGCCTGCCCCTGCCACAGGCGGTGAGCCGGGCTCCACTGGACATAGGCGGCGAACGGCACGATCTGCTCCGGCCGGTGCGGAACAAAGGGGACGAGGACGGACACTGTGGCCACGGGTGCACTCCCAGGTAGTCTGGCACTGCGGCACGATCCGTCGCGTGGGCCCTCAGGTCCGCGCCGGTCATGCGGTCGCGCACGAGCCGCCGCAGCGGGTGCCGCTTCTCTCGGCACCCGCTGCGGCTTCTTCGTATGCCGCAGCTTCGTACGATCGGTCGTACGTCCGGTGTTTCTCGTACGTCTGTCGTACGTCAGCGGTTACGGTCGGCAGGTCGTACGTCAGCAGCCGTCGTTGATGGTGGCCGACACGACGGTGGCGCTGGCGAAGCTGGCCGCGGCGCTCTCGATGGCGCTGATGATGCACGCCGGCGTGGTGGCCGGGGCGTCGGACAGCGCGTCGACGGTCATGCCCTCGACGCTGACGTACGCGCCGTAGCCGGCGACCAGGTCCATGGCGACCTTGTGCTGGGACATGGCGAGCTCACACTCCCTTTTTCTCTGGGGCCCGTTGTCCGGGCCTGTCTGGCTGTTCGGTGACGGACGGAGGGTCAGCAGCCCTCGGCGATGGTGCCGCCGACGGCGCTGACGGCGGCCGACGCCGTGGCGGCGCAGCCGGCCGAGCTCTCGAGGCTGACCACGGTGACGCAGACCCACGTGGTGGCGGGGGCGTCGGAGACGGCGGAAGCGGTGAGCTCCTCGGTGTCCGCGTAGGCGCCGTAGCCGGCGACCAGGTCCATGGCGATGGTGTGGTTGTTCATGATGTCCCCTTGTCGAAGGTGCGCTGCCGGCCGGCAGCACGCCGGTTTGGGATGAAAACAGGGAGTGCGTGCACTCACTCCCTGCAAGCGCCTCAACTCGGCGGGACGGCGTTGTCCGCTGGGTCGGTCGCCGAGATACCGGCTTCCGCGAAGTGGTGCGCAACGATCTCCGTCAGATCCCCGGAGGTCCTGCGCTGCTCGATCAGGGCCTGGGCGAGGGCGCCGGCCCGGTGCTGCCCGAAACTGAGGCCGCGCATGCCGGGCCGCCGGTCCGCGGGCTCCCAGGCCGCCGCGATCCCGGGCACGAGCCGCCTGGCGAACAGCGAGACGGTGTCCCCGAGCGCGGGATGTCCCCGCAGGGCCTGGGCCAGGTCGTGCGCCAGGTCCCACGACCCCTGCCGCAGGTAGACGACCAGCGCGTCGCGCCGCGGGTACAGCGACCGGGCCGAGAGCACCTTCGCCCGGTAGCCCGCGTGCCGTTCCTCCAGGAAGCGGAGCGCGTCCGACCAGACGTCGACGGCCGCCTCCGCCCCCGTCAGATGCACGTACACGCGCAGCAGCGCCCCCGGCTCCGGCTCGGCCGGCCGCGCTCCGTCCACCAGGAAGAAACCCGGGGACAGGGCGGGCCGCGCGGCGGCGACGGTCACGGTCACCCGCTGGCCGAGCGCGAACGGCCCCTCGTCCCGCACGTCCGCCCGCGGCGTCCACACCCGGACGCCCTCCCGTTCCACCAGGACGCGGCCGTCACCGTCCGCCGGCACGGCGCGGACCGTCGCCGACCGGGTCGTCGTCCGGTGCGGGACCGCCGCGGCCAGCTGCTCTTCGAAGCGCAGGTCACGCAGGTGGAAGGGGACCGCACCGGGCGGCTTCTGTGCCATTCCGGCGTGCAGTTCCTCGTACAGCGCCATCGACAGCAGGCGCCGCAGTTCGCGGGGGTGTTCGGCGGTGAGTTCCCGGCCCCCCACCCGTGCGGCCAGGAGGTCCTCGCTCACCCATGTCCGCCGCATCGCCTCGGTCAGGCGGTCCGGCAGGACGGCGGCCTGTGTCACGGAGGCATGCTCCGCGGAGGTCTGCGTCACGGAGGCATGCTCCGCGGAGGTCTGCGTCACGGAGGCATGCTCCGCGGTGGTCCGCCTCGCAGCGGTCTGCGTCACGGAGGTCTGCGTCACGGAGGTCTGCGTCACGGAGGTCATGCGGTCACCATCGTTTCCATCCCGAGGGCCGGGGCGAACTTCGCGGGGTGGAGCAGGGCGTTGCGCCCCACACCGGCCGCGGCCCGTTCGATGCCGGACAGCCGGGCGCTCCTGGCCGCACTGGCGATGAGCCGGTCGAGGGCGTGCCAGCCCGCGAACGCGGTGGCCCGTTCCCACAGTCCCGGGTCGGTGTGCGGGCGGATCTCCCGGTAGCCGCGGCAGAAGTTCTCGATGCGCGGCCGGAGCCGTTCCAGCTTTTCGGCACCACGGGACACGATGACCTCGTGGCTCAGTTCGAAGTCGACGAAACCCTCGTCACCGCGATGGGTAACAATGTCCAGCACCGACCTGTAGAGCCATTCTCCGGCAAAACTCCCGATGTCCCGAGCCGCATCGGCAAGCCGGAATTCCTCCCAGTCGGCAATGAACACACCATCCTCGCGGACCAGGAATTGATCGACCCTCAGATCACAATGGGAGGGGACTTTCTCGGATTCCTGCTCCGCATGGAGAAGTGCGTCGACCCCATGGGCCAATTCACCGTCGCGCTGCATGAGGGAAAGAGCGGACAGCTGGCCGAAACTGGATTGCTCGAACATGCTCTGCGAGACTCCGCGAAGCAGTTCCCGGGAGGGCAACGGCGGCACTCCCCCGTGGAGCTCCATCCCGTCGTGGCCCGACGCGTGGAGCCGGCCCACAGCCCGCCCCGCGGTGTGCGCCAGGACGTCGTCGAAGGTCTCGTCGACCATGAGCTCCGCCCCGCTGCGGGCCTCGTCCACCGCTTCGAAGACGACGAGCCGCGCCGGCACGTCATGGCCGAGCAGACGCGGATACCGCAGTTCTCCAGCGGATACGCGGCCGGCGAACTCCTGGAAGTCCAGGAGTCGGCGCAGCCGCGCCCCGGTGTCGTCGGCGCCGCCCCGCAGGTGCTTGACGAACACCCGCTCGCCGCTCGCCGTGGTGCCGAGCCAGGCCTCGTTGCGTCCCGGGCGCGAGGTCACCGCGTCCCGGTCGAAGGCCCCCAGGCCCAGACGGCCGAGAAGTCCGTCGACCTCGGGGAACGCATCCAAGTCTTGCGCAGCGACAGAGCTCATGTGTGCATCCCCCCGAATGTGACCGCCCGTTCCGGCTCGATGACGATCATGCACAAGTTCGCCGCCGGATGCCAGGGAATCCCCTGACATTCCACTGCCAGACGACTGGCATCCGGTCGCCAGGACGCTGACAGTCAACCGCCAAGACGGAAGAGCCGAGTCGCGTACAGTCACGCACATCCCTTACAACACGCCGAGGAAGACGCATGCTGCGCCACATTCTTCTCAGACATCTGCGGCAGCACCGCGGCCGCCTTTCACTGCTCGTTCTGCTGCAATGCGCGCAGACCGCAGCGGCCCTTTATCTGCCGGACATCAATGCGGCCATCATCGATGACGGACTGCTCGTCGGCGACACCGGGGAGATAGGGCGGCTGGGCGGGGTGATGGGCGCGGTCACGCTGCTCCAGGCCCTGTGCTCGCTCGGTGCCCTGTACCTCGGTGCCCGGCTGGCGACGGAGGTGGGACGCGCGCTGCGGGAGGAGGTCTTCGGGCACGTGCTCGCGGTCTCCGCACAGGAGTCGGGCCGGTTCGGCGTGGCCTCGCTGGTCACTCGGACCACCAACGACGTGCAGCAGGTCCAGGCGCTCGTCGCCATGGGAACGACCCTGCTGGTGCCGGCGCCGCTGATGTGCGTCGGCGGTGTGGTGATGGCGCTCGACCAGGATGTGCCGCTGTCGTCGCTCCTGCTGGTCTGCGTGCCCGCGCTCGGCGTGGTGGCGGTGCTGATCAGCCAGCGGATGCGCGGTGTCTTCCGGGGGATGCAGGACCGTGTCGACGAGCTGAACCGTGTGGTGCGGGAACAGATCGCGGGGGTCCGTACCGTACGGGCCTTCGCGCGTGACGCCGACGAGCGGCGGCGGTTCGGCCGGGCGAGCGCGGACCTGCGTGACGTGTCCCTGCACGCCGGGCGGCTGGCGGCGCTCATGCTTCCCGCCGTGATGCTGGTCGCGAACCTGTCCTCCGTGGCGGTCGTCTGGTTCGGCGGCCACCGGATCGACGACGGCGATCTGCAGATCGGCGCGCTCACGGCGTTCCTGGGGTATCTGGCCCAGATCCTGGGCTCGGTCATGATGGCCACGCTCATCTTCATGATCGTGCCGCGGGCGGAGGTGAGCGCCGAGCGGATACAGGAGGTACTCGCCACGCGGCCCGCCGCCCGGCCGGGTGGTACCGGCGGGCGCGGCGACCGGGCGTCGGACGGGAGGGCGCTGCTGGAGGTCCGCGGCGCCGGATACCGGTACCCGGGCGCCCAGGAACCCGTGCTCAGGGATCTGGACCTGCGGGTCGGCGCCGGTGAGGTCACCGCGGTGGTGGGCTCGACGGGCAGCGGGAAGTCCACGCTCCTCGGGCTCGTGGCCCGGCTGTACGACGCCACGGCAGGGTCGGTCGTGGTGGACGGCACGGATGTACGGGACGTGGCGCCCCGTTCCCTGGCCCGTCTGATCGGTTACGTCCCCCAGCAGCCGTATCTCTTCTCGGGCACGATCGCCTCCAACCTCCGCTACGGCAATCCGGAGGCGAGCGACGCGGAGCTGTGGCACGCCCTCGACGTCGCCCAGGCCCGGGAATTCGTCGCGGAACTGGGACTGGACGCCGCCGTCAGCCAGGGCGGGGCCAATCTCTCCGGCGGCCAGCGTCAGCGTCTGGCGATCGCCCGTGCCCTGGTCCCTCGCCCGAGGATCTTCCTCTTCGACGACACCTTCGCCTCCCTGGATTACTCCACCGCCGCACGGCTGCGCGGTGCCCTGGCCGAGGAGACCGCGGACGCGGCCGTCGTCCTCACCACTCAGCAGGTCTCGACGGTCCGGCACGCCGACCGGATCGTCCTTCTCGACCAAGGAGCCGTCGTGGCCGGCGGAACCCATCCGGAGCTGATGGATTCCTGCGAGGCCTACCGGCAGTTGGCGCTGTCCCCGTCCGAGAAGGAGGCCCTCGCGTGAGCGCGCGCACATCCCTGTCCAAGGAGACCACCAAGGACCTCGGGAGCGCGGCGCGCCAACTGTGGGGGGTCCTGCGGCCGCAGCGGACGCTCGTCCTGGCGTCGACGGCCCTCGCCGCGGCGGCGGTGGCGCTGTCCGTGCTCGGACCGAAGCTGCTGGGCCGGTCCACCGACCTGGTGGTGGCGGGAATCATCGGCCGCCGGTTGCCCGACGGCCTCAGCAAGCCCGAGGCGGTCGCGGCACTGCGGGCCCAGGGCCAGGACTCCTTGGCGGACATGGTGTCCGCGCTGGATGTCGTCCCCGGGCACGGCACCGACTTCTCAGCGGTCGCGACGGTCCTGCTGTGGGCCACCGCGGCCTACGCGGGCCTCGCGGTCGTGGGCTGGCTCCAGGCCCGCGTGGTCACCGCCGTCGTGCAGCGCTCCGTCTTCGCGCTGCGGGAACGGATCGCCGGCAAACTGGCCCGGCTGCCGATGGCGTACTTCGACCGGCAGCCGCGCGGCGAGGTCCTGAGCCGGACCACGAACGACATCGACAACATCCAGCAGAGTGCGCAGCAGGTGCTGAGCCAGTTGCTGACGTCCGTGCTCACGGTGACGGGGGTGCTGGCGATGATGTTCTGGATCTCGTGGATCCTCGCGCTCGTGGCCCTGACCGTCGTTCCCGCCTTCGCGGTCATCGTGGTGTACGCGGGACGCAGGGCCCAGCCGCAGTTCGTCGCCCAGTGGCAGAGCACCGGCCGGCTCAGCGCGCACGTCGAGGAAACCTGTACCGGCCACGCCCTGGTGAAGGTCTACGCCCAGGAGGAACGCGCACTGCGCCGCTTCCGTGAGGAGAACGCCGCACTGAGCAAGGCCGCGTTCAAGGCGCAGGTCGCCTCCGGGGTGATCCAGCCGGCCACCGTCTTCGCCTCCAACGTCAACTACGTCCTCGTGGCCGTCGTCGGCTGTCTCCGTGTGGCGTCCGGCTCGCTCACGCTGGGCGACGTCCAGGCGTTCGTTCAGTACGCACGGCAGTTCAGCCAGCCACTGACGCAGATGGCGACGCTGACGACCCTTGTGCAGTCCGGCGCGGCCTCCGCGCAGCGGGTCCTGGAGCTCCTGGACGAGGAGGAGGAGGTGCCCGACGCCGCACCGCTCGTCCCGCTCCCGGACGTCCGCGGCGGGATCACCTTCGACGACGTGTCCTTCCGCTACGACGAGTCCGCCCCGCTCATGGACCGCGTCTCCTTCTCCGTGGCACCGGGGCAGACCGTCGCCGTGGTGGGGCCCTCGGGGGCGGGCAAGACGACGCTGCTCAACCTGCTCATGCGGTTCTACGAGCCGGCGAAGGGCCGCGTCGTGCTGGACGGCACCGACATCTCCGTACTGCCCCGCGGAGAGCTGCGCTCACGGATGGGTCTGGTGGCCCAGGACCCCTGGCTCTTCGACGGCAGCATCGCCGACAACATCGCCTACGGTGTGCCGGGGGCCTCGCGGGAAGCGGTCGTCCGCGCGGCGAAGGCCGTGCGGGTGGACCACTTCGTCCGCACGCTGCCGGACGGGTACGACACCGTGATCGGCGAGGGCGGACTGGGCCTCAGCTCCGGCGAGAGGCAACTCGTCACCACAGCCCGGGCCTTCCTCGCCGATCCGGCCGTCCTGGTCCTGGACGAGGCCACCAGCTCGGTGGACACACGCACCGAACTCCTCGTGCAGGAGGCACTGGCACGGCTGCGCTCCGGCCGTACGTCCGTGATCGTCGCCCACCGGCTCTCGACGGTGCGCGACGCCGACGTCATCCTGGTCCTGGACGGGGGCCGCGTCGTCGAACAGGGCACGCACGAGGAGCTGCTGGCCCGCGGGGGCACCTACGCGCGACTGCACGCGGCCCAGTTCACCGGACCCGTGGCCGGCACGCGCTGAGCGGCCGCCCGCTTCGCGCGGGCGGCGGCAGCTCGCGAAGGGGTGGAACTACGGTTCCGTCGTGGGGGCTTCGTCGGCCCCCGCGCCCAGCGATGCCGCCTGGGAGGCCAGGTCGCGCAGCGCTTCGAGGTGGGCGAGCAGGGCCCGGCGGCCTTCCGGGCTCAGCCGCAGCCAGGTGCGCGGTCGCTTGCCCACGTATCCCTTGCGCACCTCGATGTACTGGGCGGCCTCCAGAGCGCTGACCACCTTGCTCAGCACCGAGTCCGAGACGTGGCATCCCTCCCGCACGGCACGGAACTCGGCCTCGGCGCACCCGGAGAGGAACGCCATGACCGTCAGCCGGGTGGGGTGGTGGATGCGCTCGTCCAGTGCGGGTTGCACCCTTTCCTCGCCGTTCACGACCGCTGGTCTCCCACGCGCTCCCGGGTCAGCAGCCACCAGTTGGCCAGGCCCCCGCCGACGCCGCCGGCGATGAAGAGGCCTGCCGCCCCGAAGAACGCACCCGCGCCCACGGCCACCACGAGCGCGACGGCGTACGTCAGCATCACCTGCCGGCGGCCGGTGTGACGGGGAAAGGCCTGGACGATGCCGGGCTTGTGCTCGAAGCGCCGGGCGAGCACGACCTGGGCGGCCACGAGGAGGGCACCCGCCAGGAGCAGCGCGACGGACAGCGCCGAGGGGCCGTCCACGGCCCACCGCAGGCCGATCAGGACGAGCCCGGCGGCCATCAGTCCGCCGTTCACGGCCGGGTACCAGGCGGGCAGGGCGGCGCCCGGCCGGGCGGCCGCGTCCCGTGCGGCCTCGGCGGCACGCAGCGCGGCAGCGGCGTCGACGGCGCCGTGAGCGGGAGTGTCGTGCATCGGGTCCTCCAGAGCATCGGGATCGGCATCTGATTGCAATCCTTGCATTTACTTTCCGCACTGGCAAGTGCTAGTTTCAAGGAAAGAACAGGCCGGCACGGCAGGGCGTCTCCCGCCCTCGGGCTGTGGCGCCATCCGGGGTACGCGTCATCCGGTCCGCGTCCCGGCACGCGGCCGTGTCACGACGTTCGGGCTGCGACGCGCAGTCCACGACGCTTCGATCCCTGGGGGAAGTTGATGACTTTGCAGGAGACGGCGCCGGAGGCCGGCCATGCCTCCACGCCGCAACCGGCGATCCGCGTCCGCGGGCTGCGGATGCGCTACGGCACACGCGATGTACTGAGCGGACTCGACCTGGAGGTGCGCAGGGGCGAGCTGTTCGCCCTGCTCGGCCCCAACGGCACGGGAAAGAGCACCACCATCGAGATCCTCGAGGGCTACCGCGCTCGCTCCGGCGGCGACGCCGAGGTCCTGGGACACGACCCCGCGCACGAGGACGCCGCGTGGCGGGGCCGCCTGGGCATCGTCCTCCAGGCCAGCCGCGACCACGGCCGCTGGCGGGTCGGCGACCTGCTGGGCCACTTCGCCCGTTTCTACCCGCGCGCCTTCGAGCCGTCCGAACTGCTCCGGCTGGTGGGCCTCACGCCGCAGACCACCCAGCAGGTGAGCACCCTCTCCGGCGGCCAGCGGCGACGCCTCGACGTCGCCCTCGGCATCGTCGGCCGGCCCGAACTGCTCTTCCTCGACGAACCGACCACCGGTTTCGACCCCGAAGCACGCCGCGACTTCCACGACCTCATCCGGGGGCTGCGCGACAACCTCGGTACGACGATGCTGCTCACCACCCACGACATGAGCGAGGCCCAGCAGCTCGCCGACCGCATCGGCATCCTGCAGCACGGCCGCATCACCGCCTGCGGCACCCTCGCCGAACTCTCGGCCGCCGCCAGGACCCGCTCCGAGGTCCTCTGGACAGACGCGGAGGGCCTGCCTCAGCGACGGCTCACCGCGCACCCGTCGAAGGTCGTCTGGGAACTGCACCAGCAGCTCCAGGGGCCGATCCCCGACCTGGAGGTACGCCGCCCCACGCTGGAGGACACCTACCTGCGCATGATCGCGGAGGACAGCGCACCAGCGGTGGGTGCCACGGAAGAAAACGGGTCGGACACCGCCGAACCGTCCGCCGCTCGCCACGAGGAGTCCGCCGCGTGAACCTCTACCGACTCGGTCTGTCCCGCGGAGCCATCGAACTGCGTCAGGTACTGCGCAGCCGCAAGGACATCTACTCCTACCTCTCGACCCCGCTGCTGTTCCTCGCCGTCTCCTACTGGCAGTCGCGGGACGGCGACGACGCCACCGCGCAGCTCTCCCTGGCCGGCGGCATGGCCTCCACCATCTTCATGTTCGGCCTGCTGACCGTCCCTCAGTTCCTCTTCGGGGACCGCGAGGACGGCACGCTGCTGCGCCTGCGCGGCGTACCGGGCGCGATGACCGTCTACCTGACCGGCAAGACCCTCTTCGTCCTTGTGAACATCGCGGTGTCCATAGCGCTGTTGCTGGTGGGCGGCTGGGCGCTCCTGGGGGCCGGACTCCCCGACACGCCCCAGCGCTGGCTCACGCTCCTCTGGGTCGTCACCCTCGGCATCATGGCCGTCGTACCGATCGGTGCGGCCGTCGGGTCGCTGCTGCCCGCCGCCCGGGAGGCGCTCGGCATCTACATGCTGCCCATGATGGGCCTGATGATCGCTTCCGGCACGTTCTTCCCGCTGCGCGAACTGCCCGAGTGGCTGCAGAACCTGGTGTCCGTCTTCCCGCTGCGCTGGATCGCTCAGGGAATCCGTTCCACCCTGCTGCCCGACAGCGCCGAGGCACTGGAGGTGTCCGGCGCGTGGCAGCACCTGACCGTCGGGGGCGTGCTCGCGCTGTGGGCCGTCGCCGGGCTCGTACTGGCTCCGCGGCTGCTCCAGCGGATGACCCGCCGTGAGTCCGGAAGCAGGCTCTCCGCGCGCGAGCAGCAGCGCATGGCCAAAACGGCGTACTGACCGTGTTCCCCGCCGTGTCGGTCCACGACGCACGGCGCCCGGACAGCCTTCGGGCCTCGGCCCGGTGCTCTGCGCGTCGCCGCGGGAGCACGGGCCGAGGCCCGGTCCTCAGACCGGTGGTGTCAGCCGGAGAAGGCTAGGTACCGATGCGGGCGTGCCCCGTCTTGGGCGTGTCCCACCGCTGGGGCGCGGAGTGCGGCACACCGCTCATGCCCGCGGCGGGGTCCGCCGGCGGCACGCGGTAGTCGCGGGCCACGAGTGCGGCCTCCGCGCGGTTGCCGATGCCGAGCCGTTCGTAGAGGTCAGCGACCCGGCGGTGGAACGTCCTTACGGAGACCCCGAGTTCGCGGGCCCGGAAGACATCCTTGCCCGGGCTGATGATGAGGGCGAGCAGCCGCCGGTCCTCCTTCTGCAGCCCGACCTGCCGGTCGGCGAACATCCTCAGGTCCGCCGCGCCCTCCCATGCCTGCTGGAACAGCGCCGACAGACTGGCGACCACACCGCGTTCCTCCACGACGACGCCCTCCGAGGCCCGCGGGCCTCCGCGGTGCGACACGATCGCCGTTCGTCCGTCGCACAGCAGCAGAGCGTTGTCGGGGCCGTCGGTGACCCGTATCTCGGCCCCCTCCCTCCTCATGCGGCTCAGGAAGGACAGTGTGACGGAGTCGTCGAGCGCGGTCCGGGAGACGAGCAGTCGCAGAGCGACACCCCGGCGCAGGCTCACGAGGGACAAGTAGTGGTAGCAGTCGAATTCCTCCGGTCCCCACGTTCCCGGGTCGATACAGACGAAGGCCTGGTACCGCGTGCGGGAGACCATCTTCTCGACCTCCCCTCTGATCGACTGCGCGCCGCTCAGCACCTCCACCCCGGCCTGTCCCCCGTCCGGCCGCGCCCCGGACCGGTCAGCCGTTGTCGCGTCGCGGATCTTCATGCGTTTCCCCGTTCGAAGCTGGTCCCACCCCTGGGGTGCGCAGACTGCACCGCCGGCGGCGTCCGCCGGAGCGCGCCCTCCCGGTTTTCGGTTGCACCGCGGGGCGTTGCGTTATCGATCGCCTGCCGATCGTAGAACCACAGCAAAGACACGGCATGCCCCGCCGAGCTTTACATCAGCACACCTATGCACGTACAGCGTTCACATACCCGCCAAACCCGAACAAGGCCAAGCACCAAGATCACGATACGCGCAAGTAACATGTGACGCTTATCACTTGCCGTGCGGGGGCAGGCGACTGCCACGGCGCCCCCGCCGCAACCCCGCGGCTATGCCAGTGCAACGTGATAACACTGCCCACTCGGCACTAAGAAGGCCGTCTTCTCTTTTGGAAATTTCCCTTCGATTATGGACACCGCCCTGCGGCTGCCCCGGAGCGGCGCCCGCTGGACGCCGCCCCCAGGCGTGCCCGAGCGGCCCGCCGCCGAGGCGTCCGTCAGCGGTGGGCGGCGAGGAACACGCGGACACCGGCGGTGGCGCAGTGGTCGAGACCGGCCTCGGTGTGCTGGAGGCTGCCGTGGAACATCGCCTTGTTCACGGGGATCCACAGCAGCAGGCCGGCGACGTGGCCGGCCGCCAGGAGCGGTTCGTCGCAGCGGAGCAGCCCCTGGCCGGTCAGCCGCTGGACGGTGGCCGCCAGCGTGGCCCGTACCCGTTCGAAGCCCTGCTCGTACCACCTGGCGCCGAGGCCGGGGAAAGCGTCGGCGATGACCAGACGCCGCAGCCGAAGGACCTGGGGCCGGGTGAGGGCGGCCAGGAACTGGCGGGCGAGGCGGGCCAGGTCCGCTTCCAGGGCATCTCCGTCGCCCTGCCGGTGAAGGCGGCATTCCGGAATCACCCGGCGCCGACGGAGAGGATCACCGATCCGACGGACCGGTGAGGGGCCCTGCCGGCTGCATCCTCCGGAAGACGAACCGCGCGTGACCCCGGACAGGGGGCCGGGCCGGCGGCCCCTCGCGGAGTCATCCGCGAAAGGCCGCGGCGGAACACCGGTGGCGGGGCGCGCCCCACGGCACACCCCGCCACCACATGCACTCGGCCTCCCGGCCGTACGCGCTTACGGCCATACGGCCATACGGCCTTACGGCCTCAGGTCGACGACCGCCGCCTGCGCGCCCCCGGCCGCCGCTCGCTCGGCCGCGTCACCGGATCCCCGGCCTCCACCGCCGCCGCGCGACGCCGCAGGCCGAAGTCGGCCAGGGCCTCCGCCAGCTTGTGGACGGACGGCTCGGGAGCCATGACGTCCACCCGCAGACCGTGCTCCTCGGCCGTCTTCGCGGTCGCCGGACCGATGCACGCGATCACCGTGACGTTGTGCGGCTTGCCGGCGATGCCGACCAGGTTCCGCACCGTGGACGACGACGTGAAGAGCACCGCGTCGAAGCCGCCGCCCTTGATCGCCTCGCGGGTCGTGGCCGGCGGCGGCGACGCGCGCACCGTGCGGTAGGCGGTGACGTCGTCGACCTCCCAGCCCAGCTCGATCAGCCCGGCCACCAGCGTCTCCGTGGCGATGTCGGCGCGGGGCAGGAAGACACGGTCGATCGGGTCGAAGACCGGGTCGTACGGCGGCCAGTCCTCCAGCAGGCCCGCGGCCGACTGCTCACCGCTCGGCACCAGGTCCGGCTTCACTCCGAAGGCGATGAGCGCCTTCGCCGTCTGCTCCCCGACCGCGGCGACCTTGATGCCCGCGAAGGCACGGGCGTCCAGCCCGTACTCCTCGAACTTCTCCCGGACCGCCTTCACCGCGTTGACCGACGTGAACGCGATCCACTCGTAGCGCCCCGTCACCAGGCCCTTGACCGCCCGCTCCATCTGCTGCGGGGTGCGCGGCGGCTCCACCGCGATGGTCGGGACCTCGCTCGGCACGGCGCCGTACGACCGCAGCTGGTCGGAGAGCGACGCCGCCTGCTCCTTCGTACGCGGCACGAGGACCTTCCAGCCGAACAGCGGCTTGGACTCGAACCACGACAACTGGTCGCGCCGGGGAGAGGCGGAACGCTCGCCGACCACGGCTATCACCGGGCGCCCACCGTCCGGGGACGGCAGCACCTTCGCCTGCTTCAGCGTCTGCGCGACCGTGCCGAGCGTCGCCGCCCAGGTCCGCTGCCGCGTCGTCGTACCGGCGATCGTCACCGTCATCGGGGTGTCCGGCTTGCGGCCCGCCGACACCAGCTCACCGGCGGCCGCGGCCACCGAGTCGAGCGTCGTCGACACGACGACCGTCCCGTCGGAGGCGCCGACCTCGGTCCAGCAGCGGTCCGACGCCGTACGGGCGTCCACGAACCGCACGTCGGCACCCTCGGCGTCCCGCAGCGGCACACCGGCGTACGCGGGAACGCCGACGGCGTTCGCGATACCGGGGACGACCTCGAAGGGCACCCCGGCCGCGGCGCACGCCAGCATCTCCTCGGCGGCGTACGTGTCGAGCCCGGGGTCCCCGGTCACCGCACGCACGACCCGCCTGCCGCCCCGCGCGGCCTCCATGACAAGATGTGCGGCATCCCGCACGGCGGGGACGCCCGAGGTCGTTGACGCACCGTCAACAACCTTCAGCTGGGGCGCGCCTGTGCCCGGATCCGACGGATTGGCGTCCGTGTGCACTTCCGACACGCCCTGCCTCGCGTGCGTGCGTACGACGTCGAGCACCTCGTGCTCGGCGACGAGGACGTCCGCGTGCGCCAGTGCCTCCACGGCGCGCAGAGTCAGCAGTCCCGGATCTCCGGGTCCGGCACCCAGGAAGGTGACGTGCCCGTGTTCCGGACCGGTGGGAAAGGTGGTGGGGCTCAATGTGCTCGCTCCCCCATCAGACCGGCCGCGCCCTGGGCGAGCATCTCGGTGGCGAGTTCGCGACCGAGTGCCATCGCCGCGTCGTGCGTCTGGGGCACGGGACCGGTGGTGGACAGCTGCACCAGCGTCGAGCCGTCGGTCGTGCCGACGACGCCGCGCAGGCGCATTTCCTTGACAATCTGCCCGTCGGCCAGGAGGTCGGCCAGCGCGCCCACAGGGGCGCTGCAGCCGGCCTCCAGGGCGGCGAGCAGTGACCGCTCGGCCGTCACGGCGACCCGCGTGAACGGGTCGTCGAGCTCGGCGAGCGCGGCGATCAGCTCCGCGTTGTCCGCGGTGCACTCGATCGCCAGTGCCCCCTGGCCGGGAGCGGGCAGAACCGTGTCGACCGACAGGAAGTCGGTCACCTCGTCGATGCGGCCCACCCGGTTCAGCCCGGCGGCGGCCAGCACGACGGCGTCGAGCTCACCGCTGCGGACGTATCCGATGCGGGTGTCGACGTTGCCCCGGATCGGGACCGTCTCGATCTCCAGCCCGTGGGTGCGGGCGTACGCGTTCAGCTGCGCCATGCGACGCGGCGCGCCCGTCCCTATCCGCGCCCCGCGGGGCAGGTCGGTGAGCTTGCGCGCGTCCCGGGCGACGACCACGTCCCGCGGGTCCTCGCGCTCCGGTACGGCGGCCACCACCAGCCCCTCGTGCTCCGCGGTGGGGAGGTCCTTGAGCGAGTGAACCGCGAAGTCCACCTCACCCCGCAGCAGCGCCTCGCGCAGCGCGGCCACGAACACGCCCGTGCCGCCGATCTGCGCCAGCTGCTCCCGCGAGACGTCGCCGTACGTGGTGATCTCGACCAGCTCAACGGGCCGACCGGTCACCTGGCTCACGGCGTCCGCCACCTGCCCGGACTGGGCCATGGCGAGCTTGCTGCGCCTGGTCCCCAGCCTCAGTGCCTTCTCAGTCATGCCGGCCCTCGGTTCTTCTCAGTGCTGTTCTCGGCGCGGGAGACGGAGGCCACCGTCTCGGGGTCGAGGTCGAACAGGGTGCGCAGCGCGTCCGCGTACCCGGCGCCGCCGGGCTCGGCGGCGAGCTGCTTGACCCGTACCGTCGGCGCGTGCAGCAGCTTGTCGACCACACGCTTGACGGTCTGGGTGATCTCGGCGCGGTGTTTGTCGTCGAGGCCCGGCAGCCGCCCCTCCAGCCGGGCGATCTCGCCCGCCACGACGCCGGCGGCCATGCTGCGCAGCGCGACGACGGTGGGCGTGATGTGCGCGGCCCGCTGGGCCGCCCCGAACGCGGCGACCTCGTCGGCGACGATCCGGCGGACCATGTCGACGTCGGCGGCCATCGGAGCGTCGGCCGAGGCGTCGGCGAGCGACTCGATGTCCACCAGGCGGGCCCCGGCCAGCCGGTGCACCGCGGCGTCGACGTCGCGCGGCATCGCGAGGTCGAGCAGGAAGAGCACCGGCTGCGGGCGCGGCACCTCGGCGACCGGCTCGGGCCGGCGGCGCTCGGGGACACGGCCCACGCGCGTGGCCGTCGCGGCCAGCGCGGTGATCAGCCCGGCGTCCGCCTCGGCGCCCGGCCGGCCGGCCTCGCGCGACCGCTCCACCGTCGCACCGCCCGCGGCCCAGGCCCCGTGCTGCTCCAGCGTCGCCGCGTCCATGCCGGCCACCGCGGCCTCCCCCATGACGGAGAAACCGGACGGCACGGAGGACAGGTCCAGCGGGCAGTTCTCGTCGGTCGCGGCACCGGCGGCGCCCTGCAGAGGCGTTTCAGCTGCCTCCCGTACGCCCTCGGGGCCGGCCTCGGCCACGGGCCGCCGGGCGCCGGGCTCGACGGCGGGGGCGCCGGTGCGGCCCTCCAGCGCCGCCGCCACGGCGTCGGCCGTGAGGACCAGCCCGGTCGCGCCGGTGCAGGAGACGGCCACGTCGGCACGTGTCAGCTCGACCGGCACCGAGTCCATCGGTACCGCGCGGGCCAGCACGTCCGTGTCGTCGCCCTGGGAAAGGATCTGGGCGAGCCGCTCGGCCCGCTCGAAGGTGCGGTTGGCGACCACGATCTCGGCGACCCCGGCCCGTGCCAGCGTCGCGGCGGCCAGTGAGGACATCGAACCGGCGCCGATGACCAGGGCCTTCTTGCCCCGCGCCCATTCCTGGACGTCGGCTCCGGCGGACAGCTGCTCCAGGCCGAAGGTGACCAGGGACTGCCCGGCGCGGTCGATGCCGGTCTCCGAGTGGGCCCGCTTGCCGACCCGCAGCGCCTGCTGGAACAGGTCGTTCAGCAGCCGTCCGGCGGTGTGCAGGTCCTGGGCCCTGGCCAGGGAGTCCTTTATCTGGCCGAGGATCTGGCCCTCGCCCACCACCATCGAGTCGAGCCCGCAGGCCACCGAGAAGAGGTGGTGGACGGCCCGGTCCTCGTAGTGCACATAAAGATAAGGAGTGAGCTCCTCCAGGCCGACCCCGCTGTGCTGGGCGAGCAGCGTGGACAGCTCGGCGACACCGGCGTGGAACTTGTCCACGTCCGCGTACAGCTCGATGCGGTTGCAGGTGGCCAGCACCGCGGCCTCGGTGGCCGGTTCGGCGGCGACCGTGTCCTGCAACAGCTTGAGCTGCGCGTCCGCGTTCAGCGAGGCCCGCTCCAGGACACTGACGGGGGCGCTGCGGTGGCTCAGTCCGACGACGAGGAGGCTCATGCCGGCATCACGGCGGGCACGTCCCCGTCGGGTCCCTTGTCGGCGGAGTCGGCGGGGTGCTGCTGCCGGCGGGCGGCGACGGGCGGCGCGACGCCGTCGGCCGCGACCTCCTCGCCCGCCTTGCGCTGCTCGTGGAAGGCGAGGATCTGCAGCTCGATGGAGAGGTCGACCTTGCGCACGTCGACGCCCTCGGGAACGTTCAGCACGGTCGGCGCGAAGTTCAGGATGGAGGTGACACCGGCGGCCACGAGCCGGTCGCAGACCTGCTGGGCGGCACCGGCGGGGGTCGCGATCACACCGATCGAGACACCGTCGTCCTGGATGATCTTCTCCAGCTCGTCGGTGTGCTGCACGGGGATCCCGGCGACGGGCTTTCCGGCCATTCCCGGGTCGGCGTCGATGAGCGCGGCGACCCGGAAACCACGGGACGCGAACCCGCCGTAGTTGGCGAGCGCGGCACCGAGGTTACCGATACCGACGATCACTACCGGCCAGTCCTGGGTGAGCCCCAGCTCGCGGGAGATCTGGTAGACGAGATACTCGACGTCGTAGCCGACGCCCCGGGTCCCGTAGGAGCCGAGGTAGGAGAAGTCCTTGCGCAGCTTCGCGGAGTTGACTCCCGCCGCGGCCGCCAGCTCCTCGGAGGAGACCGTGGGCACCGAGCGCTCGGAGAGTGCGGTGAGGGCGCGGAGGTACAGCGGAAGCCTGGCGACGGTGGCCTCGGGAATCCCTCGGCTGCGGGTCGCCGGTCGGTGTGTTCGGCCAGTTGCCACGGTGCTCCTGCGGGTAGAGCGGGGCTGTAGGCGGTCATACGTCCCTACATGACCGCCCCGTCGAATGCAGGCTATGTCTTTGTGAACGCGTGCACAAAGATGGTGTCCGATTTGCCCGGCCAACGTGACCGGGCTCACGCGCGCCCGGCGTGCGAACCGGGAACCGGCGCACTCGCACCCGTGTTCCTCTCCCATCGGGGGCAAAGCCGCACACACTCCTCACGATCAACGCCCCCGAGACCAAGTCACCATCGATCCTAAGCGACCATCCGGACTACTTGGACTCGTCGGTCAGTGCCTTGCGCAGGCGTTCCTCGTTCACACGCCAGAAGGTGTGCTGCCTGCCGTCGACCAGGACGACCGGGATCTGCTCCCAGTACGCGTCGTGGAGTTCGCGGTCCTCGGTGATGTCCTTCCCCTCCCAGGGGACACCGAGGTCGGCACAGACCTTCTCGACGACGAGCTGTGCGTCATCACACAGGTGACAGCCGGGTTTGCGGATGAGGGTGACGAGATGGTTCTCGGAGTGCTCAGAGGACTGCGCGGGCTGCGGGGCCCCCGGGGTCGGCGAGGACTTTCGGCGGAAGAGGGGACTCATGCCGGCCATTCTCGCGCGCACGACGGCGCGAGCCGAGTCCCCGACGGCGGCCGGACCGCCTGCCGGGCCGGCACGCCGACGCGCCCGCGGCGCCGGCCCTTCGGCGAGACCGTCACGGAGGCCTTCACCCGGCTCGTCACCGGGCCCTCCGCCGCACCCTTTAACGACACGGTCGCCCGGAGTTCACAGCCTCCGAACCTCTCGGCTCCGAACCCTCCGAACAAACTGGCTATGCTCACGGACATGGCCGCTCTTCGATGGCTCACTCCCCGTAGGCGCTCCGCCACGGCACGGAGCGTGTTGGCAGGCGAGGCCTCGGCGGAGGCCGCCCGCAAGTCCGCGCAGGACATCTCACCCGACACGGGCGCGGAAGCCGAGTTCCCGGTCCACGGTGACGACAGGGCAGCCGCCTTCTTCGACCTCGACAACACCGTGATGCAGGGCGCCGCGATCTTCCACTTCGGCCGGGGCCTGTACAAGCGGAAGTTCTTCGAGACCCGCGACCTCGCCCGGTTCGCCTGGCAGCAGGCGTGGTTCCGGCTCGCCGGGTTCGAGGACCCGGAGCACATGCAGGACGCCCGCGACTCCGCCCTGTCGATCGTCAAGGGCCACCGGGTCTCCGAGCTGAAGTCGATCGGCGAGGAGATCTACGACGAGTACATGGCCGAGCGGATCTGGCCCGGCACCCGCGCCCTCGCCCAGGCCCACCTGGACGCCGGACAGAAGGTGTGGCTGGTCACGGCGGCCCCGGTGGAGATCGCCCAGGTGATCGCCCGCCGCCTGGGCCTGACCGGCGCACTGGGCACCGTGGCCGAGTCGATCGGCGGCGTCTACACGGGCAAGCTGGTCGGCGAGCCGCTGCACGGCCCCGCGAAGGCCGAGGCGGTGCGCGCGCTGGCGGCGGCGGAGCGCCTGGACCTGTCCCGCTGCGCCGCCTACAGCGACTCCCACAACGACATCCCGATGCTGTCGCTGGTCGGACACCCGTACGCGATCAATCCCGACAGCAAGCTGCGCAAGCACGCCCGGGAGCTGGAGTGGCGGCTGCGCGACTACCGCACGGGCCGCAAGGCTGCCAAGGTCGGCATCCCGGCGGCCGCGGGCGTCGGCGCCGTGGCCGGGGGCACCGCGGCGGCCATCGCGCTGCACCGCCGCCGCCGCTGAGTCACCCGCTGAGACACCCGCCGGACCGCCCGTCGAGTCCTCGTCGAGCCATCCATGTGACGTACCCCCGGGGCATCCCCTCCAGTCACCGTTTCTCACATTGACCACAACACGCTCTGCAGTCACAACGAACCTGAACGGTTCCGGTCATCAACCGATCACTCTGGCGCAACCGATCGACCGTCAATCGGGCACAGAAGCGACGTAATCGATGATTTGAGCAACTGGGCGTAGCAGCACCTGTACGAAGCGTTATTCTCCTCAGACGCATTCCGGCACCCCACCTTCGCTACGACGGGTGAATGGTTCCGTACTGCACGTGATGGAAGCTCTGCCTCTGGGAGTCCCGTGTACCCACACGTCGGGGTTGACGCCTCGGGCCTGGCTACGCTGCGCGCAACGGTCAAATCAGCCCAAGACCTGTTGCGCGGCTTCGTCCCCACCGCGTACGCCTTTCCCGCCCTCGCCGCGGCCACCGCCCCCGTAGGCCCGTGCTATGCACTGGCCGACGGAAGCGCCGCCGTCGGCAGACGCGCGCGGTCGTCCTCGTCCGGGACCGCCGCCACCACCCACCGCCGCCCCGCGGCGGACAGCGACAGCGCCCGCATGATGGACCTGGTCGAGCGGGCTCAGGCCGGCGAGGCCGACGCCTTCGGGCGGCTCTACGACCAGTACAGCGACACCGTGTACCGCTACATCTACTACCGCGTGGGCGGCAAGGCGACCGCCGAGGACCTCACCAGTGAGACCTTCCTGCGCGCCCTGCGGCGCATCGGCACCTTCACCTGGCAGGGCCGCGACTTCGGCGCCTGGCTGGTGACCATCGCCCGCAACCTCGTCGCCGACCACTTCAAGTCCAGCCGCTTCCGGCTGGAGGTCACCACCGGCGAGATGCTCGACGCCAACGAGGTCGAGCGGTCCCCCGAGGACTCCGTCCTCGAATCACTCTCCAACGCCGCCCTGCTCGACGCCGTACGACGGCTCAACCCGCAGCAGCAGGAGTGCGTGACCCTGCGCTTCCTCCAGGGCCTCTCGGTCGCCGAGACCGCCCGCGTCATGGGCAAGAACGAGGGCGCCATCAAGACGCTCCAGTACCGGGCCGTACGCACCCTCGCCCGACTGCTCCCGGACGACGCGCGCTGAGCTCCCGGCGCCCCGGAGGCGCCGCACCCACCGGAACTCCCCGCATTCCCCAAATCACCGTCGGTGAAAGCCTGTTGTGCCCGCGGTCCGATCATCCACCGTCCGTAACCCAAGTGCCGCGCCGCTCGTTGTGCCGGATGCAGGCTCCCTGTGGTCACCCCCTGGCCGACTCCGATCACACCATCGGGTGGTTCAGATCAGGGTGTGCAACCCTCAGGACCCCCTGGGGAGTCGACCGTCATGACGAGAGGAGGTGCCGCCAGTGATCGCGAACGTATCGGCGCACCGGCGGGCGAACGCCTTCGCCCAGGCTCTGGAGGAGCAGTCCGATCCCGGGGCGGCGACCGAGCAGTCCGGAGGACCGGCCGACGCCGGGGCCACCGCGGAACCGACCGGGCAGGGTCGTCTGTTGACCCTCGCCGCCGGCCTGGAGACGCTGCCCCGGCCCCAGCTGGATCCCGAGGTCAAGGTCGTCCAGCGGGCCCAGCTGGTGGCCGCGTTCGAGGCCATGCTGCAAGAGGGCACCGCGGGCGACGGGGCGACGGACAGTCCGGTACCGGAGCAACGCCGGGCGCGCGGCACCCACCGGGCGGCCTCACTGAGCAGGCTCCGGCCACGCTCGCGGCTGGCCAAGGGCCTCACCGCGGGCGGACTGAGCGTGAGCGTGGCCGCCGGAGCCTTCGGCGGAGTCGCCGCCGCCAGTTCGGACGCCCTGCCCGGTGACTCGCTCTACGGTCTCAAGCGCGGCATCGAGGACTTCCGCCTCGGTCTCGCCGACGGGGACGACGAGCGCGGCCGGGCCTACCTGGACCTGGCATCGACCCGGCTCAACGAAGCACGCCGGCTGATGGAGCGCGACCGCGGCGGGCCCCTCGACCACGAGTCCCTCGGCGAGGTCCGCCGTGCCCTGTCCGGCATGGAGCACGACGCCTCCGAGGGCCACCGCCTGCTCAGCGCCGCCTACGCCCGCGACCCCGACTCACTCGCCCCCATGCAGGCCCTCTCCACCTTCTCCCGCTCCCACCGGGAAACCTGGGGAGCACTGCGCGACCGGCTTCCCGTGCAGCTCGGGGACGTCAGTGACCAGGTGTCCTCGGTCTTCGACGCCATAGAGGACGACGTGGCCCCGCTGCAGTCCATGCTGCCGGAGCAGCCGTCCCGGGACGACGACAGCGGAGACAGCGGCCGGCAGGACAGCTCCGAGTCCGCCACCACCGGCACCCCCGGCTCCGGCCACTCGTCCGCTCCCAGCACCGGTGACACCGGTACGTCCGAACGCGAGCACACGGACAGCGGCAGGCCCAGCGAGTCGACCGACTCCGGCCGCGAGCACGACGGCCTGCTCGGCGGCGGCACGGGCGGCCTGCTCGACCCGCCGAAGGACACCGGCACCGCCTCCCCGCCGACGGGCGACAACACCCCGCCCGCCGAGCCGGACGTCACCCTCCCGCCCCTCCTCCCGGGCCTCCTGCCCGGCCTGGGCATCGAGGCGGACGACGAGGACTGAACCGGCGGCACGACGGTGGGGTGCTCCCCTCACTCGAGGGGAGCACCCCGCTGTCGTGCCGCAGTACCTCGGAAGAACGCCGTACCTCAGAAGAACACCGACCGCCGCTGCACCAGCAGCTTGTAGAGCGTGTGCTGAATCTGCTCCCGCACCTGGTCGGTCAGATTGAACATCAGCATCGGATCCTCGGCGGCCTCCGCCGGATAGCCGTCCGTCGGGATCGGCTCGCCGAACTGGATCGTCCACTTCGTCGGCAAGGGCACCGCACCCAGCGGCCCCAGCCACGGGAAGGTCGGCGTCAGCGGGAAGTACGGAAAGCCCAGCAGCCGCGCCAGCGTCTTGGCGTTGCCGATCATCGGGTAGATCTCCTCCGCGCCGACGATCGAGCACGGAATGATCGGCGCCCCCTGCCGCAGTGCCGTGGACACGAAACCGCCGCGCCCGAAGCGCTGGAGCTTGTAGCGCTCACCGAACGGCTTGCCGATGCCCTTGAACCCCTCCGGCATCACCCCGACCAGCTCGCCCTGACCGAGCAGCCGTTCGGCGTCCTCCGCGCAGGCCAGCGTGTGGCCGAGCTTGCGGGCCAGCTCGTTGACCACCGGCAGCACGAAGACCAGATCCGCCGCCAGCAGGCGCAGATGCCGGCCGGCCGGATGATGGTCGTGCACGGCGACCTGCATCATCAGCCCGTCCAGCGGCAGTGTCCCGGAGTGGTTGGCGACGATCAGCGCACCGCCCTCGGCCGGGATGTTCTCCACGCCCTTCACCTCGACCCGGAAGTACTTCTCGTACACCGGGCGCAGCATGGACATCAGCACCTGATCGGTGAGCTCGGCGTCGTAGCCGAAGTCGTCGACCTCGTAGTCGCCGGTGAGGCGGCGGCGCAGGAACGCCAGACCGCCCGCGATACGCCGCTCCAGGCCACCGCCGTCCGGCCCCTGCGATCCCGGCCCCTGAGAAGCCGGCTCCGGCGCCCCGGACGACTCGGACGTCACGGGGGCGTCGTCCGGCGCGGGTCCCCGCACCGGCAGCGGCTGCACCTCGCGTACCGGCACGGACTCCGCCGTGCCCTTGCGCCGGCTCCCCCCGCCGCGGCGCCGCGGCGGGCGCTGCGCCGCGTTCCCCCCGTTCCCGCCGCTCCCCCGCGACCGGTCGTCGTCGAACGGAATGACCTTGGCGTCCGCCATCGTTGATGCGCTCCTCAGTTGGCGCTCTGCGTCGGGAGGTGGCCACTGGCCCGCAGGGACAGCTCCGCGATCCGGTCGACGGCCCCCGCGAGGGCCTCGGGCGGCAGCAGACCCGCACCGCGGCCGCGCGCGAAGTCCGCGAACGCCCCGGCCGTCGAGTACTTCGGCCGGAATCCCAGGGTCTCGCGCATCTGCGTGGTGTCCACCACCCGCCCGTGGGTGAGCAGCCGGATCTGCTCGGGGGAGAAGTCCGTCATCCCCAGCGTACGCACGAGCGATCCCGCCCAGGTGACCGCGGGCAGCAGCAGCGGCACCGTCGGGCGGCCCAGCCGGCGCGAGCACTGGGAAAGCGTCAGGACACCGTCGCCGGCGATGTTGAAGGTGCCGCTGTTCAGCGTGCCCCGCCGCGGCTCGTGCGAGGAGAGCCGCAGCACCTCGATCACGTCGTCCTCGTGCACGAACTGCAGCCGCGGGTCGTAGCCGAACACCGTCGGCAGCACCGGCAGCCCGAAGTAGGAGGCGAGCGGCGTCTCCGCCCCCGGACCGAGGATGTTGGCGAACCGCAGCACGGTCACCGCGACGTCCGGCCGACGGCGCGCGAAGCCCCGTACGTACCCCTCGACCTCGACCGCGTCCTTGGCGAAGCCGCCGCTGGGCAGGGACTTGGGCGCAGTGGTCTCGGTGCAGACGGCCGGGTCGCGCGGCGCGGACCCGTACACGTTCGTACTGGACTTCACCACGAGCCGCCGCACGGTCGGCGACTTCTGGCAGGCGCCGAGCAGCTGCATCGTGCCGATGACGTTGGTCTCCTTGACCGACGTCCGACTGCCGCCGCCCAGCGGCGTACCCGTGACGTCCATGTGGACGACCGTGTCGGCGCCCGTCTCGGCGAGCACCCGCCCGATGGCCGACTGCCGGATGTCGGCCTGGACGAAGTCCGCGCCGCCCAGATGGTGCTCCGGCGGGACGGCGTCCACCCCCACGACCCGGTCCACGTCGGGATCACGCTGGATGCGCCGCACGAACCGGCCCCCCAGCTGACGGGCCACTCCGGTGACGAGCACGACCTTGCCCAAGACCAGCGCCTTCCTTCCGCCCTACTGCGTACCCTGCCGCGTTCCCCGCCCGCCGGCCAACTTAGCCGGTCGGTGTTGCGCTGTGATGACCGCCGGATGCGGCACGTGACGGAAAACGCCCGGTCGTACCCCACGTCCGGAGCCTCGCACCCGGGATACGACTGTGGCCCCCCACCGGATGCGGTGGGGGGCCACAGACCACGCTGACGGCGCAGCGTCGCTTACTTCTTGTTGCGACGCTGAACGCGCGTGCGCTTGAGCAGCTTGCGGTGCTTCTTCTTGGCCATCCGCTTGCGCCGCTTCTTGATAACAGAGCCCACGACTACCCTCGCTCACTTCTCATCACTCGGTTGTTGGGCGCCATGGGCCCACACGACCTACGAGGGGCTAGCCTACCCGCCCGAGCGCTGAGGTCGTAATCGAGGTGCCGAGGGAGGTCCCGGAGGCCGGGAGAGGCCCTGACGAGCCCTGAGAGCCTCCCCGGGCCGCCGTCAGGCCGTTTCCACCCCCACATAGCTTTCACGGAGGTACTCGTGAACCGCTTGCTCCGGGACGCGGAACGACCGTCCCACCCGGATCGCGGGCAGATGACCACTGTGCACCAGCCGGTACACGGTCATCTTGGACACGCGCATCACCGAGGCGACCTCCGCCACGGTCAGGAACTGAACCTCGTTCAGAGGCCTTTCGCCTGCTGCAGCCATGACACACCTGAACCTTCCGCACTCGACGGCCACCGGCTTCCCCTTCCGGTGACTCTTCGTCGTTGCGTGCTCACTCCCCAATGTAGGGGCGGGTGATGCGAATGGGGAAGAGGTGCACCCCACAGCTCCCCTACCGTGACAGACACGCTCGATTGAGTACGTAGCGGGTAAGCGGCCGGTAGTACTCAGACCGCACAGCGTCATCAAGCGGAACGACGACGGACACGGACCCCTCTGCCTGACCCACGAAGAGAGCGGGATCGTCCGTATCGGCCGGACCGATGGCCTCGAACCCCAGCTGACCTGCTCCGCAGACCCATCCGTGGTCCCCGATCACCAACTCGGGAAGCGGCCCGCCGGCCTCGGCCGCGGCGGCCAGCGCGGTACGAACCGGGAGCGGTGAATGCGTGTGTGCGCCGGGCTCACCACCGGCGTGCCCGGCGGCGGGTTCCCTCACCAACGCGACTCCCCGGACGTAGTCGAGGTTGTACGTGCGTAGACCGAACCGGGTCGTTATGTCGACACGGCGACCCTGCGCCGGGGTGAGGACAGCACATCCCGCCGCCGACAACGCCTCGGCCAAGGCGGCGTAGAAACGGAGGAGCCGATGGGGGTGCCCGGTGCCGAGGAGGACCGGGCCGCGACGCTGAGCGACCACGGCGAGCCGATCGGCGAAGGCGTCCAGAGCCGTCAGTGTCCGATCAGGGTCAATCACATCCTGGCCCGAAGTGTCGTGCGGATCGGCCGAGACCCCGCATCTCTCCGCCATCAGCCCGAGCAGGTCCCGCTGTCCCCAGTCCCCTTCCGGGTCGATTCCGATCAGCGCCCTCGGGTCCCGGGCAGCGAACAACCGGTAACTCCGCAGACTCGCCTCCCGTGAAGTCGCCACGGGTCCGGCGAGACCAACGTCCAGAAGATGAGCCCGAAGAGCTCCAGGGGTCAGCACGAAACCGATGCTGCCGCGTCCGCCCGCCCGCGGAGCGAGGAACGCGGGAATCGCCCCACGGTCGGCGTAACGTCCCGCGACACCCGAGAGGAGGTTCCCGCCCCGCTCGGCTGCGGGCAGTCGTACGCCGGCCCCGCCGCGGGCACCACGCGCACTCCGGCTTCCGGCTCCCGGCTTCCGGCTTCCGCGGGTTCCGTCACGCGAGCAGTCCGCGCAGCGGAAACACCGCCCGTCGAGCCGCCAGCACCGCCTGGTCCACCCGGTCGGCAGGGTCGTACCCCGCCTCCCACGGTGCCCAGGACACCGGCCACCGGCCGTCGGTCATCCGCATCGGCCCGAGCTGCCGCGTCCGTGCGAACACCTCCTGCCGCCATCCCTCGGGGATCACCGTCTCCGGTTCCACCGGCCGCCCCGCCGCGACCCCCACCAGGTGCGTCCACGACCGCGGCACCACGTCCACCACGGCGTACCCGCCGCCTCCCAGCGCCACCCACCGCCCCTCGGCGTAGGTGTGTGCCAGCTCGTGACACGCCACCTGTACGGCGCGTTGCGCGTCCAGCGACACCGCCAGGTGTGCGAGCGGGTCCTCGACGTGCGTGTCGGCGCCGTGCTGCGTCACCAGCACCTGCGGCCGGAAGTCCGCGATCACCTCGGGCACCACGGCGTGGAACGCCCGCAGCCACCCGGCGTCCCCGGTCCCCGCCGGCAGGGCGACGTTCACCGCCGACCCCTGCGCGCGGTCCGCACCGGTCTCCTCCGGCCATCCGGTCTGCGGGAACAGCGTCCGCGGGTGCTCGTGCAGCGACACGGTCAGGACCCGCGGGTCCTCCCAGAACGCCGCCTGGACCCCGTCCCCGTGATGCACGTCGACGTCGACGTACGCGACGCGTTCGGCTCCCAGCTCCAGGAGCCGCGCGATCGCCAGCGCCGCGTCGTTGTACACGCAGAACCCCGAGGCCGCGCCCGGCATCGCATGGTGCAGTCCGCCCGCGAAGTTCACGGCGTGCAGCGCGTCGCCGCGCCACACCGCCTCCGCCGCTCCCACCGACTGCCCGGCGATCAGCGCGGACGCCTCGTGCATCCCCGCGAAGGCGGGGTCGTCGATCGTCCCGAGTCCGTACGTGCTGTCCGCCGCGCCCGGATCCGCCGACGCCGCCTTCACCGCGTCGATGTAGTCCTCCCGGTGGACGAGCCGCAGCGTCGACTCGCCGGCCGCCGGGGCCGCGACGACCTCGGCCTCCCGGTCGAGCCCCAGGGCACCGACCAGTCCTCGGGTCAGGGCGAGCCGGACCGGGTCCATCGGATGCTCGGGGCCGAAGTCGTAGCCCGTTACTGCCTCGTCCCACATCAGCTGTGCGCGGCCGCTCATGCCCGCCACCGTATCGGCCCGGTCGAGCCCGGAACGAGCCGGTGGACTCGACCGTCAGCGGCGCCTTTCAGCCTTGCCGGCCCATCAGCAGGTCGGTCAGCTCCGCCATGTCGCCGAAGAGCCGAGTGGACCCGGTCAGCCTGGCCGCCGGTGTCATCGCGGCGAACCCGTACACATCCATCCCGGCCGTGACTGCCGCCTGCACGCCGAGCGGGCTGTCCTCGATCACCGCGCACCGCTCCGGAGCGACCCCCATTCGCTCGGCCGCGTACAGGAACAGGTCCGGGGCCGGTTTTCCTCGCCCCACGTCCTGGGAGCTGAAGATCCGCTCGTCGTCGAACCACCGGTCCAGCCCGGTCTTCCGGTGCCCCACCCGAATGCGTTCATGACTGCCGGAGGAGGCGACGCAGTACGCCACCCCGTCCGCCGCGAGCTTCTCCAGCACGCCGACAGCGCCGGGCACGGGTTCCAGGTCCCGTTCGAAGGCCGCGAACACCCGCCGGTGGAACACGTCGTCGAAGTCCGCGGGCAGGCGCCGCCCCGTCCGCTCCAGGATGAGGTCATGGACCCGGTGCATGGCGGCGCCCATGTAGTCCCTCAAAGAGTCGTCGTAGGACGTCGGGTGTCCCAGCTCGGTCAGATAGCCGGCCAGGAGCCGATTGGAGATCGGCTCGCTGTCGACGAGGACGCCGTCGTTGTCGAAGATAACCAGGTCGTAGCGCATACAAAGACAGTAAACGCAGAAAACCCCGCACCGTTCCCGGTGCGGGGTCTTCTCGCAATGATTGTTCGGCGGCGTCCTACTCTCCCACAGGGTCCCCCC